>NZ_FBXK01000001.1:160000-460000 GCF_900013425.1 Sphingobium sp. Z007
GCACGTGAAACTCTGTCTGAACATGGGGGGACCACCCTCCAAGCCTAAATACTCGTACATGACCGATAGTGAACCAGTACCGTGAGGGAAAGGTGAAAAGCACCCCGATGAGGGGAGTGAAACAGTACCTGAAACCGGATGCCTACAAGCAGTGGGAGGGTCCTTGAGACCTGACCGCGTACCTCTTGCATAATGGGTCTGTGACTTAGTGTATCAAGCAAGCTTAAGCCGTTAGGTGTAGGCGCAGCGAAAGCGAGTCTGAATAGGGCGACCATGAGTTTGATGCATTAGACCCGAAACCCGGCGATCTATGCATGACCAGGTTGAAGGTGCGGTAACACGCACTGGAGGACCGAACCGTTCAATGTTGAAAAATTGTCGGATGAGTTGTGCTTAGGGGTGAAAGGCCAATCAAGCCGGGAAATAGCTGGTTCTCCGCGAAATCTATTGAGGTAGAGCGTCGGATGATTGCCGTTGGGGGTAGAGCACTGGATGGTTGCGGGGGTCGCGAGATCTACCAACACTAACCAAACTCCGAATACCAACGAGTCTAGTCCGGCAGACAGACGGCGGGTGCTAAGGTCCGTCGTCAAAAGGGAAACAGCCCTAACCTACAGCTAAGGTCCCCAAGTCATCACTAAGTGGGAAAGCATGTGGGATTTCCAAAACAACCAGGAGGTTGGCTTAGAAGCAGCCATCCTTTAAAGAAAGCGTAACAGCTCACTGGTCTAAATAAGAGATCCTGCGGCGAAGATGTAACGGGGCTAAAGTGATGCACCGAAGCTTAGGGTTCAGTCTTTTGACTGAGCGGTAGCGGAGCGTTCCGTAGGCCGTTGAAGCGATCTGGTAATGGGTCGTGGAGGTATCGGAAGTGCGAATGCAGACATGAGTAGCGATTAACAGTGTGAGATGCACTGTCGCCGAAATTCCAAGGGTTCCTGCTTAAAGCTAATCTGAGCAGGGTAAGCCGGCCCCTAAGACGAGCCCGAAGGGGGTAGTCGATGGGAACCACGTTAATATTCGTGGGCCTGGAGGTGTGTGACGGATGGCGTAAATGGTCTGGGCTTATTGGATTGCTCCAGGCTGTGAAGTTGTCCCAGGAAATAGCCCCTCCGTATAGACCGTACCCTAAACCGACACAGGTGGAATGGTAGAGTATACCAAGGCGTTTGAGAGAAGTATCCTGAAGGAACTCGGCAAATTGCCTCCGTACCTTCGGAAGAAGGAGGCCCCATATAAGCGCAAGCTCTTATGGGGGGCACAGGCCAGGGGGTAGCGACTGTTTAGCAAAAACACAGGGCTCTGCTAAGTCGGCTTCAAGACGACGTATAGGGCCTGACGCCTGCCCGGTGCCTGAAGGTTAAGAGGAGGTGTGCAAGCACTGAATTGAAGCCCAGGTAAACGGCGGCCGTAACTATAACGGTCCTAAGGTAGCGAAATTCCTTGTCGGGTAAGTTCCGACCTGCACGAATGGCGTAACGACTTCCCCACTGTCTCCAGGATATGCTCAGCGAAATTGAATTCTCCGTGAAGATGCGGAGTACCCGCGGTTAGACGGAAAGACCCCGTGCACCTTTACTGCAACTTCAGAGTGGCATTAGGAAAGAGCTGTGTAGCATAGGTGGGAGGCTTTGAAGCATCGACGCCAGTTGATGTGGAGCCATAGGTGAAATACCACCCTGCTGTTTTCTGATGTCTAACCTCGCACCGTTATCCGGTGCAGGGACCCTCTGTGGTGGGTAGTTTGACTGGGGCGGTCGCCTCCTAAAGAGTAACGGAGGCGCGCGATGGTGGGCTCAGGACGGTTGGAAACCGTCTGTTAGAGTGCAATGGCATAAGCCCGCCTGACTGCGAGACTGACAAGTCGAGCAGAGACGAAAGTCGGTCATAGTGATCCGGTGGTCCCTCGTGGAAGGGCCATCGCTCAACGGATAAAAGGTACGCCGGGGATAACAGGCTGATGATTCCCAAGAGCTCATATCGACGGAATCGTTTGGCACCTCGATGTCGGCTCATCACATCCTGGGGCTGGAGCAGGTCCCAAGGGTTTGGCTGTTCGCCAATTAAAGTGGTACGTGAGCTGGGTTCAGAACGTCGCGAGACAGTTTGGTCCCTATCTGCCGTGGGCGTCGAAATTTGAGAGGAGTTGACCCTAGTACGAGAGGACCGGGTTGAACATACCTCTGGTGTACCAGTCGTCCTGCCAAGGGCGCAGCTGGGTAGCTATGTATGGACGGGATAACCGCTGAAAGCATCTAAGCGGGAAGCCTCCCTCAAGATAAGATTTCTTAGGACGGTCGAAGACCACGACCTTGATAGATCGGATGTGGAAGTGCGGTAACGCATGAAGCTAACCGATACTAATTGTCCTATTCGCGCTTAAACGGTTCCCACAAGGAACCGTAGAGTCCCACCATCAATGACAGCCCTGGAAAACAGGCCGCCAAAACATGGTCGGTTGTTAAGCCAGCCCAGATAAGAAGCTTCACATACAAGCTTATCAAAATACCGTGCACGGCATCGATTAAAACCCCCTTATATGCGCCCGCTTCATTGCTTGGTGACCATAGCGTCTGTGACCCACCCGATCCCATCCCGAACTCGGCCGTGAAACCAGTCTGCGCCGATGGTACTATTGCTCAAGCACTGGAAGAGTAGGGCGTCGCCAGGCATTGCAGCGCGCGCATATATCGGACACAAAACCCATTCACAGTCAAAAAAAGGGCGACCCAAAAGGTCGCCCTTTTATCGTTGGTGGCGCGGGATGGAGCAGCCCGGTAGCTCGTCAGGCTCATAACCTGAAGGTCGTAGGTTCAAATCCTACTCCCGCAACCACCGAAACCGACATACCGGACACCCCTGACGCGAAAGCGTCGGGGGTTGTGTCGTTTTTGGCGGATTGGCGCTGTTCCAGCCATTCGAGGATCGTGCCGAACTCACCGTGGAGTACCGCGTTGACCTCACCACGCTTCGCCCCAGGCGTCAGAACGATGCGCTCGATCAGCATGCGGAGTGCATCGGCCGCTTCTTGGCGCTCCTCCGGATGAGCCAGGGCTTCGGCAAATCTCTCCACCTTGTGGCGATAAATCTCCGAGATGTTAGGATGGATATCCGGTACATCGGCGGGCGCCGCAGCTAGCCGCGCGCGGATAGCATCTTCCCGCGCCTCCAGTTCGAGCAGTTGATCGACGAGCGAGCGCGTTCCCTTGCCTTCCGTCGCGAGCGTCACCAGCCCTTTGATCGCCTTCAGAACCTTGTCGAGCTCAGCTCGATCTGCGCTGTCTGTGGCGCGCCGCTGGCGATTGAGGCGATTGGTTTCCTCGACGCAGGTACGAATGGCTTCAGCAGCTACTTCGGGACTCATCAACCGGTCACGTAGACCGTCGAGAACACGTGACTCCAGCTTCTCGCGCGCAATGCTATGTCCGTTGGAACAGCTTCTCGTGTCGATATGGTTCGAACAAGCGAACCGCCCCTGCCCGCGAAGGGTATAAGACCCGCCGCAGCAGCCGCAGTAAACAAGGCCGGATAGGAGGCTCTTGGGGCGATGAGTCCGGTTCATCGCATTGTGGGCCGAGCGTGTCGCTTCGATGACGCCTGCATACTGAACCGCGATCTGGTCCTGCCGAGCCTTCGCAGCCTGCCACAAGTCGCCGTCGATGATCCGTAGATGAGGCACCCCGGTTACGATCCACTCGGACTGTGGATTGATGCGGGAGACACGCTTGCCGGTCTGGGGATTCTTTAGATAGCGAAGCCGGTTCCAGACCAGCTTACCGATATAGAGCTCGTTATTGAGCAAGCCGGTGCCGCGCTTCGCATGCCCGCGAATCGTAGTCGATGTCCAGAGTTTACCTGTCGGTGCGGCAATCCCCGCGTCGTTGAGGCGGCAGGCAATGGCATGCGGGCTGAGACCGTTGGCGAACTGCCGGAAAACTTGTCGCACGACTTCCGCTTCTGCATCGTTGATGGTGCGCTCACCGTGAACCGCTTCACCTTCGCTGGAAAAGCGCCGCACGACGTCATAGCCATAGCAAAGCCCTCCGCCGGATTTTCCTTTCTCGACGCGCCCCCGCAAACCGCGATGGGTCTTTTTCGCAAGGTCCTTGAGGAAGAGGGCGTTCATCGTACCCTTGAGCCCGACATGCAGTTCCGAAACCTCGCCCTCGGCCAGAGTGACGATCTTCACGCCGGCGAACTGGAGGTTCTTGTACAAAGTCGCGACATCCGCCTGATCGCGTGATACGCGGTCGAGCGCCTCGGCGAGCAGAATGTCGAAGCGGCCCATCTGGGCGTCGTGCAAAAGTGCCTGGATACCAGGACGAAGAATGACGCTAGCGCCCGAGATCGCTGCATCCTTATAGCTGCTCACAATCCGCCAGCCTTCGCGCCCCGCCTGTTCACGGCAAATCAGGAACTGGTCCTCGATAGACGCAGGGCTCTGCTTGTCGTCGGAATAGCGGGCGTACAGGGCAACGCGGGTCATTTTCTGCCTCCTGAATGTGGAAGAAGGATAACATGACATTTGCGGGCCAAACAAGTTGCCGGCCGTTTCTCGGCGCACATGCCGCAAACGCCTGGCTGCACGATAACGTGTGGGCTTTGGATGCCGGGTTGCCTCTCAGCGCGCACTGCCGTGAGCAACTTGGCAGATACAATGGGGATGGGCGATCCTGGAGGGGAATGTCATCTCCGGATCGGCAGAGCTTCTCACCGAAACGCCGCTACGGAAAACGATCTGAGTTTAATCGTAAACATATGGCGAAATCCGGTAGACCGGCTATGCTCGCGGAAGGCAATTTTTACGGCAAGGAACGATGGCGCGCGGTGAGTTGATGAAAAAGCTGCTGGCGAGCTACGGGCGGGAGGAAGAATTCCGAGCCGTTGCTGAGCAGATCATCGGTGAGGAGGAGAAGAAGAACAACCGCGTTCTGGCTCGTTCGCTTCGCCGTTCGCTTGATGCTGGACCTGCGCGCTCTTCACGTCCCAAGGCTCTGGCGCCGCTTATCCCGTTCCCGGAAGCCGCTGGCGATTTCGTTGAATTGGTGGAGCCGACCCACAATAAACAGGACATTATCCTGTCCCCGGAGAATATCCGCATTTTTCTGGGGCTGTTGCGCGAATCCCGGGCGGCCGATACGATCCGTCGGCGGGGCCTCGCCGTGCGATCGAAGCTTCTTTTCTGCGGCCCCCCCGGTTGCGGCAAGACGTTGTGCGCGGAAATTTTCGCAAGCGAACTGGGCCTGCCGCTTTACATCGTAAAGCTCGACCGGCTGATCTCATCCTATCTGGGAGAGACGGCAACCAACGTCCGCAAAATCTTCGAATTTGCCCGCAAGCAGCCTTCCGTGCTGTTTTTCGACGAGTTCGATGCCCTTGCCCGCGCGCGTGACGAGGATGGTGAGCACAATGAACTGCGGCGCGTCGTCAATAGTCTGCTGATCTTCATCGACCGGATCCAACCCAAGGGCTTTGTGGTCGCTGCCACCAATCTCGACCAATCGCTCGACCCCGCCATCTGGCGCCGCTTCGACGAGGTGATCTGGTTTGATCGTCCTGACGTGAGGATGATCGCGCGCTTCCTCAAGATGCGTTTCAAGAACGTTGCTGTAAGCTTCGAGCCGGAAGCGCATCTTGCTGAGCTTGAGGGCTATTCCTACGCTGAACTGGAACGTCTGTGTCTTCAGGCGATCAAGGCGTCGATCATCGATAAAAGAAAAATTGTCAGGGAGAGGGACTTTCTGGATGCCATTGCCGATGAGCGTCGTCGCCGGCGCCGGACTTCACGCATGACCGCTGCCTGATTCGCCCCGAGTGGCACAATATGATCATTTGCAGCTTGTCCGGTTGCCCGAGCGAATGCCGCGTCGAAAGACCGGGGGTGGCGGGCCGCCACCGGCGCGCAATCCTGGCGCCCATAGCGAACGTCTAGGGCAGGAGCTTGATCAGGCAGTTGCGGTTCAACAACGTCGGCGACGCGCCGATGCTGTCGATCCCGCGTTGATCTTGCGGGTCCAGATGAGTGGGCCTTTGCTTGAGGAGGAATGGAACAAGCTCGGTCTCACGGTTCTCTCGATCGATGAGGATCGCACGCTGGTTCTTTTTTCCACCAGCGACGAATTGACCGCATTCCGCCGCAAGCTGGAGAGCTACGGCCAGGGCACTCCTGCAGGACAGCAAAATCCTTCCTTCGCCGGGTTTATTGCCAATATCGAATCGATCGACGAAGTCGCCCCACGCGACCGTATCGGTATGCGCGCGCGCGAAGCTGGACTGGTTGATATCGAGGATTTCCAGCCTGGCGAATCTTATGTCGTCGATATCGAGCTATGGGATCTCGGGCGTCGCGATCTGCGCGAACGGAAGATCGACGATATCGTCGCCTATGCCGAGGCCCGCGAAGGCGAGGAACTCGACCGGCACATCGGCCCCAACCTGACCTTGGTTCGACTACGCTGCGATGGCGGTGTTGCACGAACGCTACTGACGATCGAGGAAATCGCGGAAGTGGATTTACCGCCAGAGCCTGATCTCGTCACCGCGCAGCATATCGACCTGACCCTCGCCGAACTTCCCGAGCCTGAAGCACTCGACGATGACGCGCCGCTTATTGGCATAATCGACAGCGGGGTGAACGACCATCCGCTGATCGAGGATATCATCGTCGGTTCAATCGCCATTCCCGATACATTGGGGACTGCCGATGATCATGGCCATGGCACGTTCGTTGGAGGGATTGCGACCTTCGGCGATTTGCGTGCCCAACTTGGCTCTGGGAGCTTGGTTCGCCAGGCCCGGCTCTGTTCCGCCAAGGTTATCGACAACACCGGCAATTTCCCGAGCAGCCGCTTGGCTCCGCGCCTCATGCGTGAAGCCATCACCCGCCTCAACGAGGAGTTCGGTTGCCGTATCTTCGTTATCGCGCTCGGGGATCGCACCAAGGTGGTCGAAGGCGGCAAGGTTGGTCCGTGGGCGCAGACCCTCGATGAACTGGTTCGTGAACTTGATGTCGTTATTGTCGTCGCCGCCGGAAATCGGCAGCCGCGGCGAGGGATGCGGATCGAGGAGGCCGTCACCGATTATCCGGCCTATCTCATGGAGGACGCCAACCGATTGTGCGAACCGGCGGGCGGCATGAACATCGTGACAGTTGGCGCGATCGCTCATGGCAATGGGCTTAGCCAACGTGCTCAAGACAATGTCGGCGTGCGGCCTATCACCGATATGTTCGAGCCGTCGCCTTTCTCCCGCGCAGGGCCGGGGGTGCGTGGCGCGATTAAGCCAGATTTCACTGATGTCGGCGGTACCCTGATCTACGACGGGCCGACCGCTGCTTTGCAGGGTGGCGAAGTCCGGCCCGAGGCGGGTGTGATGTCGCTCCATTACCGGCCGGTCGATCGATTGTTCGCTGCGCGCTCGGGCACGTCGCACGCCGCGCCGTTGGTTGCCTTCAAGGCCAGCCAGATTCTGGGGCGCTTCCCCGACGCTTCCGCAAATCTCATACGCGCGCTCCTGGCCGGCAGTGCGTCCATCCCCGCCGAGACTACCCGGCGCCTCGCGGGTCTGGGCGATGCGGCCGAGCGGGCCATGTGCGGGTACGGCCGAGTGGACAGTGAGCGGGCGGTTTTCTCCGACGATGCGCGCGTTGTCCTCTACGCCGAGGATAGGCTGTCGATCGATCACTTCGCGGTCTACCAGATCCCGATTCCCGAACCATTCCAGACCGAGCGGGGGCGACGCACGATCCGGATCAGCCTTGCTTACGATCCACCAGTCCGGCACAGCCGACTGGATTATAATGGCGTCTCGATGAACTTTCGCCTCATTCGTGGTTGCGCGCCAGACGACATCTTCGAGCATTTCCGTCGGCGGACGGTAGCGGAAGGCGCGGTTCCCGACATGGCAGCGCGCTTCAACTGCAAACTCTTGCCCAGTTCGACCCTTCGAGAGAGGTCGAGCTTGCAGACCGCGGCCGTGACATTTTCACGCGACGTCAGCACTTACGGCGACACCTATTATCTGGTGGTGCGGTGCGCGGGTGGATGGTCGGGAGACGAGGGGCAGCAGGATTTCGCGGTGACCGTCGAAATTTCGCATGAAGCTGAAGTGGCGCTCTATGAACGTCTCCGGCAACGTACGAGAGTTCGTGTCTGACACTGCCACATGCGACCTGAAGCACGATTGCGGCCCATTTTTCAGGCACCTCGTAAGAAGCTGAGGCCGCTATACAATGAATCTCGGTAAAGTTGGCGCAGGAGAGCGACTAGTGCCGCTGCCGTTTCCCAATATTTGCAAGTGACTCGCATTAATGAATGATGCTAGCACAGGCTGAATTTTGACGGAGTGAAGGGAACTGAGTGTGCCGGATGGGAAGGCCTCCCTCGAGCTTTTCCTCTCGCACCGTGCATCCCTCATCCGTTACGCTAAAAGGATATCTGGCGAGGGGGGCGATGCAGAAGACATTGTCCAGGAAGCCTGGCTGCGCGCCGCCGGCGCAGCCAGGCTTCCTTCTGCCGAAATGATGGCCTATCTGCGCATGACCGTGCGGAACCTCGCCCTGAACCGTATCCGACGCAAACGGATCGAGGCACGCATATTCGACGCGGATGGCGGAACGGGGGCAAGCGACATTCCCTCGGATATGCCGGACCCGGAGGCCGCCGCGATTTCACGTGATGACTATGCTCGGATCGTCGCCGCGCTCCAGGGAATGCCCGACGATATGCGGACTGCGGTGGAGATGCACCGGATCGGCGGCGAAAAGCTCAAGGATATCGCGGCGTATCTGGGGGTCTCCACCACTACCGCGCACACGCTGGTGCTGAACGGAATCGAGCGCTGCCGCAAAGGAGCGGATCGCGGATCGGCATGAGAAAATTTCGTGCGCCGCCGAAAAATCCTCCCGCTCATTTGTTTAATCAATAAGGGGCCATTGTGATAGCGGTCCCGGCAATAAGGGCAATCATGAGCGCTGGACTTGGCGGAGATGGGGCTGAACGCGGTCGAGCCAACCGCGAGGCGTCCAGGTGGGCTATCCTGCTTCAGGAAGAGCCTGAGGATCAGACTATGCGCGCGCAGTTTTCGGCGTGGCTCGACGCAAATCCCGTCCATGGGGCTGCCTGGGCAGAGACGCAGCGCATCAGCCATGTGATCCGGACGGCACCACCCGCTCCCGCGGACCGCTGGCGAAGAAAGAAGTCCATCATTCTTCCATTCGTGCGGAAGGGTAGGGGACATGGCGTCGGAATTGCCGCTCTGGCCGTCGCTGCCTGCTTCGCTATTGTTGCCGGCCCCGGCCTGCTCATCAATCTGCGCGCTGACGTTTCGACCGGAACAGGCGAGATACAGCAGGTCCATCTGGCGGATGGCAGCACGATGCTTGTCGCCCCGCAAAGTGCTGTCGCCTTTGACGTCAGCAAGGGCGGGCAACGACAAGTTCGACTCCTCAAAGGCAGGGCCTGGTTTGAAGTGGCACCCGATCCGGATCGCCCGTTCCAGGTTGCCGCCGCCGATACGACAACTACGGTTCTGGGTACCGGCTTCGAGGTCAGCCGGATCGATGATCGGCGGGCCTCTGTTACCGTAAAGCACGGGCATGTCCGCGTCTCCTGCAACGATCAGCCCAGTCTGACCGAAGCGCTGATGGCTGGAGATGCGCTCAGCCTGCGCTGCGATGACGCCAGTGCCGCCAGAAGCAGCATCGATCCCACACAGATCGCGGCGTGGACCGATAGCCAGATCGTCGTCAGCGACAGGCCGGTCATGGAAGTGATCGACGCCCTGAAGCCTTGGCACAGCGGCGTCATCCTGAGCTTTGGCGAGGGCTTTGCCAAACGGCGCGTCACAGGCGTCTATGACGCGCACGAGCCCGTGCGCGCCCTGCAGGCGATCGCCAAGGCGCAGGATTTGAGGGTGCGCAATCTCACGCCGTGGATCACGGTGATTTCAGCCGAATAGCCATCGCCTGCGATTTTTTCGCCGTCCCCTGCATTTTTTTCCGAAAAACACCGCGCCTGGATTGTTCTTTAAGATAGGGGTAGATGCAATTGCGTCGCAATTGCATTTCTTACTCCGGGAAAAAGAGCGGAAGGGGCGTGCAATTGTGTTTCCGGGGGTTTTGAGATTAAGTAAGAAGCGAGATCGGATTCTGGCGGCTTTGCTATTGGCTTCGGTTGCTGCCGCGGGCGTTGCCGCCCCTTACGCGGCTAGCGCGCAGACTGGCAGCGCAGCGAGCACCAGGGAGTTCAATATTCCTCCCCGCGCGCTGAGCGACGCGCTGACCGACTTCGGGCGGCAATCGGGGATGCAGGTCAATGTGAATGCGGACGAGATTCGCGGGCGATCGTCGCCTGGCGTGTCTGGCCGGATGTCCAATGCACGGGCGCTGAGCCTCGTTCTGGCGGGAACGGGCCTCACCTGGCGGTTGGACAACGGGTTCGTCACCCTTGCGCCGACGCCACGGAACGCGCAAGCCTCCGACAATGCGCAAAGCAACGTGCAGCTTGGCCCGCTGCGCGTGGACGGGGCGCAAACGGGCAACCTCGCTGCCGCACAGGAAACCGGCGTAGAGCGCGACGCTCGGCGCAAGGACGAAATCTACGATCAGGATATTTCCTCCACTTTCGCGAGCCGCGAAGAGGTGGAGCGCTACAGGGGCACCAACACGGCTGATGTGCTCAAGGGCATGGTCAATGTGTTCAGCGGCGACTCGCGCAACGGTGGCGCGCTCGATCCCAGCATTCGCGGCATTCAGGGGCCAGGACGTGTCCCGGTCATCATCGATGGCACTGAGCAGGCGCTGACCGTGTGGAAGGGCTATAACGGCGCTGGCAATCGCAGCTACATCGATCCGAGCCTGATTTCCGGCGTGCAGGTCCTCAAGGGGCCTGTTTCGACACGCGGGGTCAACGGCTCGACCGGTGGCGCGGTCGTCATCAACACGCTCGACGCTGCCGACATATTGAAGCCTGGCCAGAACTTCGGCGTGGAACTCAAGCTGGAGGGCGGCAACAATTCGACCAACCCGCGCTGGCCGACGCTGCTGACAGGGCAGGACTATCGGACTGTACCCGGCTTTCCCACCGGCTTCTCGACCAGCTACCCCTATGGCGACCCTTCGCTCCGGGTGAACTTGCGCACGGAAGACGACAACGAGGCCTTTTCCTTCGGCGATCGCGCGATCCGGATCGCCGCGGCGGGTCGCCTTGGGGATTTGGAGCTGTTCGGCGCCTACGCGTTCCGCGAGCGCGGCAACTATTTCTCCGGCAAGCACGAAGCCGACTATTATCAGCAGGCCGGCCTCCCGCTCAATGCGGCCAATTATGTTCGCCTGCTGGGTCTTAACTACGAGCCCGGCAATGAGGTGCCCAACACGTCGAGCGAGCTGGAATCGGTCATGCTCAAGGCGACATGGAACATCGCCAACGACCAGGCCCTGCAAATCGGCTTTCGCGATACCCGATCCAGTTTCGGCGAGATCATGCCTTCGCGGATCATGACGACCGGCAACGGCTATACGTTC
The DNA here is from genome assembly GCF_900013425.1 of Sphingobium sp. Z007. Lineage (GTDB taxonomy): Bacteria > Pseudomonadota > Alphaproteobacteria > Sphingomonadales > Sphingomonadaceae > Sphingobium. Next base: position 171,522 of record NZ_FBXK01000001.1, read on the forward strand.
GGCAATATCCAGTGGCCCGAGAGCAAAGTTCACCTCCAGGCCTATAATGCAGAGTATAAATGGCAGCCGGACAGTCGATTCATCGATTTCAAGGCGACGGCGTGGCTGACGGACACGGTGAGCGATACCTATAGCGCGGGCGGCTTTCCCAATGCCGCCTCGTCCGCCAACCCAATCATCGTCAACACGGCGATCGCCAACGCACACAACGATCGTTTCGGCTTCAGTGCGAGCAACCAGTTCAATCTGTCATCGAAACTCAGCGTCCTGCTAGAGGGCAACTGGCAGTACGAGAAACTGCGCTCGGACGATGACTATCTTCTCGCAACGCAGGTGCCCGGTTGGCGGGCTTATCCGCGCGCGGGTCGCCGCGAGGAATATCGCATCAATCTGAGCGGCGAATGGAAGCCAGTCAGTTTCCTCAAGCTTAACGCAGGCATCGCCTATACCGGCTATGGGGCGAAGGATGATTTCCTGCCCAGGCTGATTGAATATAGCGGCGGGTCGATCACCCAATATGTGAACACGAAATACTCAAGCAGTTATATAACCACGGAATCCACGGTCGAAGCCTATGCAGCATCGCGCCGTGAGTTCTATACCGCCCGCGTCGCGAGCGGAGCATTGCTGCCGTCCCAACTGGAGCCTACAATAGCTCGGGAAGTGGCTGCGTTCGCCGCCAACCCCCGAAGCTTCACCTGGACCCATGCCGGCCCCGACTGGGTACCGGATGAGAACGGCAAATACCGCCGCGCAGACAATATCTGCATCAACGGTTTCCTCGACGCCTTGGCGAATGTGAGACAATGCAGCGTTAGAAATGACAACCTGCCCGTCTCCATCACTGAAGCCAAGCGCAAGTCCGGGAATGGTTGGGTGCCCAGCGCATCGGCGACTTTCTATCTGAGCGACAGTAGCCGTGCCTATGTGCGTTATGCCGAAGCCCTGCGCTGGCCCAGCATGTTCGAGAGCACAATCGGCTTTTCCGCTTCGGTCAGTCCCTTGTGGGATCTGAAACCGGAACGGATGAAGTCATGGGAAGCCGCCTTCATCCAGGATTTGCGGCCGCTGTTCGGATTGCGGGGCGAAGATCAACGCGCCGATATAAAGCTGACCTGGTATCACAATACCACGCATGATGTGATCGAGCGCACCAACAATCTGCTGTTCAGCAATATCGACAAACAGACGATCGCCGGCTTCGAGTTGCAGGCGCGCTTCGACAATGGTCGCTTCTTCACCGACATCAGTGCCGGTCATATGACCAAGAACCAGGTCTGTGACGAGAGTGTGGCCGCCACCATCGATATCTCGCGCGGATACCGAGTTCCAAACTGCGTCAAATATGGCTTTGTGAGTAGCTTCCTGCTGACCCAGGCGACGCCGGAGACCAGCGTCAACTGGAATGTCGGTGGCCGCTTCTTCGACCGGCGCCTCGAAGTCGGCGGGCGGACGATCTGGTACAGCGCCTACAAGAATTCCGACCCCATCGCGGAATGGACCACCGGTGTGACCTGCGTTGGCGGGTGCGCGCTCAACATCCCCTATACCTGGGGCGAGATCATCACCTTCGACGCCTACGCGCGCTTCCGGATCAACGAGCGGTTCAGTGCCGAACTGGCCGGCACGAACCTCAACGACCGCTATTACATGGACCCTCTCTCACGCTCGATGCTGCCCGCTCCGGGACGGACGGTGCGCATGAGCCTGACCGGGAGGTTCTGACCCGAGATTCAGGGCCGCCACCGCATCCACCATCTTCAACAATCGGGATGACGGCAGCGACCCTGGATATAGGCACCTGAAAAATCAGGTGCTCCAATCGTAGGAGTACATAAGATGAAGTTCGTACATCTCAAAGCCGTAGTTGGCGCCATGGCGCTGTCCATTGCCTTGGCCGGTACTGCGCAGGCCCAGATCGCTCTGTCGGATATCACCTACGCGACCAGCGATGATACCAATGTCGATATCGGTGTCAGCAATGTGCCGTTCGGGCCACACACGTCCGGGAAGGTCGGAATTACCGTGCCCTCCTTGAACGGCCTGTTCTTCGTCGATTTCGAAGGTCTCCAGAATGCCTCTCCTCCGGTGGTCGTCAACGCCGGTGAACCCGGTGTGACCACCGTCAACAACCCTACCGGGACGGTCACCGATCACTCGCAATATGGCCGTTTCGACTTGACGAAGGTCGATGGGCAGAACGTCTATTATGGCGAGTGGAGCCAGACCGGCTCGGCATCGGCCGGCGATCATACCGTGTACTATGCTGGCACCGGTGGCACGCTTGCAGCCAATGTGCCAACCAGCGGCACGGCGACCTATAGCGTCCAGGGGTTGAGCAACTTCGCGAGCAACAGCCAGCTGAACGGGTCGTTCAACGCCAACTTCGGCGCTGGCACTCTGACCGGCTCGATCTCGTCGGCGAACTACGCGCTCAATATCGGCACTGCCAATATCTCCGGCAGCGGGTTCTCCGGGGCCGGCGCGACTGCATCCAATCCGAGCACCAGCACCACGCTGGCGACGGGCGGCAACGTGAGCGGCAGCTTCTTCGGTTCCGCCGCGCAGGCGCTGGCTGGGGTCGCGACCTTCAGCAATCGCCAGTATGACGCCGCTTTCGGCGGTTCGCAGTAACCCGTTGCCGTGAAGAGAGGGGCCAGGGCCGGGTTTCCCGGCTCTGGCTTCTCTTTGCAGCAGCACGCCGAGACTGAAGCCACGCATGCGGATTCGACAAACTTCCATCAAAATTCGCCGGAAGGGTCTTGCCCCCATCTTGTGCGCCGGCGCTGCATGCCTTCCCTCGCTCGCCCTGGCGCAAAACGCTGGCGAGCAGGACACCCGGCTGCGCCTCGACCAGGAGATACAGCGGCGGCAGCGCAAGGCGGAATTACAGATTTTGAAGGATGCCGACGCACTGGACGGGCCGCCAACCTCGCTGGAAATCGACGGGAAGAGTTATTCTGTCGGCGATAATGTCAATGACATGGGCGAGGCCCTCTTTATCTCTGTGAGGCGCCAGCAATGGGCTGACGTGCGCCGGTTCCTCGCCGCCTACGAGCGCTATCCCGATCGCGATCCGAAGCTTGTGCTCTTCGCGAAGGGCGCGCTCGCGCGACAGGCCGGCAAGCTGGGCGAGGCCGAGCGGCATTACCGCGAACTGGTGTCGCTCAATCCCGAACTCCTGTCCGGACAGCTCGAACTGGCCCGCGTCCTGTTCGAGAACCGCAAGGATCGTGAGGCGCGGGGCGCATTCGAGCAGGTTCGAGACCAACTCGTCGCCGAAGGCCAGAAGTCGGCAGGGGTGGTTCGTACCGTGGATGCCTTCCTGACCGCCCTCAAGCGCAGGCGAGGCTGGCAGGGCACCATAGCCATAGGCCCGGGCTACAGCACCAATCTCAACCAGTCCTCAGCCAGCTATACCTGCCTTCTTGCGACCGATGACGGCACCTGCGTGATCGACCGCAAGGTGCCCGATCCGATCAAGGCCACGGGCATCAATTTCGAAGGGACGCTGGGACGCAGCATTCCGATCTCCGGGCATCATGGCGTGCGCGCCAGCGCGCTTCTGTTCGGCGACATTTATCCAAGCGAGCACGACTATTCTCAGGCAACCCTTATCACGCGGGTCGGCTATCAATATCAGTCCGCCCGTAACACGCTGTCGCTATCGCCATCCTTCGACATCGGCAGTTTCGGGTCTTCGGTGCTCTACAATGCCTGGGGTGCCAATCTGGATTGGACGCATACCGCATCACGCAGCATCCTGCTGCGGGCTGAAGCAAACTTTCGCGATTATCGCTATCGCCAGCGCGCCTTCACTTCCCAGGACGGCCCCCAGACAGATGCCAGCCTGACAGCCTTTTACTTCGCTTCCCCGAGTTTGACCCTGTTCGGCGGACCGGATTTTGTCGCGAAGGACACCCCGGCGAACGTTGATGCCTATCGGCAATGGGGAGGTCGCCTCGGCGTCAGCAAGTCGTTCGGCAGGAGCGCGAGCCTGCTCGTGATCGGTTCTTACCGTCACCGCGACAATCGCGCTTATAGCGAAGTTTTCGCCGCCAAGCGTAGCGACGACCAATATAATGCCACCGCGATCGCGCGTTTCCCGGTGCTCAAATTTGCCGGGCTAACTCCTGAAGTCGTGGTGCAGCATACCCGCGTAGAGAGCAACATCGATTGGCTCTATTCCTACAGGCGCACCACCGCGAGTGTGAGGCTCAGCCATGCTTTCTAGCCATCCACAATGTTTCGCAATTTTTCCATTGAGCAGGAGGACGATTACCATGACCGCGACAATCACCGAACCCTTGATCGAGAGCCGCGCCAAGCGCCTCAAGGCGCTGACCAGCGATGTTCATGAGGGGGTCGATCGCTCGATCATGTCGGCGGCATCGTTCGCCAGCATCGAGCGGTACAAACAGTTCCTGGCTATCCAGTTTCTCTTTCACCGCGACGTGGCGGCCCTCTACGCGGAACCGCGCCTTCAGGCAGCCTTTCCGGACCTCGCGCAGCGCTGCCGACTGCCGCTCGTCGTAGCCGACATGGAGGACCTCAGCGTCACAGCGCCGGACGGGGGATCGCCCGCGTTCGTTCCCGATACCGAGCTCGCCTTGGGAACCGCGCTGGGCTGGCTCTATGTAGTCGAAGGTTCCAGCATGGGTGCCGCCCTGCTGCGCAAGGAGGCGCAAAAGCTCGGCCTGACCGATGATCTCGGTGCGCGCCATCTCGCCCCGGCTCCCGAAGGGCCTGCGCCGCACTGGCGTGCATTCGTTGCCGCCCTGGATGCCGTCGCACTTACCGACGATGAAGAAAAGCGCGCCGAGGACGGGGCGCGGAACGCCTTCGCGCGGGTTCAGTCCCATGTCGATGCGCGTCTTGGCTGAAGCGTCGCAGGCCGATCTCCTGCAGCGCGGGCGAGCGGCGCGTGCAGGGTGGCTCGTGCTTGGGGTGATGCTGGTGGCGATCGGCTTCGTGGGCATCTTCGTGCCGCTGCTGCCCACGACGGACTTCCTGCTGCTGGCGCTGCCCTGCTTCGCGCGGTCCTCGCCTCGGCTCGAGGCATGGTTGCTGAACCATCCCCGCTATGGCCCGAGCTTGCGCGCATGGCGAACAGACCGGGCAGTATCGCGCCATGCCAAGATCGCGGCCTGTATCGGTATGGCGCTGGGCTATGGTCTGTTCTGGTTCCATCTCCGCCCCGGCATTTTCCTCTCCTGCGCGCTCGTAGCATTCATGCTGTTCTGGGCGATTTGGATCGTTCGGCGCCCAGAGCCGGGAGCATTACGATGAAGCGAGGCAGCTATCGAAGGACGCAGCTCGCAGCGGCCAATGATGAACCTGGCCTCTTTGAGGGCCATGTCAGCTTCCGATCCTATCATCCCGACATCCCGCCACAGCGCGGAAGGGCCACGGATCCATCCATGGCATGCCCTCATGTCGGCGATATGTCGCGCGGCTCTAGCCGCTATTGCGATCAACCGGCGGACTGGCGAACTCGCCTGTTCGGATTCGCCGGCACTGCCTCGATTATTGGGTTGGTCCTTGCCGGGTCTCTGTTCACGTGGAAGGTGGTGCATCCCCGTATCGCTGCGACTTCGCAGCCGCTGACGGTCGTGTATCTTGCGCCGTTGGCCGCTCCCCCCGAACCTGTGCGTGAGGTGGCTCCCGGCCCTGATCAGGTGGAGAAACAGGAAGCAAAACCTGAACCGAAGCGCGAAGTGCTACCCGTTCCCCTCATCCAGCTTCCCACGACCTCATCGGTCAAGGCGGACATGCAAAAGCCGGTCGAGATTGTCGATCCCGGCCCGCCCGTGCCCCAGACTACCGCGCCCAAAAGTATCGCCGCGCCATCGGTCAACCGGCTTGCCAGTGACGCAAAGCCCAATTGGGAAGCCTTGATCCTTGGCCATCTGGAGCGGTTCCGTCGCTATCCGGCCCGCGCTCGCACGGCCCGCCAGCAAGGCGTCACCTATGTTCGGTTCAAGATGAACCGTGCTGGCATGGTGCTGTCCTCGACCATCGTGCGGAAATCCGGCTCATTCGACCTCGACCAGGCCGCGCTCGATACGCTTCAGCGCGCTCAGCCACTGCCAGCAATACCCGCTGATCGGCCTGAAGTTGTCGAACTTACCATTCCTGTGGAATTCAAGTTGCGCTGAGCATCGGGATGCACCTAGCGCCTGGTCGTCCGAGATGGCTGAAGCTCCGCCCAACGACGGAGCGCCGGTATGATCCGCCGCGCCTTCACCGGATAATCAACCGTGTCCCCAGATGGCAGATGCCGCGCAGCGCTTTTGAGTGCCTCGAACGAGGGAGGGAAGGCAGGGTCAGCGCTGGCAAAAACAACACGATTGCCGCGCCGCTCCGCTGGAATGGCGATCGCCCGTCCATCAAAACTCCCGGCGATACGGCGAACAAGCGTGGCGAAGGCCCTGGAGTTGTCGCAAAGGTTGGCGACCAGCAGGCCGCCGGCGCCAAGGCGGGCACGGCAGCTATCATAGAAGGCCTGTTCGCTCAGGGCCTGAGGCAGCCCTTTGCTGTCGAATCCATCAATGAGGAGAACGTCGGGTTGGGTCGCTGCCGTGGCCTGATAATCGACGCCGTCGGCACATATCACGCGAAACCGACGGTCGTCCGGCGGGATTTGGAATTTCTCTCGCAAGGCGATAACCTCCGGATCAATCTCGACCACCGTGATATCGCAGTCCGGCAAGCAGCGGTAACAGGCCTTGGCCAGCGATCCACCCCCGAGTCCGATCATCTCTATACGTTTGGGCTTGGGTCTGAACAGCCTGAAGCCCATCATAACGCGCGTATAGTCGAACAGGAGGTGATCCGGATCGCTGATACGCATGGCGCTCTGAACGGTGGACCAGCCGAACAGAAGTGAAAGCATATCACCAAATCTGAACAACATTGGTCCGGCCGGGCCGAATGGAGCATCAAGCGTAACCGGGATATCCGTGGCGCTGTGGTATCGACCTTGAAGAGCTGAGCCGGGCTCGGGACGTTCGAGGCGCAAGCCGAAGACCAAGTCATGAAGCAAATCGAGATCGATGTCTGCCGAGCGGGATGGCCCATCGGTCATTTGCGGGCCTGCGCCATCGAAGCCGCAAGCGGGACGCGTCGATGATGAAGCCAGGAGCCCAGCAGGAATGCCGCGCCAGCAGCGGCCCAGATCGCCGAATTTCCAACCAGGCGATAGCTCACGGCACCCAGCACGGCGCCCGTTACCAGGCCAAGCCAGAGCAACAGATAGGGCAGCCATCCGAAGCGGTCACCGCCCATAAGCGCGGAGAGCAAGCGCTGCCCGAATTTAACCAGCGTCCCGGTCATATAGGTAAGACCGATCTGCACCTCGCCATCGCGCTCGAATAGTGCATTTTCCGCTCCCATCGCCATGGCCAGGGCGGCGGCCGCTGCCCAGTTGGCATCGATGATAGCGAGGAGCGCCGAGATCATGAGCAGGGCTGCGATCAGATACATGAGCGCGCTGTGCCTGGAGTGCTGGATGACCCGGCCACAGAGCGAACCGAGCATGACCCCGATCACGAACGATGCGATCAATCCGGCTGCGGTCGCCGCATCCGACAAATGCGTGCTCAAGCCGACGGCAAGGCGCGTGGAATTACCGCTCATGAACGATACGAAGAAGCCGCCGAGATAGAGGAACCCCAACGCATCGACATATCCTGCAAGCGCGGCGAAGCACGCCGCCAATCCCCAAATCTTACGATCGTATCGGTTCATCCATTGCTCTCTTGCGGGGGCGTCGCGCCATTGCGGGTAGCGGACAGATCCCTGTCCCACCGGGCCATTTCTTGAATGTTCAGGGTTTCTACCCGGCTCAATCGCGCCGCGTCTTCGGTGGCGAGCGACTGGTTGGCCAGGCCCTGCCGAACGAAATCCTTCAGCATCATATTCTGAAGCAGGAGAAATTCCTTTACATGCTGTCGCAGTTTCATGGTGTCACCTCGTCATAGGTCCGGTCCAGGGCTCCGAGGCACACCATCATCATCATCGCCAACCCCGAATCTTCAGCCTGCTCGCGTTGCAATGGATCGGCGGGGGCGAGATCGGCGCGCGGCCACTGGGCCATCGCTTGAGGAACCAGTGGACGGCCTTCCTGCCTACAGCCGTGTTGCTGCCAAAAGCCTTTGCACCGACGCACCCATTTGAATCGCTTTTTATGTTCAACGCCGCCTCTGAACCGACAAACACCCGTAGCATATATATTGTCGAATCGTAAGGTTGAACTCTGATATCCCACGCATCATAAGGGTGCATGATTACGTCACAGCAGATGCGGGCGGCGCGCGCCTTGCTCGGGATCGACCAGAAGGAATTGGCCGCGCTGGCAGGTGTTTCCGTGCCGACGATCCAGCGCATGGAAGCCTCAGACGGACAGGTGCGCTGTGTCGTGGATACTCTCGTCAGAGTGATTTCAGCTTTGGAGCAAGGGGGCATCGAGCTGATCGGCGACGATGCACTCAGTCAGGGCAGGGGGCGCGGTGTGCGCCTGAGGGAAGTCGCCTCCTCCGCTACCATGAGAGAAATGAGTGAGAGCGAATGATGCAAGAAGGCGAAGATTACGTCTATGATGAGGTGAGCGGCGAGTGGCTGAGCGCCGCGGATCTGGCTCACCGGAAGGCGGAAAATGTCGACGTCCAGGTGCGCGACGCCGTCGGCAACCCGCTGGTGGATGGAGACAGCGTTACTCTTGTCAAGGATCTGACCGTGAAGGGCGCCAATCAGACGTTGAAACGCGGTACGGTCATCAAATCGATCCGCCTGACCGGCGACCCGCAGGAGATTGATTGTCGATATGATGGCATCAAGGGTCTGGTGCTGCGCGCCGAATTTGTGCGCAAGCGCTGATCCTGAGACATTGGCGCTACACGCCGCGGGGCCAGCCATAAAATGGCCCGCCGACATCGGACATCATACTCAGGAGGCCATATGAGCGACATCGCCGAACGTGTTATCAAAATCGTGATCGAGCATATGGGGGTCTACCCCGACAAGGTGACGCCCGAGGCCAGTTTTCTAGATGACCTCGGTGGCGACAGCCTTGATGTCGTGGAACTGGTGATGGCGCTCGAAGATGAGTTCGGCATTACGATACCCGATGCGGATGCCGAGAAGATCGATACGGTACAGGATGCCATTCGCTATGTCGGTGCTGCCAAGCCTGGCTGAAGCGCGACAACCTTGAGGGGCATGTCGAGGACCGCATGAAGCGATCTGAGAAATATCGGGTTCCGTTGCATAGCCACTTGATGCCTGGGGGCGCTCATTGAGGTGACGCGCTTCTCGAGTTGCTTTTGTGCAATGCCTCACGACACTGCGGGACTTGGTGGCAGCGGTAGGCGAGCCCGCAAATCCAGGATACGCCGGGTTTTCTGGACGTTCGCATGGACTGCTGCGCCTGTGACTCCAAAATGCTTGCCGATTTCCGCTCCGCTCAGGCCTTCCTCATCGTTAAGCCGCAGCATCGTCTCGCCGATTGCAAATCTCTCCGATCGTTTGGCAGCAGCCTGAGCGATCATGTGCAGATGACGGGGGAGCGCAGGTCCCAAAAGGTCGAGTGCCGGTGGTTCCGGTTTACCGGTCCATTGATCGTGAAACCGCCAACCATAGCGATCCATGACGGACGCGATCTCGCAGTAGCAGACCCGGCCAAGATTGGGCAGACGCAAGATGCCCGCCCGTTCGCAACGAGACAAATGGCTCAGCTGCATCTTTTCGATAGGAACCCCCGCTACGGTTGATGCGAGGTCGGTCGGTTTGTCCAACTGGCCCAGGCAGTTGCGTGTGCGGGAAGAAATAACATGCCAAGCTTCGAGCGCCAGAATGGATGCATCTGTTGTTGGTGCCATTAATCTCGGTTTGGTCTGTGACATCCTAGACAACCATTTCCAAAATTCATTGCGCCTAGCATAATATCAGTCCTGCAACCTTCCGGCGAGGCATCGTATCTACAAAATCAATGGTGGCTGACGGGACCGTGCCCCATTGCGTGGTGTAGTATCGAGGGCGCGGCCACGTCGATCTACGGCTATGCCGGGTTGATCAGGCTGCCATGCGTTGCAACGTATGACGCTGTTATCGGTCAATTCCACGCGCTAAACGCCATGTCTGGCAACATCAACTGTGGTGTGGATGGTGCTTGCCGCCGGGTCGGCAGGCATGGGCAAGCACGTCGGGAAAAGACTTTGCGTGAGGGCATTCCGATGCCCAGATATTCTCTGGACGACTCGCATTTCAAAACAGCAAGGGCGTTTTCGGCCTGCCGGCATCATTGCTGGAGCCTCCACGCCCACATCGTGGCCGGCCGCTGAGATTTTTTCGGCTGCGACGAGCGAGGGATCCGTGTCGTCGAGAAAGTCAAGGCGCCGCCTGCGGCGAGGCCGTTTTTTGCTGCAACAGGGTCATTCAACCATAGTCGACGCGGCCAGCGCATAGGTGGGCCATGACGCGCGGGGTGCTTAGGTCATGCGCCTATCCGCCGGCACGGGTGGACATTCCGACAGTAGAAGCCGAGGCCGATAGCAGGGCCTGCGCCGCCTTCTTTTCGGGCGAGTCATATGGACCGTAGAGCACCGGCCCCAGAAGTTTGCGAGCAAGATCGGACTTGCCCTGGCGAACCAACTCGCTGCCCAGGAGTATCCGGGGTGTAGGTGCTCCCGGAACCGCTGCGGCGACTTTGGCGAGGATCGCCAGCGCGCTATCCGGCACTTTCGCGCCAACTCTTGCGTAGCTTTGAAAATTGGCGATCGCAGCGACAGGATCGCGAGGATCGGTTTGAAGCGCGCGACCGATCGTCTCGCGCGCGGCGGCCAGAGCGCTTTCGCGGGCATCGGCAGGGCCGGCTAAGGCCTCGTCTGTCTGAGCAATGCCTTTCCATGCCAGCGCCCGCACGTTCCAGGGGTCCTGGGCCAGAATGCGTTCGGCATCGCCGCGGCATTCGCGCGCAAGCGCAGCGCGGCACTCCGCTTCCGTGGCCACCAGCATCGCACCGACATCAAAGGGTGCCTTGTTCGCTTCCGCCCGCACCGCGGATATCCAAGTGAGCGCGGCAGATCGAGATTGGTCGGTGTTCCGCAGGCTAGCGGAAGCATCGGGCGGTGGCAGATTGCCGAGCCGGAGCTTCGCCTTGACAGCGGTAACCTGGACCGGCGAAAGCACGGTCACCAACGGCGCTCCCTGTACAACGGATGGCGCGGCCGTCGCATAGGCCTTCGCTCTTGAAGCGTAACCCATTATCTCTCGATTGAGCCTCCCGGGATCTTTGAAGGCCCGGGCGGCTTCAGCGAGGGACGCGCCCTGCCTGATCGCGGCCATATATTGGGCGAACTGCGCCTGGAGCGCCGGCTTTGGATTTGAAAATACGAAGAAATGCGTGATCAGCCAGGCATGGTAAGGGGTCCAGGTCATCCGGCGCGATCGCGTGTCAAGGTAGCCGCCAGTCAGTACGTCCCGGGCGTTCACATCGCCGTAGGAACGGAAGACCTGGCGAGAGAGTTCGGGCGGCTTGGCATAATCGAGCGAACCGTCTTTTCTGACCTCGATCGTCGAAAACAGCGCGCCTATCCCATCAAGATACCAGCGGGGATAGGGAGCCGGAACATTCGAGAGGATGAAGTGCTGCGCGACGGCAGAGTAGACGACCGATTCCCAGGGCCTCACCACCGGAGGAAGGTAGGGCTCCCTCTTTCCGATGCAGTCCGTGCCTTGTGCGGCCAAATCCTCGCAGAAACGATCGTGGGCAAGGCTGGTATTGAGATCGACAAGCTGGTCGCTGCGGGCGACCGCCAGCACCGCGCCGCCCGCGCGAGGGTCGTAATAGCGTTGGTCCGAAAAGCTCCTAGCGTAGGGACCTTCTTCCGCGCGGATGTTTCGCAGGCCCAATTCGTCCAGATCGCCGCGCGAACCGAACAGGGTGATTTCGAGCTTCGGCGCACCATCTTGCTGTCCGGCGGCGCCGTAGAGCCGCGTCATCAGCGCGTGCAGCCGCTCGACATTGCCCGCGATCCGGACCAGTTCGGGTTCGCTTCCGTCGCTGAAGATGACGACATGATCGGTTTCGGCCCGTTTCCACCCGCTACGCTTCTGCGCGTGCTTTTGCGCCGTGACGACGATATCGGGGTCGGCCTTCCCGCCGACCGGGGCGCGGGCGACATCATCTGCCTGAGAGCCGAGTGCTGGTGCTGCAACCAACAACGACTGCGCGAGCAATGCAGCGATGCTCAGGCAAGACCAACGTCCGATCGGCATGCATTAAGCCTCGCGATCCAGCGCTACGCGCGCTCAAGGTTGATAGAGTTGGAGTATGCATGACTCGCACCGCCTTTTCCAGCGCATCAAAGCGCCACTCCCTGAAAAGGAGACAAAGGGATGCCGGAGCATTTCATGCCTGTTCAAAGTTGGATGACAATGCAGTCTTTTCAGTCGGAACGAAGGTTACCTGGAAGGTAATCATTATTCAATATTGCTTGCGTGGTGAATCCGTTTGACTTGCACTTGCAAAAATAAATATCCTTCCTGTGCCACACCAGTGGCTACTCGCAAGACAGGAGCTGTTTATGTCCGGTTCTGTTCGATCGATTCATTCACTGCTTGCCCGAGAATTAACGATCTCTGAAATCAAAATGGTCTCTGGTGGCCAAACCTGCGGTGAGGGCAATACCGAGGTCACCACCGAGCCCACTTATTGCGATACCGCCGGCGGTTCGCCCTGGGATACGTCGGATCGATGTGACGACGATGGAAGCTGGGATGTCAGCTGCGACTGAAGTTGAAGATTATATTGCCAGTGACGATGCCAAGCCCAGCAACAGGGGACACGGAAGATAGGAAAATCTGGTCGCCTGTTGCACCCGGCTTCCGATACCGAAATAGACATGCGCTCGATTGGCGGTCCCTCGAAGACCGGATCGTCCGGCTCAACGAACAATACAGGCATTCCCCCTGGCGCTGCTTCGGCAACGAAGCGAAATGCGCATTGCTGTTGCGGGCCGGGTTGCGCGTTCCAGGCTCGCTCGATTTTTCCGTTCCCGCCGGTTTCGAAGCGCCGCAGTTCGATCGGTTTCTGGTCAGGCCTTGCATCGAACCGATTGTATATACCAATTGGCAGCGGTTCTCCGCTTGGCAGATCGACCAGCGCTGGATCAAGCGGGCAGCCGCGTTGCTGACCGGCACCAGCAGCAAGATGCGAAGCGCGAGCGTCGACAAGCCGGCCATTTGTGGCCTTGCGCCAATGCGATATGCGCGATTGGACGACATTCCCTCCTGGCCTGAGGCGATCGAGGTCATTCATAGCTGTGAGGACCTTACCCCCGTGCAGGAGGCAGTGCTGACCCACGCCACATTCGTCCTCTATCACCCGCTCGATGATGGCAACGGCCGTGTCGCGCGATCGCTGTTTCACGCGTCGCTGCACCGCCGGGACCAGGTCGACGCCCCTTTTCTGCCGCTTGGACCGAGCTTCTACAGCGCGTCCTATCTCAAGCTGGGGCTTCTGCGCAGATTGTCTCAAACCGGCGACTGGGAGGCTTATCTGGATGGTGTGCACCCCATAGTCGAATTTGCGATTTCGCTTCAGGAGCATGTCGATGACGCCGACGCGCTGTCGGGCAGCATCAGCGCCCTATCGCAGACAATGACATCACTGGATTGACGAGCGAGGTGCAAGCGATGGACAAACGCATTCTGATTGTGACCAAGCTCAACGATGAGCACGCCCATCTCATCGCGACGGGCCTCGAGATGATGGGCGCAACGCCGAGCATCTTCCGCTTCGGCATGATGCCTGTTCACGAAACCCATACGATTTCATTGGGCGATGAGGCGACATTCTATGTCGATGGCGCCGCGCTCCTTGATGAAGATATCCCTTATGATCGGGTCTGGCTGCGGCGCATAGGTGGCTCGTCGGTAAAGTTGCTGGACGTTCAGGAAAGCGACAAGGCCTATGTCTCCAACATAATGACCGCCTATCGCGCGTCGCTTTTTGCCTTTCTGGATCGTCTTGCGGCCCAGCGGCCCGGTGTCATGGTCAACGGATATTGGGGAAAGCTGGCGGCGGAAAGCAAGGTGCTGCAGCTCTGGCAGGCGCGCAAAGTCGGCCTGCCGGTACCCGCAACATTGCAGTCCAACGACGTTGAGGCAATCCGACGCTTCCAAGACGAGCACGGCGGTCGAATCATCTGTAAACCTCTCATTCCGCAGATGTGGCAAGGCGAAGATAGTCTGGCCTTTGCCTATACCTCGATCATGCCGCCGGTCGCTTCGTTGCCGCCCGATGCGCTGTCCCTGCACCCGGCCATCTACCAGCCCTATGTCGAGAAGGCGTTTGAAGCCCGGGTGATCATCTTCGGCGGTCGGCAATTTGGTATAAAGATCGATTCCCAGAGCGACCCTTTGTCGGTTGTCGACTGGCGCGGAAAGCGCCTTCTCAAAGACAATAATGACAATTATCGATTGCCGCCGGAAATCTTCAGCCGTTGTCAGGATCTGATGCGGGCGCTGGACATATCCTATGGCGCATTCGACTTCATTGTCACGCCCGCTGGCGATCATGTCTTTTTGGAAGTGAACGAAGCCGGGCAATTCCTGTTCGTCGAGGACTGTGCGCCCGGGGACAAGATAGCCCACGCCTTCTGCCATTTTCTCATTCACGGGACCCTGCAGGACTGGAGCGACAAGGACGTGACTTTCACGCTGAAGGATTTGCTATCCTCTGCTGGCGCGCTGGCCCGCAAACAGGCGGATTCCCGCTACCGCGACCACGACCGAACCTCCCGGATATCCAGGATGGATGATCTGGTGGGATCGCATTACGTGTCCGAAGCGCGCTGAACATGTGCCCGCTCGCTTCCGCGCCACCGCCGCCCCTTCCCGAGGCTGGCGTACAGGGCAGCGGCTCATCGTCCTTGTTCCGATCCGAAATGTTCCGCGCGCGCCGGGCACGGGATAGTGCAATCAAGATTCCCGCGATGCCCTGGACGTGGATTGTCCTGCTGGGCGCCGTCCTGTCAGCCGAACTGGTCGGCCTCTACGCGATCATTCTGGTTCAGTTCGATGTCTCGTTTGAAGCCGTCGCCGGCCGGCGCTTGGACAAGCCAGCAGATCGTGCCGCTCCGGCGCCAGACCGATTGCCGCGCAATCCGTGATGTTCACTTGCCCTATCGCGGGCCGGCGTTCCTCGCGCGTCGAGATGGTGCGCCAAACGGAATCGGGCGAATGCGCCCTCGCTGCGCTGGCGATGATTGCCAATTACCACGGCAACCCCATCAGCCTTCCCGAAATGCGTCGATGCTTTCGCGCTTCCAGCCGTGGAAGCACGCTGGAATTTCTGATGCACATGGCTGAGGCGATCGGCTTTTCCGCAAGACCCATCAGCATCCCGCTGGAAGGTCTTGCGCATATCCACCTGCCGGCCATTCTGCATTGGAACATGAACCACTTTGTCGTCGTCGAGCGCATCCGGGCCGACAAGGTTCTCATTCATGATCCCGAGGGAATATCCGACTGGCTCCCCCTGGAGGCGGTGTCCGAGCATTTTACCGGCATAGCTCTAGAATTGCGGCAGGTCAGGCAATTCGATCAGGCGCAGCCGCGACCGCGCCTCGATCCCATCAAATTGCTCCAGGGCGCTTCGGGAATGCGCCGCTCGCTGTTCCAAATACTAACCCTCAGCATATTACTCGAACTGTATACCTTGATCTCCCCATTTTACTTGCGATTTGCGGTCGATGTCGTGCTGCCGTCGCGCGGCCTGAATTTGATGACTGTACTGGCGATCGGCTTTGCCCTGTTGACTGCCACCAATGCGCTGACCTCGCTTCTACGATCCCTGGTGATCGCCTTCGCCAATGCCGCGGTCGGCCACACGCTCTACGTCAATGTCGCGCGCAAGCTCTTGCGATTGCCCATTGATTGGTATGAGCGGCGGCACATCGGCGATGTGATGTCGCGACTCCAGTCGACCGTCCCGATCAGGCAATTCCTCACGGAAAACAGTATCGGCGCGTTCATCGACGGGTGCCTTGGCGCGCTCAGCCTGGCGGTGATGCTCACGTACAGCTTGCAATTGTCGATGGTGGCCATCGGTTTTCTGGTGATGATTTTGATCGGGAAGATGGCATTTCTTGCCCCAAAGCAACGTGCCCAAGAGACGGCCATCGCGATGGCTGGCCGGGAACAATCGGTAATGATGGAGACGCTCAGGGGGATAACGACCTTGCGCGTTCTGGGCGGAGAGGACGATCGGCTGCAATATTGGCAGCGCCGGCTCGCCGATTCCGTCGCGGCGAATCTGTCCGTCGCCCGGGTGAATGTGTGGCAGGATTCCGTCGGTACATCGCTGAATGCCCTTGAGTCGGTCATATCCATCTATCTTGCGATCGGGCTCGCGCTGTCTGCCGATTTCAGCCTGGGCATGGTCTTTGCCTATATGGCTTACAAGACCCAGTTCCTGCGCCGGACATCGTCCCTGCTGGACCAGATCATCGCCTTCAGGATGCTTAGGCTGCATGTGGATCGCCTTGCCGACATCATGCTCACTGACGAGGACAAGGCATTCGGTCGTGAGGCGATATCGGCCAGGACATTGTCGGGCCGGGTTGAACTGCGCGGCGTGGCTTTCCGATATGCGCCTACGGATCCCTATGTGCTGTCCGGGGTCGACCTCGTGATCGAGCCCGGAGAGCATGTAGCAATCACCGGGCCGTCCGGTGAGGGCAAGAGTACGCTCATCAAGATCATTCTCGGTCTCATCGAACCATCGGAAGGCGCCGTGTTTGTCGATGGTATCCGGCTCGAAGCGTTCGGTTTGAAAAGCTATCGGGCGCAAGTCGGCGCCGTCCTGCAGAATGAGGGAATATTCGCCGGATCGATCGCCGAGAATATTGCGCTTTTTGATAAGTTATCGGACATGGACCGGGTTATCGCGTCCGCCAGAGCTGCGGCATTGCATGACGATATCGCAGCCATGCCCATGGGCTATGAAACGTTGGTCGGCGACATGGGCGCTGCGATTTCAGGCGGGCAGAAGCAACGCCTGATACTGGCGCGCGCCCTCTACAGACAGCCTCGCCTTCTCGTAGTCGATGAAGGGACGTCACACCTGGACGAAGATAAAGAGCGCCTGGTCAATGCGGCGATATCGGCGCTGGGGGTGACGCGAATAGTGGTCGCGCACCGCCGACAGACGATTGCCTCGGCGGATCGGATACTCCGCTTATCTGATGGGAAACTGGGAGACGTAGCTCATTCGGCTATGGAGGAGTGAGGCTCTTTTATAGGCGGAGCGGGCATATTCCTGCCAGACTCCCACCCGCATCTCCTGTCATCACCTATCCCGCGACCTCGTCCAAAAATCTGATATGCCGAGCGTTTCATAGGCCGTGCTGACCGCAAAGTCGTGCAATCCATACACTCACGAGCACGCTGGGCCTGGCTCGCATGGCCGCACCAGTCATATCGGAAGGAGGTGCTTGCAATCCCGTTCGCCGTGTTCAGACAATCAGTCTGAAGCTTCAGACGGCTTCTGGGCGCGCTTTTCGCGTTCCTTCTGCTCCTCATCGAGTTCGCGCGCAATCTGGCGACCCAGAAGCCTGGCAAGACGCAGAATAGCTGCGTCCGCTCTTGGCGAGAGCTGGGGTAGCATATCCGAAGATCGCCGCTTCTTACTCATCGGGGCTCGCGTTCCGTCGCTGAACCCGCCCGCATTTCAAGCCCAGACTGCAAATCGGGGCGGGGTGAGGGTGGAAAGAACGAAGGGGAGGGGATCTGGATGGATTCCCCCGTAAAGGCGGGCCACCATACTGATTGTCGGCCGATTTCATGCCCAGCGAAGCTGTGCTATTCTCTTCTCTGGAAGGGCTCTGCGAATGCAGGATGTTGATCACATCGAAACGACAAAGCAGGCGGCCCCGCCGTCGCCGCGCGCTGCGGACTGGTTCTGGCGTCCATGGTATGCAAAACTGACCTGGGCTCTGACGCTGCTTTACTGGATATGCCTCGAGCTTATGATCACCATCCCCTACGACCGGCTGAACATCTACCTTGTCAATGTCATGGTGCTGCTGATCTTTGTCTTCAATCCGATCACGGTAGTAGCGGTTCTGGGATATAGCTTCCTCAAAGCCAAGGTCGCATGCGGCGAATGGGTGATAACGCCAGGACCGCCGTCGCGAGGGACTGTCAGGATTTCCGTGTGTGGGCGGGCGGTTGATCATCAGGCCGCCATGGCTCTGATGAAACGTTCGCCGAAGATGACGGCGAATTGTGCCTTTGCCATCGTCCATTCACGAGGCGGCATCTTCCACTCTTTCTCCGACCTGTTCAAGATCAGATAGAGCAGCTTGGTTGCGGCATCGTCACTGGGGAAATGCCCCCTTGCTCTGACAGCCCTACGCAGCTTCGAGTTCAAAGCCTCAATGGCGTTTGTCGTATATATGATCCTGCGGACGTCGTCAGGGAACGCGAAGAACGGAATGACCTCAGCCCAGGCGCGACGCCAGCTCTGGCCAATCGCCGGGTAACGCTGGCCCCAGGGGCCGGCCTCGAACGCCGTCAGCGCCTTCTCGGCAGCGTCGGCATCAGTGGCGCGGTAAATCTCCTTGAGCGCCGTTGCCAGGCCTTTGCGGTCCTTCCAGGATACGAAGTCCATGGAATTGCGCAGTAAATGGACGATGCATGTTTGAACGACGGCCTCGGGAAACACGGCTGTGATCGCATCTGGAAAGCCTTTGAGGCCATCGACGACAGCAAGTAGAATATCCTCTGTGCCACGGTTGCGCAGCTCGTTCATGACCCGCAGCCAGAACTTGGCACCCTCATTTTGCTCAAGCCACAGCCCGAGCACTTCCTTGGCGCCATCGGCGCGGACGCCAAGGGCGATATGGATCGCTTTATTGCGGACCATGCCTTCGTCTCGGATTTTTACCCGGATCGCATCGAAAAAGACCAGCGGATAGATCGCATCGAGCGGGCGTTGCTGCCAGACGGCGACTTCATCGAGCACCGCGTCCGTCACCGTGCTGATGAGATCGGGCGACACATCGATCCCGTACAGATCCTGCAGATGCCCGGTAATCTCCCGGGTGCTCATGCCCCGCGCATACATCGATACAATCTTCTCATCGAAGCCCGGAAAGCGGCGCTGATACTTGGCTATCAGCTGCGGGTCGAAGCTGGACTGGCGGTCCCGCGGGACATCAATCTCCAGCTTGCCGGTCTCGGTCATTACGGTCTTTCGGCCATAGCCGTTGCGCGTGTTACCGGCACCTTCGCCTGTCGCAAGATGGTGATCCATCTCCGCATTTAACACGCGCTCCGTGAGCGCCTTCTTCAGCGAATCCAGCAAGCCACCTTGTTCAAATGCGGCACTGGCAGCGCATCCGGCCAAAAGCTGGTCGAGAAGCGCATTGGGAATAACGGGTTCTTTGCGTCGAGACATGGTGGGACTCCTTGTTACCCATTATGCCCGCCCACACACGGAAATCCTGACAGTCCCCGTCGCGACGGCCATTGATTGATCCCTATACAGATCCATCCGATGCTCGGTCGGGTGACATACATCTCCGACATATCGGCGTTATTCAGGACTAAAATCATGGATCCCGCCGCTCCTTGAAGCTGGGATCGCCATCGGCCATTCCGTTATCCCGATCGAACAGCAGTCGTCCGGAACTAAGGATCGAAGACTGCTCCATCGATGTGATCGGACCCGTTACATCGACTGTGCCACGGCCCGCATCCGCCTGCCTCAGATAGCGGTTGCGCAAGCCGTCATTGCCAAGCACTTGCTCACTCAAGTGTTTCGCAAAAGTCTCCTCCGGGCGACCGGAGCGGGCAGCCGTTTTCTCTGCGGAGGCAATTGCCTCCCGAACATCGTAATTCACGATGTCGATCGACGAGCGAGCCGAAACTGAAGCGATTCCGCGATCCGTTATGTCCGCACTCAACTTGCCCGTTAGCGAACCGACGGCACTACCTTTGGCGCCACCTTTTTCTTCGCCCTCTTTCCCACCTGAACTAATCCCCCGTGATGCGGTAGCAGTAAGGTCGCCAGAAACGCCCTGAGTATCGCCCGTCTGATGTTCTGCATTTCGAGAAAGCGATCTTTGCCACCCGGTTTGCACCATGATCGCAGTGACATCGCGCTCCAGCGTATCGGCGACCTGCGGTTTCAACCGCCAGTTGCCCTGCCGATCCATCTCGAACCCGCCGCGCAACCAGTTAGCCATGGCGGTCTGGCCTTGCGCCCCGCTGCCCAGAAAATGCTCGATCGTGTCCGGGCCCGCCTGTTTGCCGGCTTCGAACCGCGTACTCGTGTCGTTTCGCGCAGACTGGCTGAACCCAGTGCTGCTGGAGACGAGCAGATCATTGTGCGCGAAGCTAAACCGGGCATGCCCGCCATTGGCGATGGCGCCGAGCTGGCTCTCGTTGATGAGCCCGCCCCGCCACATCTGCGCCGCGAGCTCCGGAGTCAGGTTTAGGCCGATGTCCCCATTCTGGTCCATTGCAATCTGGCGCTTCGACATCTCGATCCCATGCGCGCGCAACAACGCTTGGGTGCGGGTTAGCCGCTCCTTGTCGACTATTCCTGTCAATCGCTCATTGCGCGCCCGATCGGCGACGCCTTCTGCGCCGCCTTCCGCCATATCGACCTGGTTTCCGGCAGTGCCCGCCAACGCGCGGATGAAGGAATCGAGGCGTGCGGCCTCCCGGACAGATACACCGGCGGCGGCTGCGCCCTCGGCAAAGCCTGCATTGTCCGCCTGCCGCCGTTGCTCGCCGATTTGTGCATTGCCGCGAACCCCATCCGGACCAATCTCGCGCTGGGCGTCGAGCTTCCCAGACCGCTCGGCAAAGTCGTAACCCGCCGCTTCACGCGTGCGGCCGTAGACACTCGTGCCCTCGCGCGCGGCTTCCGCGCTCGCTCCGTCGGCGGTACCGACCTGGACAGCGGCATTGTAACTTTCCAGCGCCCGCAGCACCTGCGCTTCATTGCGCCCGGTCGAACGCGAGAGCTGGGTGATCGCGGTCGAACGCGCTTCGCCCGACAAAGCATTGATGAACCCGACGCGGCGGCTGGTTTCGGTGACCGAAAGGCCAAGCATGGCCGCGGCCTGCCGTTGCCCCTGATTGCCGCCGGTGCGGTGCGCCTGCTCGGTTGCGACATTGCCCCGCTCGATGGCAGTAACCCTGTCACCGGCATAGTCGCGCCGGCCTTCCATCGCGCCGACCTGGGTCTGCGCGGCAGTCAGGTCATTACGCAGCATCTTTTCCTGATCGAAGGCGTTGGCGGTCAGCTTGGCGAAGGTTGGATCGGCGCTTGCCTGGCCGATCACAGTTGAGGCCTTGAGTGCGGCGTCCTTTGCATCATAGCCGCTGCGCTCGAAATGCCGCTGCGCGCCCGACTGCATCATCTCATAGGCGCGCTGGTCACCGAACGCCTTCCACTGCACCATGTTCTGCGCGAAGGCAGCAAAGGCGCGCTCGCCGGTCTGGCCTTCCCCGAAGTAGCTGGTGCCCAGCTTGCGCAGCGCGTCGCCCTGGGCAAAATTGTGAATGGCAGACGTCGCGGCGTTGCTGCGGATCGCGCGGGAAGTCGCGGGATCGCTCAGATCCCGCCCGACGAGGGCAGGGGAGAGGCCTCCCAGCTCCCGCGCGGCGTCTGTACGACCCAGGCCAAAGGCCGCCGTTCCCGCTGCCCCACCACCATGTTCGCCAAGCACCGATCCGGCCGAAGCGAAACTTCGGTCCAGACCAAAGCTGCTGCGTTCACCAAAGTCGCCGAACCCGGATGACGTCGATCGCCGCGCCGTGGTGCCACTAGCCGATGCCTGCGCTTCCAGCGCCGAGGCATAGCCCTCGCTGGTTCCTACCGTCGCGGCCGCCATGCTCCCCTGGCCCTGGACACCCAGCATGCCCGAGGTGAAGGCCGTGAACATATTGCCCGAGAAGCGGAATACGGTGAACACGAACGCCCCGGCCAACCCCGCCGCGGCGGTGCGGAACGACCCAAAGATGGCGAGCGCCTTCATCGCTGCCGACGGTGCCAGGATCCAACTGTCGGCGGCGACGCTGGTCGCGCGCAGTTCGGCGAGCACGTCCATCGCCCGGCCGAGGGTCAACTGGTATATGCCGGCATCGATCACGCCCCATAGGGCGACGAACACGAACAGCCCCAGCGCGAAGCTGGCGACCCGCAGGTTGATCGGGGTCAGGATGAACAGCAGCGCGATCGGCATCATCATGAGCATGATCGCGAACACTGAGGCGCGGATGGTCGGCATCCATTCATTGGCAGTCGAGAGCGTGGCAAGGCCATTGGATTCGATGGCCCGGTTCGCCATCACGCGCGCGGTCGCGGCCGGCGAATCCTCGAACAGGACGTCGCCCACGGTCTGGCCGAGCAGGATGTTGGTCAAGAACTTCTGCCGGCTCATCGACTGGCCCAGCATCATGTCGCCCAGCGCATCGATCTGCTGGCGGCAGCGATCGCGCTGGGTGGCCTGGGTGACATCGAAGCCGGTGCGGGCGCAGACCTGATCGCTATATGCGTCGAACAATGTGGCGTCCGAGAGACGATCGGCAATGTAGCCCCAGGCCGCATCGCAGCTCATCGTCGTCCCGGCCTTGTCGCTCGCCGTGAACACGGTCGAGAAGGTGGCGGGGCCGGCCATCGCCGCGAACGAGGCGGGAAGGTCGGTCGACGTCCGGAAAAGCTGATCGTCGTCGACCCCATAGGCCGGCGAGACTCGCGCAACCGGATAGCATTGGCGCACATAATCCTTCACGCTCGCGTCGAGGAACGTGTCCACGATCGGGCTGCGTGGGCTAACCGCGTTCAGGAACAGGTCGAATGCATGTCCACCCGCGCCGAACTCCAGCTTGGCATTGGGATCGGTCGTGTTGTCGTCGATGGTTTCGGCAAGTGCCCGCTCCATCAAATTGGTGACGCCAGCGACCAGCACGATGAGGTTGGGGACATCGCCAACCGGCTGATAGGCGTTGCGCACCCTGTCATAGATGTGGACCGTGCCGGTCGTGGCGATCATGCCGGCGAACAGGCCGATACCGACCAGCATTTGGAAGCCGAAGGCGACAAGGCCCATGCCCGAGCCCTTGATGCTGGCGATGACAGCGCCAAATGCGATGCCGACCACCGCGATGATGACGACCAGCGTCTCGTAGCGCGGATCGCCGAAGATCATCGCTACGAGGTGGAACGCGTCGACGGTTTCGGAAAACCCGTCCCATGTGTGGTAACTGGCATCGATGGCCAGCGCGGGTGTGGCGCCCAGACATCCCAGAAGGACGCATGCCAGGCGGATAAGATGACGCATGGCTTGCCTCACCGGTTGCGATTGGCGTTGGCGCCCGCGGCGTCGCGGGCATCGCGGTCGCGCTGGCGCACAACACCGGCATAGTTAGCCGACAGGTTCGCCTGGCTCATCGCGGCCATGTAGGACTGGCGCATCTGCGCACGCTGGCGCAAGACCTCGTCGCGCAACTCCCGCAACTGCTCAATGCCCTTGGTCAGAATGCGGGTCTGGCAGATGTTGCTATTCTCGGCATCGGCGGCGCCCGCGGTGGTTGCGCCGCGCTCGGCATTCTGCAGTGCGAAGTCGATCGAGCGGGTGAGGTCATTGAGCATCTGATAAGCGAGGGTGAGGGCGACAAGTTCGTCGGTATCGGCGATCACGCTGTCGATGAGGCCCTGCCGCACGCCCCATTCCAGCAGGCGGTAGACCGGCAGGGTCCGCACATTGGCGACGAACTGCTTTTCTTCAATGGTGAGCGCAGCGCGCGTCCGGATCTTGACGGAGATCGCCTCCATCCTCTCGCGCGCCAAAATGAGCGCGCCGCGCCCCGCACCGTTCACCGAACAATCCGCTCCAGTCGCAGGGATGTTGAGCGCGCGGGTCGGAACACGTCCCGTCAGGAAGTCATCGGCGCTTTCGGTATCCTGGCGCGGACATGCAGGAATAGCCGAAAAGATCGGCACCTTGTCGTTGGCGTCCCAGCGCATATAGACATCGCCGACGCGGGCCCGCATCACGCCCGCCCAGTCGGATGCACCCACCCGCGCGGCGGCATGCGCTAGCAGCGAGCCGGTCTTGAAGATGTCCGTGACCTCGGCCGGGCAATTGGCGAGTGCGTCCTTGAGATCCTCGGTCGGGTTGCCCTTGTTGGCCTGGATCTTCTCGCGGCTCTGCTGCCAGCTATTGGTATAGCCCTCGCGGATCGACTTGTAGCCGGTCATCTCCTCGACGATCCCCGACATGTTGTCGTCGCCTTTGGCGATTTGCACCATGCGATTGGCGAGACGGCAGTCATTTACCTGGATGGAATTGAGATAATTGGTCGCTGCCTCCATTTTTGAAATTATATTTCCCATCTTCTCGTCTAGCGTTTCCAGAAGATACTGGAAGGCGACGGCCGGCGCGGCCTGCAGGATCGTCTCCAGCTTCTGGACGAGATAGTCGGGGTCGAGGAACGACATTCCCCCTAAGAACATGTCGATGCCGCCACAGCCCGCCTTCACCTTGGGCAACGTCAGGCTCATGAGATAGTCGTCATGCACGTCGACACGGCCCGACATTCCGCCCGCGGTCACATAGCCGCGGGTCTGATCCTCGAAGCTGCCCGGTGAGGTGTAGGTGACATTATCGAACCAGCTCTCGGCCCAGCTTTGGGCATGAGCAGGCACCGCCTGGCCGCAGGACGCTGCAATCAGGCAGAGAGCAAGAAAGGGACGGCGTACATGACGGACCATGACAGGCTTCCTGATGGGAAAAGTTGACGACACAGCCCCGGCACGATCAGCGTAGTTTCCGCTTGGAAGAGACCGGCGCCCTCACGCCGACAATTCCGGTAAATTTCGACATGGCGCGCACGCCGACGGCCGCCCGGGTTCCGGACAGCATCCGGGCGGCCAGCCAGGTGTTGCGCGCGATATTGGCGCCGTGATCGGTACCGATTGCGACCGGTACCATGCGACCCGGATCGACCAGCGGCCGCACCCAGGCGACGGGGTTACCGACCCACGGAAGGCCGAGACGCCCCGAGCGCAGCGCCGCTTCCTCCGTCCCAAGTGTTCGGACTTGCCAGCCGTAGCGACCACGGAATGCCAGAAGCTTTGACCATAGATCGCCGCACGGCAGGCAACCTGGCGCGGTGCTCATTTCGATCACATAGAGCGATACCTGACCGCGCAGCATGGGTTCGAAATCGGGCGGAAAGTTTCGCGTCACTGGCACGCGCGAAAGCCAAAGTCGCATGTCCGCAGCTGTCGACACCGGATGAATGGCGGCCTGCCGCGCGGCGTCCCGATCTTTCTGCTGCGCGTGGGCGGTGGCCGGCAGCGATGCCGATGGCGCGAGCAGGAGGAGGCCGGAGACCAGCATGCGGACCAGGCGCCTCATGGCCTGGGCTCCCGTGCATCGATGAGATCGCCGCCGATCACGCGCGGATCGGTCGAGGAGACAGGGCCATTGGCCAGCGCATCGAAAAACCCGTCTTCCTCGCCAGCGCCGGTCAGCCATTGCTCTGGCCGGATATCGCCGCTCAGCAGCCGTACGGCCTGATAGGCCATCTGCGCGAGATTGGGATAAGTCTCGACGCCCGCGGCTATCACCATGCGCTGGGGACTGCCCCGGCGGATGACCATGGTGGTCGGCGTCACTTCGACCCCGAAACGCTGTCCCATCTCAGGCCGGCGATCAAGGTCCATCAGGCTTACCTGCCAGCCCATGTCATCCTGGAACCGCTGGACGATCGGCCATTGCACCTTGCAATAGCCGCAGGTCTCGCGGGCAAACATGACGAGCGCGAACTCTCCGGCGTGCGCCCGCAGATACTGGCGGCGGATCTGATCCTTCTGCGCGCCCAGCACATCGCGCGCTTCGCCGACCATCGGATTGGCCGCTCTGGCATTGAGCTGCGGATGGGTGAGCATGGCCAGCTGGGTGACGCCGGCAAAGGCACGGGCCTTACGCCGGGCGAAGTCCTGCAGGCGCCAGAAATCGGCGACCGCGTCGATCGTGAGGACGGTTGCGGCATAGTCGCGCTGCTCCACGATGAGCTTCGCGATCCTGGGCGGCGACCATTTGGCCAACTCGACCATCGGCGGGATGAGGGGCTTTGGAACGGCGTCATCTTGCGCTTCTTCGGCAGGGCCGGATTTGGGCGTCTCGTACCACCAATAACCCCGTGCCGCATGATCGGTTGCGGGCGCAGATGTCGCTTGGGCGCATGCGGGACCGGCGGACATGAGCAGGACCGCACCCATGGAGAACAAGCGCTTCATAGCAGTTTCTCCATGCGAGAGAGCCGCTCGATCGCCACCGGGCCATAATAGCGGCTGTCATACCCGTCAGGATGACGCGAGCCGACGAAGATCATCCCTCCGGGAATACGCGCGCTTTCCGGCTGCCAATGGTCAAGCGCCTTGCCGCTGCGTGCGGCGGATTTGCTGATGCCCATCAACTGGCCATTGCAATAATACCAGCCATTCCGGCCCCCGCCCAGGCTGGCGGGCCTTTCGACCATGACGATCTGGTCTCCGGGCAGGCACAGTGCATATTTGGTGACGGAGACGGGGGCCGGGCCCGCCACCGGGTCGGAAAGCGTGAATGATACGAGATCGCCGCGCTCAACAACGCCAGGGGAACGGTGCACCACCCAGGCGTCGATCGATGGCGTCATGACCAGGGTGATCTGCGGCATCACCCACCAGGCGAAGAGACCGATCGGTAGCACGATCCCATAGGCTTTGAGAAGCTGTGCAGGCCGCGCCGGCTGCCCCAGGCCGCTTGCGCCCAGCGCCACGGCTGCCCGGAGCGGCAAATCCTTGAGTTCGTACCAGAGCCGGTTACCGGCCCGCCAACTGAGCAAGAGCATCTCGCACCTCCTCTTTGCCGCCCAAGCGGCCATATTCCTCGAGCAATCCGGAAAGCGCGGCATCGCCCAGGACCATATGCGCGGCACGTGGGCTGGCCTCGTTGCGTTCACAATAGGGCAGGGTCGGATCGCCGGGGACCATTGCCAGCGCGGGCACCTGGGTGACGCCATGCTGCCGGAACACCAGCGGATCGACGATGAGCTGCACGTCGCGCATCGCGCAGGCCGGGCCTTCGCAGCCGGGATCGCGGCGCAAAATGGCGGCCGACAATTTGGCCATCGGCGCGACCTGCCGCATTCCGCCCGGCATGCCCCGGAAGGCCATGACACCCCCGACACGTTCGAGCTGCCCTGCATAGGTGCGCAGCGTTTCGACCGGCATGGAGGACGACACGAACAGCACCGGAACCCAGCGTCTCGTGCCGCCCGTGGTCACGACCCCTGCCAGCGCTGCCTCTTCGGGTTGTTGAAGGCCCAAAGCCTGGGCGATACGATGGCTGGCCTTCTCGCGCTCGACGGCCAGTGCTTCGCGCGCTGTCGCGATATCGGCCTCCACCCGTTTCGCCATGGCGGGGTCCTGCTTGCGCCTGTTGATACCCTCGAAGGCGCGTCGCTCCGCGCCAGCGTCGGCTTTTGAGGGCAGAACGGGCGAAGCTTTCGTTGAAGCCTTGGCCTTGGCGGCAGCCCGCTTCACGCGCTCCATAGCCGCCTCACCGTAATCCTGGATGCGAGTACGCGCATTTTCGCTTGTCGGCTGATCGGCCACGGCCTGCGGTTCACTTGCACGCACCGATGCGGGGTCGAGCGTGAGAGCCGCCAAAAGCAGGGCGCGGCTAGTTGCTGATCGTCTGCATATGGGCATCGATCTTGTCCTTCATATCGATCTGGATTTCAGATTGGGCGCGTGCCTCGATTTCCGCATAATATTCGGAGAGGTCCATGTTGCTGAAGTCGAGCGCCTGGAATTCTTCTGGCGTAAATCCCCGGCAATAGGGTTCCTTGGGTGTGCCCCAGCCAATTGCACTGAAGGCTTTGAGTTGAGGCCGACCCTGTTCCTGGATGATACGGCCAAGCTTGGTGTTGAAGCAGCAGTGGCCCCGGGCCTTCTGCACGCAGATGCCCAGGATCTTCGAGGAGCAATAGCTGCCCACCTCATGGCACATGCCCGAGCCGCGCAGCATGCCCACTTCCATGTCCTGTTGGTCGCAGCCCTGGAGCAGCACCTCGATCATGAAATTGACGGCCAGGCTGATCGCGATCGATGTCGGATCGATGCCGACGATGATTGCGTTGGCGCCCGCACTGGCGGCCTGGCTCGCCGTCGCACCGGCCTTGAAGGCGGTATACGCGGCCTTCATGCCGGTGAAAACGCCCTTGGCGACCGCGATCTTGGTCGTAATCGACGAGATCGAACCGCCCATGCCGTCCTTCACGATTCTACCCTTGTCCTTGCAGCAATTCTGAAAGCTGGTGCTGAGACCCGCTGGCCGGCAGCGCGCGGCGCGTCCGGAAAAGATCTCGATCGTGCCAAGGCAATTGCCCTCGGCATCGACGCCCCCATCCGCCTCCACACCCGGATCATCGACCGGCGGATCCTCGACGACGGGATTGGCGCTGGTGTCGATGCAGGCATTGGCCGAGCAGCTTGGCGCGCCGCCGCTTGCCGGTACGGCGCAGGCATATTGATCGCCGAGTGGGCAGTGCATCGTCCCGGCCGGATCCGCCTCGCAGCGCGTTTCGCCGATCGGACACATCCATCCGCCTGAACCGGTCAGGTGACAGCTCGCCGTTTCGCCGTCGTCGGCCGCATCGCCATTGCCGTTCAAATCAACCGCGCATAATTGCTGGGCCATGGCAGTCGCCGGGAACAGCGCCAGGCTCGCCGCGACAAGCAGGAACATTAAGAGATGGGGGCGTAGCTGCATCATCGCACCGCACTCGTGCAGACCATGTCCGCGCCGCCGAGGCGCACGGTCTGCATCATCACCACCGCTTCGGGAAAATCATCAATGCAGCCGCAACCCTGCACCAGGTCCTCGCCCTCGCCGGCGGGGCAGACATTACTGTCCTGGCAGGCGTGATAGAAAGTGTCCCAGCCGATCGGGTTCGTCTGTTTCGAACCGGTCACGCCGTCCGGAGCCGCGGCGCTATTGGCTTGCGGCTTGCGGGTCTTGCAGATGGGCTCGCAGGCATTGACGCTGCCGGCCACAGGAAGGGCGAAATTGCGAGTGGTAAGGCCATAGCCGCCATCGGCATTCCTCACCCGATCGGCGAGCAGCGTCTCTGTCGAATGGTCGATGATATAGGCGCCGCGCGATAGATCGGGCTGTGGGACGGTGCCCTGGTCGATCGTGCAGGCATAATTGCGCCGGCGTTCAAAGAAGGCGCGGCTGATCGAGGTCGTGCAGGTGCCAGTGCCGATCAACCGGGTCTGGGGCAGGGGGGTAAGTCCCGTCTTGATGCCGTTGCGGTAGGTGACGACGCCATCGACCTCTTCATCGTCGAGGCGGCAGGCATCATTTGCGGCATAGCCCGAACAGGTGTCGACAAGCTGCTCGCTGGTCTTGCAGCCGACGTCGACTTTCGCCTCGATCGAAGCGTAGGCCTCTCCGCCATCGGCCACCGCAACGCGAAGCCAGATAGCGTGATCACCCAGGGTCATCTTCGACGTGAGATCGAGATTGGGATAGAAATAGAACGCGCCCTTCTTCTCGCATTTGCCCGGCGGCAGTCCGGTTCCGGTCCAGCCTTCCGGACCCGAGCCGATCAGTTCTCCATCGACTCGTATCTGCGCCCAGTCGTCACCGCCAAAGCGGGTCAGAAGCACCTGCTGCAGCCTTTCGGTGTCCTTGACCCTCAGCGTCATATGAAAATCGATGAGGGTGCAGGATCCGCCAGAAAGGCTGTTGTCGGTAGGAGAGCCCATGACGAAGGTGCGGCTGTCGGAACTCGTGGCATAGCTTGCGTAGCCGCCAGACACGCGATCGATGATCTTCTCCGCAATCATCTCTTCCTGCGCTATCTGCCGGGTGATGGCGCAGCTTCGGCGCAGCTGCGATGTGCCGGTTCCGGTCGAAGACGCGGAAAGAGCCTGGAATATGCTGCTCGTCTGCGCTGCGGCATAGGCGTCGCCGGCGACGGCGCCGGGATTGGCCTTGTACGCCGCTGCGCCGATCTGCGGCTGCGATGTGCAGGATGTGGTCTGTGCGCCCGTATAGCGGATCACCGGGCCATCGACGGAGGCCTGCGCGATGCCGATCCGTGGATCGGCCGTGGTGAGCGCGCCGACCATGCCGCCGCCCAGATCCTTGAGCACCGAGGCCATATTGCCCCAGACCAGATTGCTGCCGCAGCTGTTGTTGACGCAGTAACAGCCGGCAAGATCGGTCAGTTCGACCTCGCGAAGCTTGAGCGATCCCGCCCCCGCAACATCCCAGCGGAAGAAGCGGCAGGCGTTCCAGGTACCCGGCGTACAGGAGATGATCCCGTTGGCGCAGATACCCGAGACGGGAACAGGTACCGTCATCGCCTCATCGAAGCTGCCGTCGAGATCGCGGTCCCGCGAAATGCTCAGCGTCCCGATATCGCCGGAGGCATTGGGCTGCGCGAGCAGTTCGAGTAACGTGGCGCTTTTCTGGCAGGCAAGTTTAGGCGTGAACGCCTGCGAGGAATCCACCGTGGTGATCGCCTCTCCGCCAAGGCCCGGCTGCACATAATTGCCGAGCAGCGCATCGCTGTCCGCGCTCTTTGCCCTGGCGGCTTGCGCCGCGGCACGGGCGCGTTCCTCCGCGGTCTGGGCATGAAGCGGCAATGGCAAGCTGAACGCCGCCATCAGCAGCAGGGCGCTCTCCCTCATGGCCGGATATCGCTCGGTATGATCCGGCGGGATCCGCGCCGCAGCCGGAACAACAGGATGGCTGGAACCGGGCGGGGCAGTTCTGCTCGAAACACTGCCTGTCCTTCAAAAACGGTCAGCGTGGCCACGACGACATGCGGCGGGGAGGGGGGTGCCGCATCATCGTTGGTTGTGGTGGCCACGCCGACCGCCCGGCCGGCGCCGCGGGGGCTATGCGGCGCCGGTCTAGCCGCGCAAGAGACGTCTGGCTCCTTGAGGTGACGGACAGGCGATCGGCTGATCCCAGACGATCTGGCGCGGGTTTGGCGAGACGGGTTGCTCATGGCGTGGAGACCCCGGCGCAGCAGATCGTCTTCTCGAACAGCATGAACTGGGCATTGTCCTTGCCCGGCGCGTGCTTTGCGCTGGTCCAGAGCGCGCCTGGTCGCCCGACATTGACGCAACTGCCACCCTTGACCGGCTCCATGAGCTGGAACTTGTAGCGGCTCTTGGTCCAGACCGGTTGAGGAATGAAGGAGCAGCCATCGGCAGAACTGACGGTGAGTGCGCCGAGGCGACCCATCATGAAGACCCCGCGCGCGGCGAGCCCCGCCCAGGCTTCGACGCTGTCCCCGAAATGGATGTCGCCCGCAACCGGATAGGTCGCTCCCCAGGATCCCATGCACCAGAAGAGCGGATCGACGACCTTGCCCGCAGCCGCTGCGGCGCTGTCGGCCATGCAGGCAAGGCCCGCGGCCGGATTGCCAAACAGGATCGCCTCGGGTTGAATGATCGCGCCCAGCGTTGCCGATTGCCAGGTGGGCAGCACTTCGGTGATCAGCGCCACATCGAAGCCGTCATCCTCGATGCAGGGCAGGTCCGTGAACATGTCGAGCATCTTCCAGACCGGCGCGATATAATAGTGCATCTGCGCGAACATCTTGGCGGTATTGGTGCCGTCGGAAATGCTGCTCTGGCTCCCCTGGAGCCTGCCGCCGGTCGGCATGATGTCGGCGCCGAGCGCCATCATGCAGCCCGGTTCGGTCACGACATCGACCATCCGATTGGGCGACCAGAAGCTGACCTTGACGCCAAACCAGAAGGTCACGCCCTTGCGGCAGGCGCATAGCGGCTTGGACGCGGACTGGGCATCGAGCGCCTTGCCCAGCGGATCGCTCGGACCGACCTTCACCCCGCCGATCGTGATCGGGAAAATGCAGTTCCAGCGCACCTTGGTGATCGGATTGAACACCGTGCCGGCCTCGCATTTGGAGGCATGGGCGGGAGCCGCGACCGCCAAGGCGGCAAAGGTGCAGCCCAGCGCCAGCAGTCTGCGGAGCGATACCTGTTTCATCGCGCGGTTCTCCGCTTGGATTCGCTCCGATCGACTTCGGTCAGCACCAGCTTCTGCCCGGCCTGCGCTACGAACACCGGTGCGACCGTCAGTCCCAGCCGCACCTTGACGCGCTCTTCGAGCAGGAACAGCGCCCGGCCATGACGTTCGCCGAGCGTGATCGCATCGGCATCGCCGGGAGTTCCAGCCGCCAGCAGAATGAAATCCGCCGGCCTGGCGGTCCGCAGCGCCCAGGCAAGATCACGGGGGTGGACCACGATGAGCCGCTGCGGGAGCGACACATAGGCAAGGGGATTGAAGCTGTAGCCCTTGGCGTAGAGCAGCTTGCCGTCGGCAAGCCGGATATCCTGATCGAGGGTATAGAAGGGCACCACCGTGCGGTTCCGGTCGACATGGGCGATCCCGAGCGTCGCCGCCTTCATGGCCGACCAGTTCTGGCGCGGCCCAAAGGCACTCTTCATGTCAGGGACCTGAGCGGCCCGACCCTCGATCTCGCTCAGGGCGTCCGGCTCGGCGATGGGCCAGACGCGTCCGATCTTGCTGGTTGCCGCTTTGCCCGTCGAAGGCATCAGCGAGCTCACCGTCGTCGCGATCGCAGCCAGCATGGACAGGAGGAGGCAGCGACAGAAACGCCGATGCTGCGATCTAGCGACCATGGCGCCGTCTCCAATAAAGCTGAGAACTCTCGCGATCCTCGCCGATCGCGGCACTGATCAGGGCCGCCATCGCGATAATCGCCGTGATCCCGACGAGAATGCGGAACAGGTTCGGCACGGCGGGCAGCTGCCACGCGATGAAGGACTGCATCAGCAACAGGCCCTGGCTGCCTACCATGAGGCGGATCGGTCCCGGCGCGGGTGTGGATGAGAAGATGCCGTTCATGCCGGTTCGACCTCCGCCAGTTCGGAACGAACCGGGCGCAGACGACAGAACAGCTTGAATCCGGCTTCTGCGACGACAGGCCCAAGGCAGACGATGCCAAGCCACAAAGCGTAGATGACGACAGGACGGCCGAGCAGAAACATGAACGGAATGAGCGGCACGACCGCGCAGCAGGTCCGCATCACGGAACCCAGAACGGGGACGCGCCGAGAGTCCTTCAGAAAACCGGCTATCAGCTTGTCAGCCGTCTCAAGGCTGCGCGCGCACTCGCCATGGGTTTCGTGAAGCGAGAGGATCGCGCGACCCAGAAAATCATTCTGGCTCTCCCCAGGATAGCGCTTGCAACGGCAGATCGCGCCGATGTCATCGATCATTTTGGGGGTGAAGGGTTCGATCCTGTCGGTCATTTGCGCCTCCACCGCGACAAGCGCGTGAGAAGCATCCCGCATGCGCCCGACAGGCCGATGAGCAGCATCCCGCTCGCAAAGCAGGCAGCGGCGACGATAAGCCCTGTGCGAATGGTCTGAAGTGGCGGCTGGTCGAGCGCGAGGCCTGCCGCGATGACGAGGCTGCCCATCATGCAGGTTTCAATGCCCACCAGGCGCAGCCGCCACTGGAAGGCGACCGCTTCGGCGCGTTTGGCAACGCGCGCTTCGATCAACGCCTCGATCGCCGGATCATTTTCCCAGTCGAGCGCCAGCTGGTCGGGATGGGGGAGTGCCTTGTGCGTCATGCCGGCCTCCAATCCTGAACGCTCGCAGAGCCCAGCACCTCGACCGGATCGACACCGGCCAGTTCGCACACCGCCTCCAGGGGGTTGCGGCCGGCCCGCACCAAGGCTTCGAAGGCGGCGACCTCATTGGGCGCAGAAGTATTGATCCAGTAGCTGAAGGGATCGACCACGAGGCGGGCGATGCCGAGGCCCAGCGGACTGTCGATGAAGACCTCGCTGTAATTGGGCTTGGCGTTGCGGACCGATTTCAGCAGATCGAGAACGAACCCCGAATAGTCGAGGATCTTGTTGTCCACCGCCTTGTCGTAGGTGGAACCCTGCAACAGGAATTTGGTGGCAGCATTTTCGAGGATCACCTGACCCGTACCGCCGAAGAGCATGAGATCGTTCATGCTCTGCAGCACGATGCCGAAACTGCCCTGATATTTGCGCGCGCGGCGATAGCCCTGGCCGAAGGCCTCGGCGAGGCGCGAGAGGTCCTGCCCGTCGCTGCGGGTCATGAACTGCGCTGCCTCGTCGCACAGCACGAAGCGGGGTTTGTCGCGCGCGGAGAGGTAGAGATCCTGCGTGACGGCGTTCACCACCACCATCACGATCACATTGAAGAGGTCGGGAAGGGCTTTCAATCGTTCGAGCTCCAGCACTACGAACTCATCGCGGGAGATGTCGAAAGTGGAGGGGCCGTTGAAGAAATGGCCATAGGCGCCCTGCGATCCGAAATCGCGCAGGTTGAACGCCAGTTCGCGTGCGACCGGCACGAGATGGTCGACCCGGTCGAGGTCGGAGGCTGCATTATCGGGATAGCGGCCGAGCCAGTCGCGAACCGCATCGATGCCGTCCACGCCCCGCCCGCCGTCGACCGTCCATTGCACGGCGGACTTGAGGAGATTCCATTCCGACGTGGTGACGGGCTTGCGGGTCGAGGCATTGGCCATTTCCGCGACGATCGCGACCGCCATGGCGACCGCCGACTGCTTGTCCTCGCCGTCGAGCGCCAGCCCCATGTCGAAGGGGTTGAGGACGAGGCGCTCCTCGCCGATGTCGATATAGCGCCCGGAACAGAGCGTGCAGAGCTTGCGGTAGGAACCGCCGATATCGATGATGCGGATCAGCGCGCCTTGCGCATAATATTGCTGGCACAGGTTATTGAGCAGGAAGCTCTTGCCCGCGCCGGACTCAGCCGAGACGATGAAATTGTAGTTGTTGATCCGCGGATCGAAGAGATCGAGCGTGATGAGCTGCCCCTTTCGTCCGACATAGAGCAAGGCAGGGCGGCCGCCGCCGCGAAAATCGGTTTGTACAGGTGCCATCAAGGTCGCGGCCTTGACCGGCATGCGGAAATCCCTCTCCAGCAGCTTCAATGTGCGTTTTTCGGGATAAAGACCGAACGGCAGGCTGGCGGCCAGCAGCACGGGCAGCAGATAGCTTTCCTCCTGCACCATGAAGGGCAGGGGTTCTGATTCCCACAGCCGCTTGGCGCGCGCCGCCATTTCCCGCGCTTGCGCGCTATCGCGGCCGAACACCCACATCGTCGGGATCACCGAAACGAACCGGCTGTTCGACGCTTCATCGAGAATCCAGCCGATCTCCTCGATCTGCTTGCCGACCTCGACCGCGAAGCTGCCGGCCGCCTTTTGCGCCGAGAGGATCTGTGCCCGCTTGTGGATCTCGAACTGCGAATGATCGAAGAGGACCGAGAGGCAGTAGAGGAACGGCCCGCCGATCTGATCGCTGTCTTCCGCGCTCCCGCGCATGCCGCCCAGGAGGCGATTGGCGCGCTCGGCGGTGATCCGGCGTGCAGGCGCTTTGGGTGTGAGACAGCGCGCCACCTGATTGCCGAGGAATACCTCCGGGCCCTCGAAGCAGAGGTCTGGGCCGGCCTCGATAATCTGCCGCGCAATCGAAGGCGCGGGCATGCCACCGATGCTTTCGCTGAGGAACACCCCTGGGGCCGGCGCGAATACACCGTTGAAAATCCGCCGATAGAAGCTGACCAGTTCGTCCGGCGGCAGGCGCCGGATACCCATCTTCGCCAGTTGCTCCTCGACTTGCCGGCGCAGGTCAGCGCCGAGACTGCTCCGCGTCTTGATAGAGAGAAATAGCCGGAAATCGCGTACCGGGATCGCGTGCAGCGCATCGAGCCCCCTGGTTCCGCTGCGCAGATAATCGGCTGTGCGCCGGGCCGAGGCCTGGACCAGCGGGTCCGGTCGCACCTTGAGGTCGAGATAGGCGTTGAGCGCCGGATCGATCAGCGGATCGGCGAAGGTGAGGAGCTGAAGGACCGTGCCTTCGGGAAAATGAATGTTGAGAAGACCCAGAAGTGCCTGCTGGACATGGGCGAACATATAGGCAGACGGGACAAGCTCCCAGGCCTGGCCCCAGCCATCGTCGATGCACAGGAAGGCTTCCTCCTCCTCCACCCACGCGACCATCGGCAGGAAATCCGAATAGGCGTCGCGTGTCACGGCCGAGCGCAGGCGCTGGTAGCTGAGATTTTTGTGGACGGGCCGCGCGGTCATGGCCGGTTCTCCGGCTCGACGGCCAGCGGAGTGGCTTCCCCGGTCGGCGCGGCCATGGCGTTTGGCGCGGGCTCGCGTGTCGTGCGCAGCACCGGCGGCGCGGGCGTTCGCCCGCCAGGTTCCACCAGATAGTCGCCCACGACCCAGGCCGGCCGATCCATGATCGAATAGACATACCGCGCCATGTAGAGGCGGTCTGGCCGCTGCATGTCGGCATAGGGCAGGATCAATGTACGGATCGTGCGCGAGGGGCGCAGCATCGGTGAGCCAGGTCCCTCGATCAGCGTGCCGACATTGCGCGGGCTCGATGCCGTCGCAGGAGCTGGAGGCGCTCCGGCTCTGCTATCGCGCCTGCCCGTCACCCGCGCTCGCCCCTTCGCATCCAGGGCAAGCAGCTTGCGATCGTTGGTGACGGCGGGATCGGATTTGGAGGCACGGCCCGCAACCGCGTCTGCATAGGCCTGGTCAGGATGGATGCACTGGCCATGGTCGCTATTCTTGCAGGAGAATTTCTCGCTATAGGGCGACATCATAGAGCCGACCGTCGCGCAGGCCGAAAGCGCAACGAGGGGGAGCGCGAGCAGAGACGCGCGGCAAGCTCGCGTCATGACGGGAATGTGACTTTTCATATTGCCTCCTGTTGGGACGCGCATCAGAATTTCCCTCCTGCGCCAGGTTTGATCTCGAGAGTGGCGCCCTCCTGGATCACCACGACCACATCCTTGGCGGCGCCCACCTCGACGATGGGGCCTGCCTGACGGGCGAGATCGAGATAGAAATCGGTGAGCTTGTCCGAGGATTTCGATAGGCCACCGGCAATCCCGGTCTTGGCGGCATCGCCAGCGTCGAGGGTGCGCACGGTGCCCAGTGCCGAGGTCGAGGTATTGCCGAAAGTGCTTTCAACCGATTGCGAGATGCCGCTGATAGTGCCCGCGATGAAGGCGCGGGCCAGCGTTGCCCCAGCCCGCGTCACCACCTTGCCGGACAGGCCCTTCTTGCCATCGGTATCGACGAAGAAGCCCTTGACCGGCTGATCGACGATGGAATGTTCGTCGAAGTCGACACAGGACAAGGAGACGAGTTGCACCTCGACCCGTTCTTTCGCGAGGCTTCCTGTCGCGTTTCCAACGACGAAGCAGCCCGCAAGATTGGCCTTCACCTCATTGGGCAGGACGGCGGGCGCCTGCACCCGGGCGATGATGGGTTCGGGATTACTGGTCGCGTCCCGGCTCGCCAGGGCGTCGATCCCGGTCAGCAGTCGCGCCTTCATGAAACCAGGCGGTAAATAGATCGTCCGATTCTTTTTTTTGGACGAGGCTGAAGCATCCATCGCGCCCTGGGCCATCACCTGACCGGTCGCTGTCCCGATCGCACCGACTGTCTTTTCCACCGGCGGGGCGGGCGGAGCAGGCGGCGCAACCGGCCCGGTGGGCGGCACCGGCAGCTTGTCGGCATCCGCGCTGACGTCGCCGGTTTCCGGCGGATAGGGAAGAGCGGGTACGCTGTCCGGCAGGGCAGGAGGCAGATCCCCGTCGATACCTCCCGGTGTCTTGCTGTCCCCGGCGCGAGACCCTGGAACGACCTTGCCTTCCTCGATCGCGCTGACCCTGTCGCCCAGGAGCTGCTGGCCATCGAGGACCTTCTTCAGGTCGCCCCGCAGCTTCACCTCGAGACTGTCGCCGCGCAGCCCGGCACCCATGTTCAGCGAGGATGCCGGATTGGCGAGCTTGACCTCCTCCTCGCCGCCCGAAGCGACATAAAGACCGATCCCCAGCGCACCGACCGCCACGCCGACCAGGAGCCGGCGCGCGCGCAATTTCTGCTTCGCCGACATCCTGCCCCACAGCGCCTTCCAGTCAGGCAAGGCCGTTGCAGAACGGCGCATGGCCGTATCTCCGTCCCGCGCATTCTGCGCGGCAAGATGCGCCTGGTAGGGCGACAAGCTTTCCGGCCCCTCTGCCGGGTCTTTGTTCATTTCGCCGTTCATTGCCCGGCTCCCCGGCGCACGACGACAAGTCGGGCCGTTTCACCTGTGGCGAGGCGAACCCGATCCAGGGTGACCGAGAA
This sequence comes from Sphingobium sp. Z007, assembly GCF_900013425.1. Classification (GTDB taxonomy): domain Bacteria; phylum Pseudomonadota; class Alphaproteobacteria; order Sphingomonadales; family Sphingomonadaceae; genus Sphingobium. Next base: position 209,834 of record NZ_FBXK01000001.1, read on the forward strand.
AATGCGCTCCCCAAGTATCGGATCGACCAGTAGCCGTTCATCGAGCGTGACCGGTGCGGCCGCTTGCAGATGAAATTCGGAAGCCGACAGCCCGGCGCCTTCGATCGCTATACGCCGCCGCTCTGTGATCGACACGCCCGGCGCGGCCGGAATGCCGACCGTGCCGCCGGACGGCGCGACCTCGCTGAAAGAAGCAGGGATGCGATCATCGAGCAGGGACAGGGTGATCGAGACGGCGCGATCCTCGTCGGCCAGCGCCGCCATCAATTCATTGTTCGCCTGCGCGCGCTGACGCGCGCCGGGCATCAGCACCACCGTCTGCGCGGGAATCTCTGCAGGTTCGGCATAGAGCGGATAGGTGGCCCCGTTGCAGTGCACGAAGAATTCCGAAGGCTGCGTCACATAAGTGCGCGTCACCTGACCGGCATCGTCGATCTCACGGGCGAGGAACTTGATCCAGGCGTCAGGGCCGCCCTTTTCCACGGCAAGGCCCTTCTCGGCGGAGAATTTGATGTCCTCGATCTCGCCGCCCTCGCACACGACATGATTGATGTCGCGGTTGGACAGGCGAATATGGCTGGTCTGATCAGGAAGCGCATGGATCGTCTGCGCCGTTGCGGGCACCGCCGCAAGCAGCAGGGAAAGCGTCAGGGCGCGGCGCATCGGCATCTCGCGGTCAGCGAGTTTCGGCATCGAACTGCTCCTCTGAAAGGCGCGTCAGCCAGAAACGGCCATTCTCGATGCCGTAGCCGATGCGCAATATCCCGCGGAATTTGCGGATCACGCCGCCGATGACGCGCACCTTCTCGATAGGCACGACGATTTCATGAGCGGTCCACCGCACCGGCTGATCGCCCCGGATATAGGTGGCGATCGACAGCGTGGGGTTGTTCGCCAGTTCGTCGAGTATGACGTTCAGGCTTTCGCGCATGGCGCTATAAGCGGACGGGTGGACGAGGCCGAGCAGCTCCTGGAACTGCCGGTCCGCCGAATAGGCCGACCATGTTCCCGACAGTGCGACGACGTTGCGCGTCATCGAGACGATATAGGCCTCGGACGGCTTGTTCCCGGAGACATGAAGATCGCCTGTGGCACCGAACGGCACGATGATGGTGCGGGTATTCTGGTTCGTCGTGTAGATCACCACGCCCAGGACCGCGGTAACACCGAACATGCCGGCGATCGCGACCTTGAGCAGTCGGTTCTCCTCGAAAAGGTTCGCCGAGCCCTGCAGATAGCGATGGATGCCATAGCTTGCCGGCTTACCCAGCAACGGGTCAGCGCCCTCTTCCTTGCGTTTGAAGATGCCCATGGCGCCTACTCGAAGAACCGGGTCTGCGTGGGACCCGGATAATAGGGGAAGGATACAAGGCCCCAGCGCCAGGCGAGATGAGGCAAATAGCCCCTGGGCTTGGTCCGCTTCCACGGGATGAAAAGGAGAAGGGCGGCGATGAGCGCCCAGCCGACAAGTCCGCCTACGATCGCGGCCACGAAGATGCTCGAGGTCGCGAGCAGGAACTCGTCCGATCCGAACCAAAGAATCTGGACCGGCCGATGCAGATATTGCGGAAGGCGTTCGTCCATTGCCCTTCTCCTCCTGCTTCATGACACCTGTGAAGGTGCCGGTTTCCGGGGACCGACCATCGGTCCCCAGCTTGGTGGCGGCATAGGCATGTCCCCGGTCAGCCGGGGCGCAGTCCTGCCGCGCGTCTCAGACGACCATCCCGAAGGTCTGGAGAATGGAATCCGCCTTGATCAGGCAGACCGCCGCGACGATGGTCGGGATGCCGATCATGATGTTCGAGAAGAGGCGCGAAACGCCGAACAGGAAGGCGGCGACGCCGCCCACGAAGCCCATCGGGCCCTTCACGCCCTGGTTCACGACGATATCGTAGATATCGTAGCCGAGGTCGCCCTGGGCGGGCGCCGAGAAGGCATGGGCGGGACCGCCCATCAGGGCCATCGCGCCTAAAGGGAGGCCGAGATTGGCCACCGCCAGGGCCTTGTTACCGAGTGTACGCATCATGGCATTGCTCCAAAGAGGAGCCGTCCAACGAAAGCCTGCCGGCATCGAAAGAGGATCGGTGTCGGCCGGGGCGTCGGTGGACGGCTCCATGAGCCCGCCGCCGCCGGCATCCTGGTTCATCAGACCGGCACGGTTGAGGCCGGGCGGGATGCCCTCCGGAATGAGAATGTGCGTCGCCCCGATGGCGCGCTTCAGGTCAGCGCTGCACATCGGACACAGCCTTTGCCGGTGCCGACTTCGCGTGCCGGTCAAGAAATGCCTCGAGTTCAGCCTGCTGGAAGCCTGAAATAAGCTTGCCGTCGGCGATCAGCGTCGGTGTCCCCGAGACGCCGACCTTGGCGACCAGTTCGGCGTCCTCAGCCACTTTGTCATGGCCAGCGGCGCATTGCCGCAGCACGGGCGGGGTCTGACCGGAATAGGCTGCCTTGAAGGCTGTAGCGCGATCGGGCGAGCAGAGGATATGTTCCGCCTTCGCCGCTGCGGTCGGGTGAATGCCGCTTACGAAGAAGATGAGACGTCTCACCGGCTTGCCCTCCACCGCCTTGGCGCTCCAGAAACGATCCAGCGCCTGGCAATAGGGACAGTCGGGGTCGGTGAATTCGATGACGGTGGGGGCATCTACAGGGCCGATCGCCAGCGCTTTGCCAGGATCGATTGCCTTCAGCCGCCGCGTTGCAGCCTGTTCCTGCGCCAGCGCGGTTAGATTGACGCCGTTGCGGTCATAGACCGTCGCGAACAGCAGATGTTCGCTCCGTGGCGCATAATAGACGATCTTTCCGCCCGCCATAGCCTGATAGATCGGTCCTTCGACCGGGGCGGGACCGAAATCCTCGAACTGCAGGTTCGTGAAGGTCTGCTGCAGTTTCACCTGGGCTTCGGCGGCAGCCTCGTGCAGCGAGGCCGAGCCCTGTGTGCTTCGGGCAGGTTCGTGCCTTTCTGGCGACATGCCTTGCGCTGCCGCGCCATGGAGGGGCATAATGCCCGTCAAGAGAGCGACGAGCATCGCCGTGCGACTGGAATGCTTTCTGGTCATAACCGCAATTCTCCCTGGGTGGGCATGAGGCGGATGCAGGCTGCCGATCACTCGGAAATTCTCGCCCTTGCTGCCGTCTCGACACGGTCTTGAGTGGCGAGAAATCCATTCCCCGCACAAGGGGGGAGGAATCTCACTTCCGGTTTGAGGCACTTCAGTTCCGGTTATCGGAAATTCACTTCCGCAAACCGGAAGTATATTTCCGGTTTCACCTTCTGTTCCTTGTCCCGGGATCGCTCACTTCGCGCAGAGTCGATAACCTCGCAGGCATATCGACCGCGAAAGAATCGCTGCCTGCGCCGGGAGAACGACTATGGGGAGTCAGCAGTCTAGGGCCTACAAGCTTCAACTGTCCGACGAGGGCATCCATCTGTTCCTGCAATGCCATTGCCGGCTATGTCATCTCGCCGGAGATTTTCTGCCTTATGGAACAACATTGTTCATTGCCGTCGATCTTCTCCATCAATGTGCGGCGGACGATCTCATCGCGGAATTGGTTGACCCGAAGCTGGACCGTCTTGGCGGACGTAAAGTTCGACATGTCGGTACCTCCAACACCCTCTCACGCCTCGTCGATGAGATTGTCGAAGCCGCAGGTAGGTCGGAGGCCATCCATCCTTTGCCACAGGTCTGGAGACTCTACCTGTCGGCCCTGATCCACATGCAGGAAGCCGAAGACATCAAGGTCATCCAATCTTTCCGCGAAATGCCCCTCAAGACCGGGCGTTCTGCCCGTCGTTCTCCCCGATAGTCGCGGACGCTGGATAATTTCGAGCGGCTGCCAGAAATTGGTCTCGCATGCGCAATGATCTGTATCTTGACGATCGGTTTTATTTACAACAAATTGCCACGCATAGGCGATGTGACTTGGACTTTTGAGCCGCTGACAGGGAGACCTGCAGATGACGCTTCAAAGTCCCCAAGCGATCGATGGTGACATATTCTCATCGATCAAGGAGCTTTCCGGAAAGCTCGTCGAACGGTGGCGACGCAGAGACCGAATTTCTCAGCGTAGCCTCGGAAAATCTGTCGGCCGCACTGAACGCTGGATCCGCGAACTCGAGGGCGGGGCCGGCACGGCCTCGCTTGAGGACCATATCCGTTGCGCGCATGCGCTACGGATGACGGCGTCTCACCTGTTTATTTTCCTCTTCGCAGTGGAGCACAAGATGGCGATACCTGACGAACTTCTTCTCCAGGACGACCTGTGGGATCTGGAACGCGACATTCTTGACGTCGTGAGCCGTCATCAGGCAACGGCTGTCGCACGACTCGCTTCAAGGGGCGGGGCTGCTGCCATACGGCCGGCTTGATGAACGGCGCAGTCCGGCATGTCTCCCGAACCCGTCCTGGCCGAAAGGGCCTATCTGCTCCTCAAGGCCGATATCATGGCCGGGCGGTTCGCGTCCGGTGCTATCCTCAACGAGAGAGCGCTGGCCGCCGAATATGGCGTATCGGTCTCACCCCTGCGCGACGCGGCGCAGCGTCTCGTCGGCGAGCATATGCTAGAGATTGCTTTTGGCGGTGGCTATCGTTTGCCGACGATAACAACCGATGCCTTGCGCGATCTCTACCGCTGGCATGGTCACCTGGTACGCCTGGTACTCAAGGCAAACCGTCTGGACATTGACTTCGACGCAAAACCCTATGTCGGGATGCAAGTCGAAGGGCAGGCAGTAGCGATGGCGGCAACGAACCTGTTTCAGGCGATCGCACAGGCTTCCGGCGATCATGAACATAGAAGGGCGCTTCGATCGGCGACGGAGCGACTCCACATCGCCCGTCTCGGGGAAGTTCGGGTATTGCGCAACCTTGCGGACGAACTCCAGGCGGTCGGGATCGCGACCATTTCCGGTCGAGGTCCCGACCGTTTTGAGGTTCTTTGGGCCTACCACCGACGACGAATCCGTCGCGTGGGCAGGATATGGGAAGCAATCTCTTTATAACCACGATCAATAAAATCAGATATTTATATGGTACCATCACCGTCAACAATGGCCTGCTCGAGGGGCAGTACCAGTTAATCTCGCGTATGCGACCTTATAAGATCGCTGATCAGGCGTCTCCTGATTTACCTTCCAGGAGCTGCAACTTCGCAGCAAGTCCAAGAAGGAGGTAAGTATGGAACGCGACAACCATTCGGACATCGACCTGATCGATCTCGGCCCGGCGATCGAGCAGACCAAGGGCAACAACGGCGTGAGCATTGATCAAGCGCAGCAGAAGCTGCAGTCCGGTCTCTCCGACGACTGAGCAACTATGGCGCGCAAGCGGTGCTTGCGCGCCAAACAATTAGAGAATTGCTCATGGCGTATATTCTTCGATCGGGTGTTTCCTACGCCTGGGTCGGTTCAGTCCCACTGATCCTGGATCTGGATCATAATCGCTATTTCAAGCTGTCACCTCGTGGGAGCGCTGCTCTTTTGCGGTTGGAACAGGGGCAGATGGCTATACCGGGCGACGCCGAAATATTGCTCGAATCCGGTCTTGTTTGTGAAGGAGGATGCGCTTCCACCATAGCGCCAACGGGAAATATGCCGGTTATCACTGCATCCTATTTTGATGAGCAAAGGCGGGCTTCCTTGAGGCATGTCATGGTTGCTGTCATCGACCAGCTATGGGCTTTTGCCGTAATACGCCGGGCGGGGTGATCGTGTCCCACTTGATGGTGTAGCTTCGCCGGCGTAGCCTAGGCGATCTCCGGCTAAGCCGGGTTGATCATGCTGCCATGGCAGGCAACGTGATGATGGCATTATCGCTTAATCCCGAGACGCTCTCAAGTGTCATGTAGCGGGAGCGCTGGACCGCCCATTCATCATTCTGCTCCAGCAGGATCGCGCCCACGAGACGGGTGATAGCCTCTTCGTTGGGAAAGATGCCGACGACATCGGTGCGTCGCTTGATCTCGCCATTGAGCCGCTCGATCGGGTTGTTGCTGTGCAGCTTTGTGCGATGTTGCGCTGGGAAGGTCATATAGGCCAGCACATCTTCCTCCGCGCTGTCCATCAGAGCAGCGAGTTTTGGCACGGTGGGGCGTAGCTGATCGGCAACGCTGCGCCACTGGACTTTGGCGGTTTCCGGGGTGTTCTGGGCGAAGGCGGTGGCAATGAACGCCGACACGACCCGGCGGCCGCTTTTGCCCGCATGGGCCAGGGCGTTGCGCATAAAATGGACGCGGCAGCGTTGCCAGGTTGCGCTGAACACCTTGGCGACGGATGCTTTGATGCCCTCGTGGGCATCGGAGATGACCAGCTTCACGCCGCGCAAGCCGCGGCGGGCAAGGCTGCGCAGAAAGTCGGTCCAGAAGACCTCCGCTTCGGAATGGCCGATCGCCATACCGAGGACTTCGCGCCGGCCGTCACTGTTGACGCCGACGGCGATGATGACGGCGACCGAGACGATGCGGCCGGCCCGCCGGACCTTTATGTAGGTCGCGTCCATCCAGAGGTAGGGCCAGTCGCCTTCGATCGGGCGATCGAGGAAGGCCTTCACACGGACATCGATCTCCTCGCACAGCCGGCTGACCTGACTCTTCGAAATGCCGCTCATTCCCATGGCTTTGACCAGATCGTCCACCGACCGGGTCGATATGCCCTGAATATAGGCTTCCTGAATGACGGCGGTCAGTGCCTTCTCCGCCAGGCGGCGCGGTTCGAGAAAACCGGGGAAATACGTGCCTTTGCGCAGCTTGGGGATCCGCAGCTCGACGGTGCCGGCGCGTGTCTCCCAATCCCGGTCGCGATAGCCGTTACGCTGTGCGAGACGCTCGGCATCCTTCTCGCCATAGGCAGCGCCTGTCAGGCCGCTCACTTCCAGTTCCATCAGCCGCTGCGCGGCAAAGCCGATCATGTCGCGCAGAAAATCGCCGTCCGCACTCTTCCCAACCAGGGCGTGCAGGTCCATCTTGTCAGCGGTCATCGGTAGTCTCCGTGAGTTGAGTGTTGCAACCCAAACTTACCGAAGTTCGCCGATGACCACCCGCGAAACTGACCGGCCGCTACAGCGCTTTATCGGTGAGCGCGCGTCCGGTCAGCTTCGCTACCGGCGGAAGCTACACCACTTAACGTAATCGCCACACTCGACCTCCGCTTTGTTGCGGTAGGATGTCATTGCCGCTTCGGCGCTCGGCCGGAGTCGAACGTGGAGGACGTTATGGGAGTTTTTGCAGCACTGGATGTGTCACAGGAGGAGACGGCGATTTGCCTGGTTGGGGCGGAAGGTGAGATTCTCGCGGAGGCGAAGGTGCCGACCTGCCCTGACGCGATAGCCGACTGGCTAGCGAAGCGCGCCGCGGATGTCGAACGGGTGGGAATGGAGACAGGTCCCCTTGCCGTCTGGCTCTGGAACGCGCTGACGAAGCGGCGTGTCCCGATCATTTGCCTGGATGCGCGTCACGCTAATGCGGTCCTCAAAATGATGCCAAATAAAACCGACAGACATGATGCTCGCGGCTTGGCTCAGATTGTCCGCACAGGTTGGTTCAAGGCTGCCCGGATAAAGAGTCATGAGGCCTATGTTAACCGGGCGATGCTGACAGCGCGCGATACGCTGGTTGGCATGCGTGTGAAGCTTGAAAATGAGATCAGAGGGTTGCTGAAAACGTTTGGCGTGATGTTCGGAAAACGGGTTGGGGGCTTCAAACGCCGTGCGACGGAGATCATCACAGGCGAGCTGGCAGTCGCACCGGAGCTCATACCTATCTTTGAAGCGTTGATGCACGCCCGGAGTGAAATTCTAGCCCGTATTGCCGCTCTCGATGGCAAAATCCGGGCGGTAGCCAAACAGCATGGTACGGTACGTCTTTTGATGACAGCGCCGGGAGTCGGACCGATCACCGCGATGGCGGTAACTGCAGCATTCGACGACGCCGAACGCTTCAACCGATCTTCCAGCGCGGGCGCTTATCTCGGTCTGACGCCAAGGCGCTACGAATCTGGCGAAATCAGCCGGAACGGGCGCATCTCGAAAAGCGGTGACAGGTTCGCTCGAAAATGCCTGTACGAAGCAGCAAATGCGATCTTGTCTCGAAAGCTTGGCGGCCCTCGCCTGCGTGAGTGGGCACAGGCGATCGCAGGCCGAACCGGGCCTCGCAAAGCGAAAGTCGCCCTGGCCAGGAAGCTGGCGGTAACATTGCACGCAATGTGGCGTACCAACACGACCTTCCGGGAGGCGGCCATGGCCTGATCCAAATCCGAAGCAATACGCTGAACTCAAGCGCGACAGAACGCGTCCCGCTGGGACGCTTAGCGAGGGTGAGATCGTTCCCGCGAGTGCGGCACGGACCGCGCACACCACTTAGATTCACCCTACTTTGAACGCTAACCTCTCTTATTCACGACGCTCGGTTTCGGGCCCGCTCTGGGCATTTGCTGCGGCTGGCTGTATTGCGCGGACGACCGGCATCGCTGGCGTTTGTTTCACCGCATTCGGATTGATGGGCTTTTCGGGTTGAAGGGCTGGGCTCGGAGTTCTGCGGCGCTGCCGCATGGGCTACGTCGGCGCAGGCTTCAGCCGGAGAACGAGGGCGCGGAACAGGTCGGCATCCGGACAGGCGGAAGCGAAGGCAATGCGGATGCGGCTAGCACTTTCTACGACGCGCGCAGCGACCTTGAGCAGCCGCAGGCGCAAGGTGGTAAACTCCGCGCTTGCCAGAGCAGCGGTCCTGGGCATCGCCTGCTGGATGCGCCATAGCAGCCAGTATGCGGCAGTGTGCAGTATCAGGCGCATCTGATTGGCATTGGCCGAGCGGCACGAGGTTCGGTCGCTGGCGAGCTGGGACTTGTGGCGCTTGATCAGGTTCTCGGCCTGACCACGCGCGCAGTAGAGCGTGTCGTAGATGTGCTCGGCCGATCCTGTTGCCAACGAGGTGACGACATAGCGGATGTCCATGCCCAGCGTGCTGGCCTCGATCCGTGCAACGACGCGACGCTGGCACTTCCAGGTCTTTGCCCCATAGCGGGTCTCGGCATAGTTGCGCAGGACGGGACACTGACGCTGGGCGCGCTTGACCGCGCAGGCATCGGCGACCGCAACAATGGCGGGATCGGCGCGCAGCGCTGAATTGGTGGGCAGGCCGAACACGTAATCGACGCGGGCCGCATCGCAGTAGGCCATGACCTCGGGTCGACCATAGTGCCCGTCGCCGCGGATAGTGATGTGGGTATCGGGCCAATTACGGCGCAGGTGACGCACCAGGCGTCGGATGTGCCCCGCCGCCTCCTTTCCAGAAGGCGTCTTGCCTGTGCGCAGCAGCATGGCCACCGGCCTGCCGGTCGCGGTGTCGTAGATATGGATCGGTAGGAAGCAGCGCTCCCCATGATGCCCGTTCCAGAACGAGAGCTGTTGATAGCCATGCACGACGTCGCACGTGTCGTCGATATCCAGCGTGACCGCTGTCGGAGGGGCGGGATAGCTGGCGCAGTAGATGTCGATCATCGCGGCCATCATGCTGGCCAGTTCGCGCGTAGTCGGTGCATTTTCCCACCGGCTCATCGTCGGTTGGCTGGCCAGCCCCGCGCCCGATTCCGGCAGCTTGCCGAGCGCCAGGCGGAAGCCTGGATCGTCGCGCAGAGCATCGAGATCATCGGCATCCTCATAGCCGCACGCAATCGCGAACACACGGGCACGCAGAATGTCATCCAGGCGATGGATCACCCGCGCTGGATCGCGCGGATCGGCAATACAAGCCGCCAGGCGCTGGCAAATCCCCATCGCGCGCTCGGCCTGTGCAAGCAGTAGAACACCGCCATCCGAGGTAAGCCGGCCACCGTCGAACGCAGCTGTGATTTTCTTGCGGCCGACTGCTGGGAATCCAAATGAGCTTGCGATATCATCGTTCATGGCGGGTGTGGCCCGTGGCATTTTCTGCCCTGCGGCAGGTTCGGCTTAGACACCCAGTTCCTAATTCAGATCAGAGGCTTACGCCACTCCCGCCAACCCTTCAGGACACTTTTGGTGAATAAGGCGGGCTAACATGCGGCGTCCAGCGCGACGACCGCGGAGAGAACCCTGGAGCCCAGCGCGCGTGACGAACCGCAAAGAGGTCAGCTGTTGACAGTGGCGATTAGAGAACCTCCCGGGACACAACCGGGCGGGGTTGGCTGCGGCAGTCGCAAAGTTGCAACGACGGATTCAACTAAGTCGTGGGCAAGAATGCTCCAGTAATATTAGCAGTTTGGTTGGATCCTACCGGCTCATCGATCTGCTTCTCTCGGCCGAAAACCGTTGTCTGGTGCGGTCATTCGCACTTGCCAGATCCCTGACCAGATATGGTGTGCCATTCAATCTCGTAATCGGCGTCCGTACGGGCCCATTCGGCGCGCATTGCTGGGTTCAAAAGGGCGAAAGCAGCGTCAGCGACCATCGCGACAAGGCGCGTGAATATGTGCCGGTGCTGATCCTGTGAAGCGCGCCCGCTATCTGGCCTTGTCGGGCCCGGACAATTTATGCCATGTGCGAGCGGCTGAACTGACAGCCTCCACCGGATTGAGTCCGGCGGTAATCCGCCCAAATTTCCTGTTTTTTTCCGATCAGCCGGTGGCAATTGTTACCCGGCCGCCGAGAACGGCTGTCCTGCTGGGGTGGCTCTATCGCCGAGATAGCACAAATAGACCAGTCGATCTCCTCGATCCTGTAGACGCCGACGACGTATTTACCAAGGATGGAGCCGTTCTCCTCGAAAAATATTGGGGCTCATATGTTACGATTCTTTACGATGAGGATCGTGACGAAGCCACTGTATTCCGTGACCCGTCAGGTGGGATGCCATGTTATTATATGAAATCATCGGGCATGACGACATTCGGTTCCGATATGGGGCTGTTTTGCCAAGCAGGTCTTCTCGACTATGTCACAGACGACGAACAGTTGGGCCAGCATCTGTATTTCACAAATCTGAGAACGAGTCGGACATGCATTGCTGAATTGAATGAAATTCCGGCTGGATTTCAGTTGAGCATTCAGCAAGGGAAGAGCAGGCTGGCGCAAAGGTGGCAGCCTTGGGCCTATGCAGGTCGACAGGCGTATTATGACGATCCGGGAGAGGCGATATCGGATCTGCGAGCGACGCTTTTCTCCGCTATAGGTGCATGGGCCTCACGGTTTCAGAATCTGGTTGTCGGACTATCTGGCGGGCTCGACTCATCGATTGTAGCGGCTGTCGCTGTTCACGCAGGAGCGAAGGTCACAGGCCTGACGCTCGTAACTGATGAGAGTGCCGGCGATGAGCGTTACTACGCTCGTGAAATCGCAAATTTCCTCGATATTCCCCTTGAGGAGATGTTTTTTAACACCGATGATACCGATCTCGAAATGAGCCATGCCGCTCATTTGCCTCGGCCGTTGGCGAGGTCCTTTGCCCAGTCAGGAGATCAGGCCTATTGTGCTGTCGCCAGCGCGGTAGGTGCCGAAGCGTTTTTCAATGGATCCGGTGGCGACAACGTCTTTTGTTTTCAGCAATCGGTTCTCCCGATAGCGGATCGTCTTCTCTTTGAAGGAGTTGGGCGAGGGACATTGATGACCGCCGCAGAAATCGCTGACATGGCAGAAACCAGCATCATACGCTGTGTAGCCTTAGCGTCACGCCGCGCGTGGTTGCGCAATCCGCAATATCGCTGGAAACCAAAGGCAGATTTACTGAATCGGGATTTTGTAAACCGGTCGGGCGTGCAATTTGCGCATCCGTGGCTGGATGTACCGGTCGGTGAATTGCCGGGCAAGGCAGCGCATATTGCCTATCTCATCCAGATACAAAACCATCTTGAGGGCTTCAGGAGGGAAACTGTACTGCCAATGATCAATCCCCTCATGTCGCAGCCCATCATCGAGACGTGTCTTCGCATTCCTTCCTGGTTCTTTTGCATGGAAGGCGAAAACAGATCAATTGTCCGAAAGGCGTTCAAATCCCGCCTACCTGACTCGATCCTCCACCGGAGAACGAAAGGTGGCCCTGACGGTTTCCTGCAACGACTGGTTGAACGCAATCGGAGCAAAATCAGAGATATGCTTCTCGGGGGACATCTCGCAGCGGTCAAACTCATCGATCGCTCATCGGTTGAGGCAGCGATCGAGTTGGAAGGAGACGGGAATAATCACATGCATTTCCGAATCCTCGAACTGGTCGATGTTGAAGCATGGGTCGCGGCTGTGAAGGCGCAATGAAGATTTTCTATGGCACTTTGTCCTTCCGCGACGCCAGGGAGTCCCATCGTTCATAGGGCGAACTCTTCTGGATTGATGCGTCTTCTTCCCGTTCCAGCCAGAATTTGAACCAGTGAATGTTCCTGGCATAGATGGCTAAACGATGCGCGGGGCCGTTTTTGATATGATTTTCATTTGGGAAAACATATAGTTCCGTTGGTCGATTATAAGCTTTCAGAATCCCGTAGCTCTCCATCGCCATCAGATATTCGTTGTCTGAGACCTGCATGAGGATTGGTAGATTGATTTTGTCGATGTTGCGTTCAATGGACGTATTCAACCAGAATTCTGTCTGATCTTCGTTCAAGGGCGGGTAGCCCATAGCGACAAGCTGCTTTGCCCAGGCCGACCCACCGTAAATTTGTGTCGATTTAGGTTCCTGGAACCCCGTCGAGATGGACGCCGCCGCGAACAGACCAGGGGAATTCACCAATGCAAATTGCACCGTCGATACGCCATCGCTCAGGCCGGTAATGCCTATACGTTTCGTGTCGATGTTCCCCCGAGAGACAACCAACTCAATCCCCTTTATCAAGGCAGATTGGACGCTGCGTCGGTCATTCCAGTTGCGTTGGTTCAACACTTGAGCTTCCAGCGCAGTGCGTACCGAACCATCCTTGACCGTCGTGTAGTAGTCAGCCGGCCTTTGTAGGCTGAGAACGGCAAAGCCCTGCTCGGCAAACGGAAAAATCGGATACTCATCGCCCACACCGCCACGCAGGAAGCCCCTGGTGAGATACTGCACGACGATCAGCGGCATTTTACCGTTGCGAGGGCGATTGCGGGGCAGAACCAGGTCGCCAAAGGATTCTATACCGACATCATTGGTCCAGTGCAGTCGTTCGACGCTTCCTTTCCTCAACTTATGGAAGGATGGATTGGGATCGAACAGCGTCGTCAAGACACCAGTATCTGTGTTGATTTGAACGATCCGCCTCGGCTGGCTGGACGCTTCGTGAAGGCAAATAAGCGTGGTGGATGCCAACTGGCAGCCGGTGATGAGATCATGCGTTTTCAGTATGATGGCTGGGGCAGATCGCGTGTCCCAACTGTAGAGTTGCAACTCGCTGTTTCCCCAGCCGGCCCGCCGAAGAAAGAGGAGCCTCTGTCCATTCCCGGTCCACCACATCTTGAGGATGCCGCCCGCACAGACTGGATCATCGCATCGGCGCCTTTGCCCATCGCCATATTGCAACCAAAGGTCGATGGGTGACGTGAGACTTGCTGGTTCCCGCTGCACGAGTTGGGCTGTGACGTTTCCTCCTCCCGCCACGGATTGGATGAGGCCATTTGATGGGCGATCAGGCGCAGCGTCCGTATGTGTGGCAAGCTCTTCGCTGCTCGCTGGGCGAATATCGGTGCCACTGGCCGTAGAAGAATGAAATTCGGTCGGAACGGGCGCTCGAATGGATGGGCGCGCCTCTCGATTGGGTATGAAGCTGTCATCATAGCGAAAACCATCTCTGCCTCGCCGGTCGATCTCAACTTCAAGCCGCGCAGCTTCAGGCTCATTCCCAAATAGCAGCTTCCCGCCCGCCGTCCATGCAACCTGGCGAACCGCTGTTTGGGAAGTCGTTGTAAATAGGACGGTTGCTCTCTCAACCGATATGACACGGGCTTGAGGGATACCCTCAATCGATACCAAATAGGCGAGATAGCGGCCATCTGGTGACCAGTGCGGACTGTTGACGATCGGTGATCCGTTGATCATCCGCAAGCCACGAATGGTCGGTGCGCCGATAATTAGCCCATTGCTCATGTCGACAATCTGGGCTGGGGCATGGCTTTCAGCATCGATTGTTACGAGCGCCTGGCAATAGTCATTCAACACCGGATCCGCCCGGCTGATGACAAAGGCGAGATGCTTGCCATCGGGCGACAGCGCCAAGGGACTTTCGGGCAGATCAGTGCCGAAGTTCGGCCCGATATCGCGCAAACCGATCAGATCGGTCGTCGTGACACCGCGCTTGTCAGCATGCCCGTTTGCGCCATCATCAAGGAGATTGCGGCAAGCCGGCGAAGTTTCAGGGGTGGCTGCCTCTGCATGAGAAGCAGCCGCGATTACGCCGGCGCATGCCGCCAGCAGGGCAACAGATCTCATGTCCGTTCACCAGGACTTCGAAATCGAAAAGCTGATGTAACGACCCCAAGGCGAGTAATTGGCCGAATCGTAAGGCGTCTGGCTGACCGAGGTTGTCGAAATGAGGGCGGGCTTGTCGTTGAAGACATTCTGTGCGGACAGCGAGATATCCATCCCTCGGAAAATCGGCGATTCACTGTCTATCTTCAGCCGGGAGGTCAGATCGAACGTGGTCATCGAACCGACGTCATATGTAACCGTCGCGCGTCGATCTTTCACTCCACCGACATAATTCACGACGGGGGTAAGCCTGAAAGGCCCATTCTCCCACGTGAAGCCAGCGACGCCTCGAAGATGAGGTGGGAAGAACAGGCTACCGGCCAGTTCGGTTTCCGGCTGCAAGGCGCTGAGGCGTTGTTGGCTTTCGATATAGCTGCCGTTCGCCCAAAGAGAGATTTCCCCCATCTGGTCGAATTCCATCCGATGACTTAGGCTCACATCTACGCCACTGATACGCTGTCGCGCCGCGTTGGCATACTGGCTGTAAATGATCGCCCCCACCTTCGAGGGGTCCCAAGGGCCGCTCGAATTGTTGAAGAACAAGACTCCGTCGAGTGCTGCATTGATCTCGTCGGTGGTTGGATTGATGCTCACGAGGTCAGCATAAATCGGATTGCTGAGCGCCTGGGTGATATATGTGACTGGTGTCACGATCCGATCACGATAGCGGATCGAATAATATGTCACCTCGATCTTTGAGTTCGGTGAGAATGCGGGTTGGAAAATTGCGGAGGCGGTCCAATTCTTGGATCGTTCGGGTTTTAAGTCTGGATTGCCACCGCCGCTATACAGGCCAACCGTTCCAGAGGGATATGCTGATCCTCCGAATATCTCGATATCATAAATGTCGGCAGCTTGAACGCTGTGGAGTTGATATAGCGTGGGTGCCTTGAAGGATTTGCCCCACGAAAATTTGAACGTCAGGCCGTAGCCAGTCGCGAGCACGGCGCCGAGCTTGGGCGTCGCCACATCTCCTATCCCCGGATAATCCTCATAGCGAACCGCGCCACTGAGAATGAGTGATTGGACAAGCGCGCCGCCGTCTTCCGATCGGACAATAGGGGCATTGATCTCCAGGAACCCGTAGCGATTGTCCTGGCTCGCTTCAATGCTTTGCCCATTGTCGACAAGCCGATTATAGGAGTGCAGATAGTTCTTTCGATAGCCGCCACCGACCGCCGCCTTGACAGGGCCTGCGCCGAAGTCGAACAACGTGCCCCTCGCAATGCCTTCCAAGCTGAAAGCCTTATTGCAGTAGCAGAGTTCCGTACTCGAAAGAGCACCGTTCCAATAGTTGTCGGATTTTGCCAAAGTGCGATCCTCAGCGTAAACGCCTGAGAACGTGATCTTCCAGTCCGAATTTGCTTCAAATTCGATATTGGGCGCCACGCTAATCGTTCTGGTGTTTGTCGTCCTGCGCAGTCCTTGAACTCGGTAGTCTCCCGTGTTCGATGATGCAAATGCCCGATCGGTTTTCCGCTCGCCATACAGGCCATCAATGCTGAACGTCAGGCCGGGGGCGATATCCTGATGTCCGCTCAGAAGGACATTGTGGCGATCAAAGCCTGGATAGAGAGTGAGACTCGGAGAGCGGGTTGCAGCATAGTCGCGCTGGCGTGCAAGAATGGGCGTCGAGTGGGCATAATCATAGGCGAGGATGAAGCCGCCGGAATTCCATGTCGTGCCGCCCGTAACACTATAATTCTGCTGTACGTTTCCGCCATCGGTGGAGGCGCCCCAATAGGCGCGCGTTGTCAGGCCGCTATAGTCCTTTCGCAAAATGATGTTCGCCACACCGGCGATGGCATCAGAGCCGTACAAGGCGGATGCTCCATCTGTTACGATCTCCATTCTCTCTACGGTAGCGAGAGGAATGGCCGAAATGTCGATCGACTGAACGGCAGTGTTGAAGGCGAGGCGGTGGCCGTTGAGCAGCGTGATGGTTGCATCGGAACCCAAGCCCCGAAGATTGATCGAACTGGCCCCGCCGAGGTTGCTGCCGACGCTCTCAGGGACATTTTGCCCGATACCCGGATTTTGCCCCGCGCCTGAAGCTACCGGTAAAGATCGGATAAACTCTGCAAGGCTATTATAGCCGTTGTCCAGCATCCGTTCGCGATTCACGACCTGCATGGGTGAAGGAGAAGAAGCACCGGCGATCAGCGAGCCGGTAACAATGATCTCCTCTCCAGTCATGCCTTGACCTGCTTCTTGATTGACGTTTGAAAATCGCTGCCGAATTAGAATCGTCCCATCGCGTTCCACTGCGATCAGACGGGTGCCCCTGAGTATCGTTTCGACCGCTTCAAGCGCGGTGTAGGTTCCGCTGAGAGGCGGAGCTTGCCGTCCCCTGACCGCCTCCGGGGAAAAAATGATCTCGCGGCCGCTCGAACGACCGATTGTGCGTAGCGCGGCGTCAAGGTCCTGCCGTTCGAGGTTCCATTCCAGCCTTTGTCCCGGTGCAGCCAGCAAGGGTGTCGGCATCCCTATTAGCGCAAGCGCGAACACCGAACTGACCGCCCAACGTCCAAACTCTTTCATCATTGCCCCCAACTTTAATCCGGTCTCGTTCGAGACCCGTTCGATTGGAGACAGCGACGAGCATAGAGAGCCAACTATGAGGGCGGACGACAATTTTCTTTCGGAGGGGTGGGGCAGCGACGGGCAAGGGCAATGGCGTTGGGCTCGCTAATGACCGCTAGCCCCAACACGTCTCCCAGATTGCGCGCCAGGCGGGGGCTGTCGTTTATCCGAAAATTTCCGGAGATCCGAACATCGCCTATATCGGGTGTTTCGCTGACCAGGGGGATATCGGCATAGCGGTTGGCCTCCGCGAACAAATCTCCCAAGCGAACATTCCTATATTCCTTCAGTCCATCAGGCCATTCCCTATCATCGGTCTCTGCCTTGACGATCTCGGGGGCAAGGGGTGTCGGGGCATTCGGCAATTCGACCTGCTGGCCGGGGGTAAGTCGAATCGCCCGGTGTGCACGCTCCGGTCCGGAGACGTCAGTCGCGATGTCGACGGCGCCTCTTACCAGCCGAACGACAACCCCGTTGTCGGGCAGGAGATTGACGTCGAAGATCGTACCACGCGCTGTCACTGTTCCACGTCCGGCATGAACCGTAAAAGGGCGTTCCTCATGAGCGACGGTGAACCGGGCCCGACCACGCAACAAGCGAAGATGTCGTTGCTGGACGTCGAAATCCACCAAAACGAGGCTATTGGTGTCGAGCGCGACGACAGAGCCGTCTTCGAGCCGAAACGACCGGATTTCACCGATTGCTGTGGTAAGTTTCTGGCCCGACCGATCAGATGCCCCAGGCGGCGAGTCCATGGCTAGCGATGGGTGCTTCACGTCCTCGCGCGGCGAACCTGCAGCCAAGTGTGCTACAAGGGCAACGGCACCGAGCATCGCCACAATAAGCACCGCACGCTTCTTTGCTGGTCGTCGTGGCTCGCTCTGACGGATATCATCGCTGGAATCTTTGCCAGAAACGAGGGCGTCGTCCTCTGGCTGATACTTCAGACGCTTTCCGATGCTGTAGGCTTCGGCAATCCGGTTATAGGCGGCACGATGAAGCGCGCCTCGTGCCAGCCATGCTTCGAATTCCTTGCGTCTGATCTCCGTTTCCTCCGGGTTGCGCATGATCGCGAACCAATCGGCGGCTTCTTCCCTGAGCTGTCCATGCCGCCGTGGCGGATCGCTGTCTTCCATCATTCCTGTTCCAGTGCTGCGTCGATATGGGCGAGCGCTCGGGCTACATGGTACTGCACAGTTGGTATGGAAATCCCCATGCTTTCCGCGATCTCCCGGTAGGTCAGCTCTTCCACCCGGTGAGCTAGGAATATCTCTCGCGTCCGTTGAGGTAGCTCGTCAAGGGCGCGCCTGTAAATCCGCATCACGTCTTCGGCCTCGATGCGTGCGGCCTGGTCCGGCGCGACGGCCACTTCGAAGTCTTCGCCGATCGGCACATGAAACGCCAAGAGTCGGGTCTCGAGGCGCTTGTACCGATCCAGAAGAAGATTTCGCGCGATACGCTGGAGATACGCTGCCGGTCGTGGAAGACTTGTCCTGGCCATGCAACCGACCAGGCGGACAAAGGATTCCTGTACGAGATCGCCGGCGTCATCCCGCGAGCGCAGGCGACTCTGGAAATATCGCTGCAGCCGCGGCGCTTCGATTTCATAGATATGTCGCACGTCGGCGATCTCCGAACTTGCGTTTTCCTGAGCGACATCGTCTCTCAGGCCTTCTGGCGGTTTGACATTTTCAGACGACATGAAATCACGGTTCCTCACGACGTGGCAGCGCCGTCCTCGCAAGTGCAAGGGAGAAGCGATGTGAGGTGAGCCGAGTTGTCGCCCAACGACGCAACCGGCGCTCGACCCGTATGTCGAGCTTCGAGATACCTGACAGGAAAATCCTGCGGGCGGCTGCCAGATTCCAGCCCGCATTGGTACTATGCCGTGAGAGCAGGACTCAATCAAGCTCCCGGTATTTTTGTCCTGTCAGTACGTTCCATCTCTAGCTCGGATCTTCGGCCCGGCGCGGGAAAATGTCTGGCGTCACCAGCGAGATCCAGTCCTACGCGGACATGAAATTTATCCTGCACCACCGGTCGGTTCCGGAACGAGTGAATAGCTCGTACTGCGACCACCGGCGGAGTCTTTCGCGAGGATACCGCGTCGGAGCAAATCGTTGATGTCGCGCAGGGCCGTGTCCGACGAGGCTTTCGTCATGGTCGCCCATTTGGCATTGGTGAGTTTGCCTTCAAAGCCGTCCAGTAGCCGGTTGATGAGCTTGCGTTGACGGTCGTTCAGCGGCTGCCCCTGAACCGCTTCCCAGAACCGGGCTTTGCGCATCACATTGGCGAGAATGAGCTCAGCACCTTGAAAAGCGCGGTCGAGGCAGTCAATGAACCACAACAGCCAGGGCGTGATGTCCAGACTGCCCTTTTGTGTCGCTTCCAGCATGTCGTAATAAACTTTACGTTCAATGCGGATTTGTGCGGACATGCTGTAGAAACGTTGTGGCGTTCCCTCCGCACGCGCCAAGGCAAGGTCGGCGATGGCGCGTGCGATGCGCCCGTTTCCATCATCGAAAGGATGGATGGTGACAAACCACAGATGTGCGATCCCGGCTTTCAGGACAGGATCGGGCGTAGCTGTTTCGAACCAGTGGAGGAAGCGCGTCATTTCCGTGTCGAGCCGCGCTGTTATGGGAGCCTCATAATGGACGCGCTCGCGGCCGATAGGGCCCGAGACCACCTGCATTGCGCCACCTTCGGCGGTGCGCCAGGATCCGACGGTGATGCGGCTCATGCCGCTGCGCCCCGTTGGGAACAGCGCCGCGTGCCAGTCGAACAGCCGTTCCGCAGTCAGCGACTGCGTATAGTTTTGAGTAGCATCGAGCATCATTTCCACGACGCCTTCGACGCTTCGATCGGCCTCGACCAAGCCGCTAATGTCCATGCCCAGGCGGCGGGCGATGGATGAACGCACCTGCTCCCTGTCCAACATCTCACCCTCGATCTCGCTGGATTTAAGTACATCTTCGGTCAAGGTTTGCAGCACGGCTTCCGCGCGTAGCGGGAAGCCGAGTGCTTCCATGTGGCCGATCAACCGTCCTTGACGATGGCGCACGGCAGCGAGTGGCTGGGCAAGCGTCTCGGCGCTCCAGCGCAAATCCGGCCAGCCTGGCAGTTCGTGGATATATGTCATAATCACCGTGCCTTTGGCGGTGATTATAGAAGGCATTCACTGCAAAGAGCAAGGATATTTGCCGCATAGTGTGCGGTGAATATGGCCATTAATCGCCGCATTCTCCAAGATAGGAACAAAGGTCTGCCGGTGGGTGAATAGCTCACCAGAAGCATGGATGCCGGATAGGCATGCGGCGTTGCCAATCGATTTGGATTGCTACTTATAGGGACGATGTTTTGAATTTTCTGATTTTTCCGCGTCGAGTTTCAACTTTGTAAGATGTCCGGAACAGACCTCATGCACAATGGAGCCGAGGATTTCTATTTTCCCGATGAGCCATTCAAGCTCTTCGGATGAAATATCAAAATGCCTTGAATACTTGCCTTTGCGATACCCGTCCTTCAGTTTCTGGAACATGGCGCGATCGGCATGGATCGCGCGAGGCCAGGCCTCAAATAGCCGTCTATCAAGCCCTTCCGCCATGCCCCTGAGAAACACGACATTCGTGCTGCGAGGAACATAGAATGTGAGCGTTGCTAAAACGCATTTATATAGTTTTTCAGTCGTCTGGTGAAAATCAAAAGCGGCATCGCTGAATCGATTATTGGCAAGGCTAATTTTGGCGAGTTCAAACCGCCACATTGCCCCAGGAAATAAATCCTCGAAATATTCCTTTGCCATAAGATGCGCCTGTTCAGGCGTCTTCGGCTTGGGTTTCGCGAGGGGCCGATCGTCCGACTGGTACAGGATCACGCCATCCTTGGCGATCTCGGTAAATAACGGCCGTCCATGGGACAGACCGTCGTTCACCTGCTGCAGCGTATGCACAATGAAATTGACCGGCGTACGGATGATCTTCTCCACCTGATAGGCGTCGAACAGGCGTTGCTCCGTCTCTTCCCAATAGAGAGCGCCGTCCGTCAATTCCTTCTGGTTGACGATGACCAGGATATCGTAATCCGATGTGAACTGGTTCGCGTCGAAGGGAGCATCGACCCAATCACCCCTGGCATAGGATCCAAACAGGATGACCTTGAGAATCCGGGCAGACTTGCGTCGGCCTTTCGCTTCCTGCGTCGCCTCACGAAAGCCTTGAAACAGCATTTCCACGACGCGGTCGAGCTCGCGCTGTTTGGCGCTCGGAAGATGATTGAGGTCGGTACGCATCAGTTCAGTCTCTTATCCCGCTTTCCACCATCCAGCATGCCGGTCATCGCACCAGTTCGACCACCACATCGACATCC
Source organism: Sphingobium sp. Z007 (assembly GCF_900013425.1). Lineage (GTDB taxonomy): Bacteria > Pseudomonadota > Alphaproteobacteria > Sphingomonadales > Sphingomonadaceae > Sphingobium. The sequence continues at coordinate 231,182 of NZ_FBXK01000001.1, forward strand.
AGCGCTTCCCATGCCCGGTCGGCGCTTACAGCGGTAGCGTTTCGGCACAGCGCCAACGCCAGGCAGGACCGGTCCCCAAGCGACAGGCCGATGTCTCGTGTTTCCCGGCGCAGCTTTCCGCCAACGTCAGCCTGATCACGATCGGCGGGCACAACGTCGATATCGAGTTCGGCCAGCATCATCTGCGCTTCAGCGGCATCTACGCCGTGATCGGTGAGCTTTGCCAACACCTCATGGTAATTTACCACCGACACCAGAGCACCGGTCAATCGCATTTCCACTTGGTCTGCGCCCGGTTCGCCAAACAGCAGGCACAGTAGAGCTGAAGCATCAAGAACATAAAGGGCTTTTGTATCAACGTCAGTCACGTACCGCCTCAGCCCGTCGCTCAGCGATCAACTCCTCGGACACTAGTCCTTCCTTGGGCGCAAAGGCGCGCAAACGTTCCTGTATTCGTCGCAGCGCCGAGCGGGCGGGGCGAATGCGCACTTCGTCGCCATTGACCTCGAAAAGGACAGTATCCCCATTCTGCAGGCCAAGCGAACGGCGGATATCGGCGGGAAGGGCAATCCGCCCTCCCGCAATAACCTTCCCGCGCAAGATGGTCATGTCACTCACATCCTGAATAGTACCAACGTGCTGATCGTACCTCATCTCCGCTATCGGCATCAATCTGCCAGATTGTCCAGACGCGCCAATTTCCGAACCGAGGCTGAGGCATTGCCAGATCAGCAAATCGATTGCGCTTTCCAAAGCCTGCTTCGTCGGATGCGAGAGCCTGAGATCGTTGCATCGGCCGTCCACGGGATCCTCCTCCCGGAAAACAGCCCCCCATTGCTCCAGCCGGGCCGAGCGACGATGCGCAGTCGATGATGCATGCTCGGGCGAAAAGCAGGCCGGGTATATCCTTTCGCCGTCGATCCCGGCGATATAGATTTCGAGCAGATACGCCAGATAGGGGTTCGACGACAACTTCGTTCCCATCCTGCTGTTGAGGATGGTCACCATTTTCAGAAAGGTTCGACATGCCGCTGCTCGGCAGGCCGGGGGCCAGGCATCGTCACGGCGCTTGTCTATCGAAGCTATCGGCGCGGAGAACATGAACGGCCTCCGGACCCGAGTTTAAGATGCGATCCGGACTTGCGGCTCATGCAGGCCACGCCAGCAAGGCAATATCTACCGGTCACAGATAACCTGCCTTTCGAAAGCTCGTCGTACCATTCCGGGCCACGACCAGATGATCATGGACGACTACGTCGAGACATTTCGCCGCTTTTGCGATCCTTTCCGTCAAATCCCGATCTGACCTTGATGGCCTCGGGCAGCCGGATGGATGATTGTGGACCAGCAAAATCGCCGTCGCTTCGAGATCGAGGCAGCGCTTGAGAATTTCGCGCGGCCATGCGTGCACGGCAGAGACTGTACCCACGCCCAGCACCTCGTCCGCAATCAACTCATTGTTTGCGTTGAGGAACAAGACCCGTAGCTGCTCGATCGGCTCATAGGCCATGCGACCGCGCAGATAATCCAGCACATGCTCATCGCTGGAAAATATGGGCCGCTGCATGAGTTGTCCCCTGAGCATTTGGGTCATCGCCCGTCTGAAGCAGAGGAAGGTTTGTTCGATCTCAAGCGAATCCTCCAATAATTCGATCCGCTCTGCCGAACGCGCCGATACTGCGTCGCCGAGTGAACCAAAGCGTGCGAAGAGACGCTCAGAGAATTCTTGGGCGCGCGCGGGAGAGGTAAGGCTGATCAGCTCTTCCAGGGCGCGTCGGCACCCAGGCGCTTCAGTCGCCTCCGGTGCCGCCATGTCGCGATCACGAGTGCCAGTTGAGCAAACCAGCCCCATACCGCCAGACCGTGCATATAGGCTCGGGGAACAACTTCGGGCGCAATCGCGAGCGCAACATGGACGACAACTTCCGCGCCCAGTATCGCTGCGATCCAGATCGGCCAAAAACGGGTGCTTTGAATTGAAAGCCATAGGAAAATGCCCAGTATCGATATGTCGATCACGAGAATGCCGGCTTCGACATTCTGAAAGCGGGTACCGAGCGGGGAAGCGACAAGAACCGTCAGGCTTGCGCCTAGTAAAAGGGTGACCGCACCGATCTTTTCTGGTTGGTCACCCCTTCGAAAGGCAAAGGCGCTGCTCAACAGCAGAAATGCCAGGAACAGGACTTGTCTCGTCATGGGCTGAGGGAACAATAAATGTAACGGTTCGTCAATTTCCCTCGGCACATACCTCACACCGCACGAAGATGTTGTCCCTCAGGCCGGTGTTCCGCCGATGCCACCTTGAGTAGGTCGCCATAGCTGGTCTCCGGTAACCCGATCGCATCACTCGCCTGCTTGAGATTGGCATGGGTCGTGACGATCTTTTCGCGCGTCTCGGCAACGAGCAACATCGCCGAAGCTGAGCTTTGAATAGCATTCTGGCCGATCATGGCCGAGAGGCGAGCATCCAGCCGTGCGAGTGGTAGCGCCGCGTTTAGTTCGGCAATACGGGCAGCTGCGATATCGATGGCCTCTTCGGCGGCGAACAGCCGTTCGGCTACATGTTTGGCGATGGATTGGCGTTGAGCGCGCATGGTTTCTCCTTCCCGCTCCGCTCGGAGCAGGTCAAGTTGATGGATTTTCTGGATTGCTGCTCTATTCTTTCATGAGGCCGTTGAGCGCCAACAGCAAGGAAAACCCGGCGCCTACGGCAAAGAGCATCAAGGTGGTGAGGATCGCGAAAACGATCAGTATGTAAGGTCCACTCAGCTCATTACGTTGCCTCCCGGCTACGCGGCACGGCACAATATCGAGCAAGGAAAAGCTTCGGTCGCGAACGGCATATGGCTTTTGTTCATTCGCGAAAAAATCCTCCGCTTCTCCTTGCGTCGCCTGGTCGTCCGCCTGGGTTTCGGTGGGACCAGTTGGCATGGGATTCGGGTCATCGGGAATAACCATTGATTGGGGGGGTATATTTTGCCCCCCCTTGCGGGCTTCCCATTCCACGAAGAGTTGTGCGGCTTTCCACTTCGACACATTGCCGAGCTGCCTGCGGATTTCCAGGATGTGATTGTTGACCGTATTGGGCGAGATACCCAAAGCACGCCCGATCTCTTTTGAGGAGCTGCCTTTAGCGGCCTCTCGCAGGCAATCGCCCTTTCGAGGGCTCAGCCGCTCGAATATCTCTGAATAGTCGTCCTCGTTCAAGGGCGGTTCCCCCTTCGCCGATTTACGGCGATCGCAAGCTGCGTCCTCTCCCTCTTCTTCAACCAATCTGCTGGCAGCCTCCGAGCGCCTCCATTCTGTTTCAAGTAAAAACCTTTCTAAAACATAGCTGCGCTGCGTCCCGTTTGACAGGATATTTCGCAAACCAATCGAGCAATGGCTCCGACGGTCCTCGCGGCGTCCAATGGATGGATATCGGTTCCATCGCCCGAGCCGCAAAGGGGTGACGAACGCGGGCGCTCGAGAATCCCTTTAAGATGCGACGACGACGAAGAGCACGACGCCCGGACCACATGGCTTGGGAAAGGAGGGGGTGGGACGGGGCAGGTAGTATCCGGCAGGAATGAACCACCATGCACAATTCCAAGATAGTTTCGCTACTTCAAGATCTCAAAGCCCATCTGTTCGGCGGGACTTGGTCCTGGTCTCGCGGCAAAGCCGCGCCGCTTCTTCGTCGTCTTACGGCCGTTGCCGATCGACTGGGCGATGCCCGCCATCCAGCAATTGCAGTCGCCAGGGCCAGGCTGGAAGGTGCGCCCGTGCTGCGCATCGACGCCGACGAAACCCGTGTCGAGGAGACCCCTCATGGCGTGTGGGTCAGGGGATGGATTTGGGTCGAGCAGCACGCCTTGGACTCCAGCGATGCGAAGCAAGAGGCGAAGTTGCGCACCGCCCTTGCGGAGCTGCCGCAACAAAGACGCGTCATCTATCTCGCCCATTGCGTCGAGGGCCTCACCTATGCGGCAATAGCCGCCAGACTCGATCTCGACGTTGCTGAGGTCCAGCGCGAGTTGGCGGCGGCGCTTCTGGCACTGTCGCTGGCTCTCGATGAGACATGAAAAAAAAGGGCTCAGCGGCTGAGCGTGCGACGATGGAAGGTCTCCAACTCGAGTTCCAGGGCGCAAACCTGTGCCGCCAGCTGGGAGGAACATGGCGAAATGACCGCGGCCTGTGTCTGTGTCCGGCTCATGATGACCATAATCCCAGCCTGTCGATCCGTGTGGGCCGCGAGACATTGCTGTTCAAATGCTTTGCGGGTTGCGACACCATAGACGTCCTGCGGGCGATCCGGCGCCTGCACCTTGCGCTTCCCGAGCGGCCGATCTCGGCTTCGCCATGCAAATTGTACATCGACTGGCCCAGGCCCGGGCCTAGCCTGCGGGTTTGGGAGGCATCCAAATCTATTATGGGCACTCCCGTGCAAGCTTATCTCGCCAGCCGTTTCCTCTCACCGCCCTGGCACGATCTGCGCTACAATGCGCGTACGCCGCTGGGACGTGGCCATGCAGTCGTATTCCGTCCGGCGATGATTGCAGCGATCCGCGAAAGGCGTCGGATCGTCGCTGTCCACCGAACCTTCCTCGATCCGACGACCGGCTTAAAGGCGGATGATCTGTCGGATCCGCGGTTGATGCTTGGACGGCCGGGTCGCGGGGCAGTGCAACTTGCCGCCGCGACCACAGTTCTTGGCCTCGCTGAAGGGGTCGAAACGGCGCTCGCCGCGATGCGCCTTCACCGCATTCCCGTCTGGGCGACACTCGGCGCCGAACGCGCCGCGCATGTCCTGCTGCCCAGCGGGCTGAAACGCCTCGTTCTGCTGTTCGACCGGGATGCGGCCGGATGGAAAGCCAATCGCCGCGCCCATCTCGCCTATAATCGACCAGGCCTTGAGATCGTCAGCCCTTGGCCGCCGGCACCCTGTAATGACTGGGCAGATGTGCTGGAAGCACGGGAACGCGTTGCCTGATATCCATGCAAGAGGGTGCTGCCCTGCCGGCGACAGCATTGGCAGCGCTTCGTTTAGCCGTTCAGGCGATCCTTCACCGCCTTGGCGGGCGTGAATGTCAGCTTCTTCGACGCCTTGATGGTGATGGTTTCCCCGGTCGCCGGATTGCGTCCGTCGCGCGCCGGCGTGTCCTTGACCTTGAACTTGCCAAAGCCGTTCAGCGAGATTTCCTCCCCTTTGGCTGCTGCGTCGGCGATGGCCCCAAATACCGCATCGACGAGCTTGCGCGCATCGGCCTTCGTCAATTCGTGCGCAGCCGTAAGTGCCTCGGCGAGTTCGGAATTGTTCATAAACTTCCTCCTTAAAATTACGAAGCTACGGTTCATAGCTTTGCGCCTGCCTGTCGTCACGAGCCAAAACGGAAACGAAAGGGAAAGGGGGATGAGTAAGGTGCGCGGTTCGATGCCCGGGCCGCTTCTGTGGAGCTTTGACGAATGACCACAACACCCATCCTTGTGCCCGCCGCCAATCTCGCCAAGTCGCCGGTCAATGTCCGCAAGCGGACCGATGCGCGCGCCGATGCCGAACTGGAAACCAGCATCGCCAGCCACGGCCTTGTACAGAACCTGGTCGCCATCCCCGTGGCGCGCAAAAAGGGGCATTATCGGGTTACCGCCGGCGGCCGCCGGCTCGACGCCATTCATCGGCTGATCGAGAAGGGAACGCTGCCAGCCGATCATCAAGTCCCGGTTCTCATCCTGTCCAACGCCAGGGATGGGCGCGAGATCAGCCTGGTTGAAAATTTCGATCGCCTGGCCATGTCCCCTGCTGAAGATTGCTTGGCCTTCCGCGACCTGATCGAAGTCGAGGGGCGCACCCCTGCAGATATCGCCAGGCGCTTCGGTATCGAGGAGCGGTTCGTGCTGGGGCGGCTCCGCCTCGCCAATCTCGCAGGTCCCATCTTCGCCGCGCTCGAAGCCGAAGAGATCACGCTCGATATTGCTAAGGCCTATGCGACGACCGCCGATACAGCTCGCCAGACAGCGGTCTGGGAGGCCGTGCGAGGGACCTGGTCGCGCGATAACGTCAACGAGATCCGGCGGCTGCTCAAAAATTACAGCTATCGCGCGGACGAGCCCAAGGCGCTGCTGATTGGGCGCGGTGCCTATATCGCCGCGGGCGGCCGCGTCGAGGACGCCGACCTCTTCTCTACCGCGGCCGACGAACGCTGGGTCGACACGCATATCCTCGATGAACTGGCGGACAGGAAACTGCTCGCCGAAGCCGAGGCCATCCGGACACGTGAAGGGCTGGGCGAGGTACGCGTCGTCGCTGGTCCCCGCATTCCGTATATGGAGACTTATGCCCTGCAACCTCTGACCGGCGCGCAGGAGCCGCTGACGCTCGAGCAGGAGGCCCGCAAGCTGGAGATCGAAGCGCAGATCGCCGAAATCGAAGGCGATCCGGACCAGGAGGGCAAAGAACCCGATGGCGAGGACGAGCAGCGACTGCGCGCCGAACTGACGACTATCGTCGACCGCGCCCCACGGTACGACGCTGAGCAGAAAGCGTCCGCACTTGCCTATGTCGTGCTCGCACCCGATGGCCGCCCGCAAATCCATCACCAGCTTTACGTCGCCCCTGCCGATGAAACGGTGGGCGAGGGTATGGCGGACGGCGGCGAGGGTGACACACAAGCGCAGGTGCAGGAGGGGGCGGTCACTGATGATACGCGACCGATGATCAGCCAGCGGCTTTACGATATGATGGCGATGATGAAGACCCAGTTGCTCGCGCTCCATGTCGCGAGCGATCCGGGTTTCGCGCTCGATCTCGGCACTTTCATCATGGCGGATGAGCAGTGCCGGATGCCGAGTTCCGGCATGCCGAGTGACCTGCACGCCTTAATCCCCTCGCCGCTCATCGTCGACTTCAAGCCGGAGACGGCTGCCACAGCCGAATGGGTCAGGCTGGATGAATCGCTCGATCGCAGCTGGGTTGGCCGTAACACCATCGAGGAGCGGTATGATGCTTTCTGCGCGCTCCCGGACGACGCGCGGGGAGTCTGGCTCGGCTGTGTGATCGCCCGCACGCTTTGCGCTGTTCCGGATGGCGGCGAGGGCGCGAGCTTTATCGATCATCTGGGTCACAAGCTCGGCATTGATGTCGCCGCCTGGTGGCGCCCGACTGCGCTCACCTTCTTCGACAAGCTGACCAAGCCGGGTATTCTCGCGTTATTCGAGGAGATCGGCGGCGATGAACTGCGCCTGCGCTATTCCGGATCGAAGAAGCATGATCTCGCCGCATCCGCCGAACGGCTCTTCGGCGGACACGTCATCATGGAACCGGAAGTTCAGCAACGCGCGCTTTCATGGCTTCCTGATGCGATGCGTTTCGATGCTGCGCCGCGCGATGTCGATCAGGACTTGCCGGATGTGACTGGAGCCCAGGAGCAGACCTATACGCCCGCCGACTCCGGAGGCGACGGCGAAGACGGATTCGCTAAGGCGGCCTGACCGCCCGCAGGGCCGGAGCCTGTCGTTTCGGCCCCGATCACAGCGCTCCGTTTCAGTTCAGGCCGCAGCATTTCTTGTATTTGCGTCCAGATCCGCAAGGACAGGGGTCATTACGGCCAATCTTCTGACGCCCGATCGTTGAAGACCGGTTCGGCTCATTCTCCAGCCGCCATTGGTGCAGTATGTCCACCCAGACAGGGATAAGGTCGGGTGCTTCCGCGTCCCAGCGATCCTCTTGTACGCGCGTGAGTTGCGTCGAGCCGTTGGCAAAAGCACGCAGCATCCGGAGGCCCTCGATCGCCGCCCGGCATCCTGGATCGTCATCCGCCAATATGCGCCGCCAGCCAGCCGGATGGATATCCATCGCCTGTCCGAAACCCTCGACCCACATTTCCCACAGGGTCTCGTCGGATCGCGTGTCGATTTCCAACACCGGTTCATAGTCGCCCGGTCGAGCCAGCGACGTCAGGATCGCGTGATAGTGGTGCATCACCAGATCGATGAAATGCTGCAACCCGCCGACGTCGTCGAACCGGGGAATGCCCTCGCCGTCGTCGCCGGCCCAGACACGCTTTAGCCATTGGCCGGGTGTGATCAGGTCGGGACTGACGATGATTCCGGTCAGGAAACCATCCAATTGGGTCAACAGCATGCAATCCTCGCCCTGGTCGAGCAGCAGACGGTCGAGTTCATCGAGATAGTCGAGCGAGGACGCCATAGCTCCTTCTAGCGCCGCGGCGCGACGCCGTCACCGGCTGGCGAACGCGTTGTTCCGGGATGCCCACGCCATGCTGGATGGGGAGAGGGGAAGGGGACGTACGCGTTTTTCATTGTTCATCGAGGTGCCCATGAATCTCTTCCAGTTCGCCCCCTCGCCGCCAGCTGATATGCCGTTCCGGTTGCACGACGTCGCGAAATCAATCGCCCAGCGTTTGCGGCCTGCCGGTTCCGTCACCCGACAGGCAATCAAAAAGTTTATGATCGAAGCGTTTGGCGCCGATGATGCCGATGGCGCCTGGTCGATGCGGGACGCCTATGACGCCCTGGAAGCTGCGCAGGTCATGCTGCTGGCTGACGCCGAATGCGCGCTGCTCCAGAGCGGCTCGGCGCCGGACATTTGCGCCAGGCTGCGCACGTTCGAACGCAGCCTACCGACCCAGACCTACCGCTCCGAACGCCAGGTCGATCTCCAGCAGTTCAGCACGCCGGTAACGCTTGCCTGGTTGGCGGGCCTCGCCGCCCAGGCACGGCCCGAAGACCTCGTGCTCGAACCGTCCGCCGGGACCGGGATGCTCGCCGTTCACGCAAAGCGGATCGGCGCCCGGTTGCTTCTGAACGAGTTCGATCCCAGGCGCGCCGACCTGCTCGCGTGCATCTTCGATCAGCCCGTCACGAGCCATGATGGTGAGCATATCGATGACCTTCTGTCGGCCATGCCGCGACCGACGCTGGTTCTCATCAATCCGCCTTTCAGCCGAAGCGCGGGGCGCGGCGTCGATCGCCACGCGGGGGCCCGTCACCTGCGTGCAGCGCTGGCCCGACTTGCCCCCGGTGGTCGATGCGTCGCGATCATGCCGCCGAGTTTCGCAGCCGATGGAACGGCGGCGCTGGGCTATACGATGGTGTCCGAACTGACGCCGCCGCGCGTCGAGATCACCATAGGCGGCAATCCCTATGCCAAGCATGGGACGGGCATCGATGTGCGCCTGCTTGTGTTCGACAAGGGGTGGACGGGAGATCCGGAGCGGCATGTCGCCGATACGATCGATGCCGCGCTGGATATCGTGCTGACCATTCCAAGCCGCTTCGATCCGGCTGAACCACCACCGCCTATGACGCCTGTCGCGATGGCGCGGCCCCTGGCTTCGCCCCGGCCATCACCGAGCGCCATGTTCGCGCGAACCGCCTCCCGCCAGCTGGCGCCACCATCCCGCATCGCCGCGCATGGCGACATGGCGCAGCCGCTCGATTACCATATTCTCGAGGTGCCGCTCCCGCCGGGCGCCCCGATCGGCCTCTATTCCCCCTGGCGCCTGGCGCGGATCGTGATCGAGGGGGCAACGCCGCATCCCGACGATCTGGTCGAATCCATCGCCATGGCCTCGATCCCGCCGCCGGCGCCGACCCACCGTCCCATGCTTCAACAGCGCGCGGTGGCGGCCCTGTCCGATGCCCAACTCGAAACCGTCATTCTGGCGGGCGATGCCTTCTCGCGCGACTTGCCCGGACGTTTCCTGCCCAACGGTGCAGGTGACCGCCTCGAAGAAATTGCTGCGGGGCACATTTACCGGACCGGCTTCTTCATCGGCGACGGTACCGGCGTGGGCAAGGGTCGTGAGGTCGCAGCCTGCATCCGCGATCGCTGGAACCAGGGACATCGCAAGGCAATCTGGATCAGTCGTGGGACTGCTCTCCTGGAAGATGCGAGACGAGACCACGCCGCGCTGGGCGGCCTCCCGATAGACATTCAGCCGATCGACAGTTTTCCGCCCGGCAGCCCGATCACCATGACAAGCGGGATACTGTTCCTGACCTACGCGTCGCTGCGCTCTGCGCGCCATGATCGGCAATCGCGTCTGCAGCAGATCATCGTCTGGGCCGGTGAGGATTTCGAGGGGCTGCTCGTGTTCGACGAGTCCCACGAGATGGGCAATGCCGCCGGCACTGAAAGCGAGTTCGGCTCGGCGCGCGGGTCAGAGCAGGGACTTGCCGGTGTTCGCCTGCAGAACGCCCTCCCACGTGCCTGTGTGCTCTATGTGTCCGCTACCGGCGCGACAAAGCCTGAAAATCTGAGCTATGCTTCCCGTCTCGGCCTGTGGGGACCGGGAACCGCGTTCGCCGACCGTGACATCTTCCTGTCCTCCATGGAAGAAGGTGGCGTGGCGGCACTGGAGATCGTAGCGCGGGATCTGAAAGCTATGGGCCTCTACACCGCCCGCGCGCTCAGCTTCGCAGGTGTCGAATATGCGCCACTGGTCCACAAGCTCACGCCCGAACAGATCGCGATCTACAACATATTTGCTGACTCCTGGGCCATCGTGCATCGCCATCTCGACGCGGTGCTCAAGGCAACCAATATCGTCGATCGCCTATCGGGCGCCACGCTCAATTCGCGCGCCAAGGGATCGGCGCTGAGCCGGTTCGAGAGTTCAAAGCAGCGTTTCTGGCTCGCCCTTTTGGTGGCCATGAAGATGCCCAGCTTGCTGCCCGGGATCGAGCAGGAAATCGCGCGGGGCCATGTTGCGGTAATCCAGCTGGTCACGACGGCGGAAGCCATTCTCGAGCGGCGCCTTGCCGAACTGTCGCCCGAGGAGCGTGCCAACCTCTCGCTGGAGGTTTCTCCGCTCGAGATCCTTGTCGAATATCTTCGTCACGCCTTTCCGGTCCAGCAGATGCGCGTTTTCCGGACCACCGACGGCGCTGATCGTTCCGAGCCGATGCTCGATGCCGACGGCCAGCCGGTGCTCAGTCAGGAGGCGATCGCCGCGCGGGACGAACTGATCGAGCAGTTATGCGCCCTGCCTCCGGTGCCCGCCGCGCTCGACACGCTGATCGCGCATTTTGGCACTGACCGCGTCGCCGAAATCACCGGCCGCTCTCGCCGCCTTGTCGTCAAGCCCGACGGTCGTCAAGCGATCGAGCGTCGCAGTGCCGGCGCCAATCTTGTCGAAACCAGCCTGTTCATGGATGGGGTCAAGCCGATCCTGGTGTTCAGTTCCGCTGGCGGCACGGGCCGCTCCTATCATGCAGATCGGGCTTCCAAAGCAGGGAACAAGCGCCGCATCCATTTTCTGCTGGAGCCGGGGTGGCGGGCCGATGTGGCGATCCAGGGGCTCGGGCGCAGCCACCGTACCAACCAGACCGTACCGCCAGTATTTCGACCGGTGGTGACCGACTGCAAGGGCGAACTCCGCGCCATCTCCACCATCGCGCGGCGGCTCGATAGTCTCGGCGCCTTGACACGCGGGCAGCGCCAGACCGGCGGGCAGGGCCTGTTCGACCCGAGTGACAATCTCGAAAGCGACCTGGCACGCGAGGCGCTGGCGCAATGGTATCGTCTCCTGCACGGCGGCAAGCTCGCCAGCGTCACGCTGGCCGCCTTCCAGGACATGACCGGCCTCAAGCTGGTCGACGATCAGGCCGTGCTGCTGGAACGGTTGCCGCCGATCCAGCGCTGGCTTAACCGGTTGCTGGCGCTACGCATCGCCGTGCAGAACGCGATCTTCGAGGAATATATGGGTCTTATCCAGGCCCGCGCCGATGCGGCGCGTGAGGCTGGGACTCTCGATGTCGGCGTTGAGACCATCCGCGCCGAGAAGATCGTGATGCTGGCAAACCAGTGCCTGCGTGTCGATCCGAGAACCGGCGCCGAGACACGGCTGCTTCACCTCGAACTCCACCTCAAGCCGCGCATCACCAGCTGGGATCGTCTGATGCGGATTTGGGGCAACACAGACGGTATCGTCTTTCTGCACAATGGGCGGTCCGGCCGTGTCGCGCTGGGCGTGCCGTCCTGGTCGATCACCGACGAGGAGGGCCGTGTCATCCCGATGGTGTCGCTTGAACGCCCGAACGGATCCTCGCGGATCAGGGAGGCTGAACTGGCGCTCAGTCACTGGAAGCGCATAGATCGTGACCGGTTGCGGCTACTATGGGAGGCCGAATGTCGCGATGCATTGACGAAGGTCGATACCGAAACGGTCCATGTCGCAACCGGCCTTCTCCTGCCGGTCTGGCACAAGCTGCCAGGCGATGATGTCCGTGTCTGGCGGATCGACGATGGCGCCGACACGACGATCCTCGGGCGTATCATCCACCCGCGTGCGATCGGGCGGCTCCAGTCTGAATTTGGATTGAGCGGGAACACGACAAGCCTCTCGCCCGACGAACTACTGCGCGGCGCCGAGGCTGCCGGCGGTGTTCCAATCCCGGGCCTCAAGGGAGCGAGGCTCGTCATGGCGATGGTCAATAACAGCCGGCGTCTAGAAATTCGCGACTATGCGCCCGAGCATCGCAACTGGCTCAAATCTTGCGGTGCGTTCAGCGAGGTTCTGAGCTTCAAGACCAGACTGTTTCTGCCGCCCGACAATGCGTGCGCCATTGTTGAGAAGATTGCCACGGACGTTTGAAGGCCTGGAAGACGGCGGGCTTGATAACAGTTGATAAGGCGCTTATTCTGGTGGCACAGGTTTTGAAGGATTCAGTCTTGATCAGCGCCGATCTGGGCCAGCAGCTCGAAAGTTTTGTGACCGGTCTCGTTGAAACCGGTCGTTACAATTCAAAGAGCGAAGTTCTCCGCGAAGGCGTGCGCCTGATCCAGGAGCGCGAAACGCGGCTTTCGGCTTTGCAGGCGTCCATTGCCCGCGGCATCGCGGATATGGAAGCCGGTCGCGTGACGCCGGCCGAGCAGGTCTTCGACCGGCTAGAGGCCAAATATCAGGCTCTGCAGCATAGCGCGGAATGATCGTCGAATTTGCCAAGGCAGCTGAAGACGATCTTGAGGCAATCGGCGACTATATCGCCCGCGACAATCCCATAAGGGCCATCAGCTTCATCAGAGAATTACGAACCGCATGCCTTGATTTGGGCACCATGCCCGAACGGTTTCCAACGCTCGCCGCCTTCGAGAGACAAGGTATCCGGCGTCGACTGCACGGAAACTATCTGATCTTCTACCGGGTCGATGGCGCACAGGTCACCATTATCCACATCCTGCACGGCGCCAGCGATTACGCGTCGCTCATTTTCAGGAACTGAGCGGACGGGCGAGGTCAAATTTCCGGACCTCACCCGTGCCGGTTGCTTCAAACGCTTGCGGGGTCCGCTTCGGGTGCAGTTTTCACCGCAAGTTCAGATGCGTTCGCTTTGGTCACTCGCTTGCCGGTTTTCGGTTTGCTGTGCTGTTTGGCACCCGCGGCTATAGAGGCTCTATTGGCTTTGACAACCGGTGCCGGGGCAGGGGCTTCCGCCACACTTTCTGTGCCGGGCTTGGCTCGCGGCTTGCGGCCGGGCTTGCCTTTGACCGGTATATCATTCTCGGCCTTGCCGGAGGAAGTTGCTGCATCCGCGCGTGAAGGCTTGCGACCGCGCTTGGCCGGGGCGGCCGCAACGGGCGTCTCCGGCTCAGCGGCGACAGGAACGTCACTGGCATTTACCTTCTTGCGGCCAAGCCCAAGCCGCTGCGCAACCTCGCGGCGCTGCTCGGAATAGCCCGGGGCGACCATCGGATAGTCCTTCGCCAGATTGTAGCGTTCCCGATATTCGGCGGGGGTGAGACCATGCCTGCCGATATGGCGCTTCAGGCTCTTATAGGGCTTGCCGTCGATCAAGCTGATGATGTGGTCGCGCGAGGCAAGGCTCTTGCGGATCGATACGGCCGGGACATGATCTGGTTCCGCGGGCGTTGCTACGGCGGTCTTGCGCTCGAGCGCCGTGCGGGTTGTTTCGATGATCCCCGGAATATCAGAGGCCGGTACCTGATTGTTCGCGAAATAGGCGCTCAGTAGTTGGACCGTCATCGCGGTGAAATCAGGTTCGATGGCATCGGACATGGAAAACTCCAGATCGAGGAAGAAAGAGATGGACGCCTCTGGCACAAAAACGTTGCCGAACATCTAAGCGCGAAGCGCCGATGACCACAAGCCGGCAATGTATATCGCTTGTACCGGCTGCCGTTGCAAATTGAACAGCAGCAATGGGAGAGGGAGAGGGGAGGGCAGAGCAGAGACGAGATCGAATAAATGGTCTCGATTTTGCGAAAGACAGCTCATGGCCAACCGCGTGTCCGCCCATATCCAGATCGGCGGGGTCCTGTCCCGCAGCCGGTACCCCGAACTTATATCTGCGATCGTTGACGATAATCCCGCCATCGACTGGGACGGCACCCCATTCGATCCCTCCGACCTACCGGTAACCGGCCCGTTATACCTGATGGATCATGAGGTCGCCGCAGGGCGCTTCGACGAGATCGAGCAATGTTGCCGGTCGCTTGGGCTATCCTATGTTCGCTGGCGGGCCGGCTACAGTGGAAGCTTCCCGTCAGACCGTGAAATCTGCTTCGGGCCTGGCGAACCAGAGACCTTCTTCACCACCGAGCAAGACACGCTGATCTTTTCGATCGAACGGATTCGCGAACTCGGATCGATGGAAGCGATCGAGGCTGAATATGCCCGTGCGAATTTCAATCCGCCGCCATTGACGATCATCGACGACGATCCTGTCGATTGCGAAGCAGTGGAGACCGTCCATGGCTGACTATTATGTCCAGGGTTCCTTCTCGTTCACCTGCACCGCGGCGGAGAGCGCGCTTATCGAGGAAGCGTGGCAACATGCCGCTGATCTCGGTGACAAGGCGGCGCCAGGCGAACCCACCGCCGAGTTTCTCGCGTCCTTTCCGCCGACTGACCTCGGCAATCCGTTCAACGGCCTGCTCGAGATATTCGACGATCCGAACTTTCCCATATTCGGCGCGGACATCGAGATCAGCGGCGCGGAGACATGTCTGGTATCGATCTTTGGCGATACGGATTTCCAGCCGGACGCGATTGCGCGCCTGGTTCAACGCTGCTGCCCGCTGACTCTATCTGAAGCCCCAATTGGGTTTGAATGGAGCTATAGCTGTTCGCGCTCGCGCGCCGACGGCATCGGTGGTGGATGGTGCGCCATCTTCGTCGATGGAATTGAATATGGCGCCACGAGCGAAGGGCTATCGAGGGCGCTCCGCCCCGCCACTCATCGCGATCCCTGGATCGAAGATCCGGTCCATCCCCTGTCCGACTGGAAAGACGAAGTGGCCAATGACGATACCCGTCTGGGCTATTTCGACTGGGTCACCGCCCGACATGCTGCCGAGCCGGCTGACATGCGTCCTGCCAACTCCTGATCGCCGGATCCCGATCAAACCCCGTCCGCAGGCCTCTAACATCGCCTTCAGCGAACAATCGCTGTCTCGCCCCACCATTCCGCAACCCGCAAGGATATTATCGATGACCGACGCCCCCGCGCCGGGCGTGCCCGCGCGCCTGTACAGCCAGACCAGCCATGACGAACGTGGTAACTTCCATTATGAAGGCGATCTCTATCGCGTCGGCGAAGCACTGGCTTCACTCGCCTCGCGGATCGAAAGCCATCTTGCACAAGATTTCGCCGAAGCGACGTTTACCATCCGCACGGAAAAGTTCTCCGGGGGGCGCAAGATCATCGCGGAGGTCCTCGATACACCGGCCGATCTCACTGGCCGCGATGCGCAGAACGCCTTCATCGTCGAGGTCCGTGATCAGATGGAAAGGTTCGGGTTCACGCGCACCAATCCGTTGCAGGATTTCTGGTCGTGCAGCTTCTATTGCGAGGTCCGCATCGGCCAGGCCTATTGGGCGGCGCTCGCCAGACACCGAGGCATACGCAACCCTGTCGACATGGTTCTGTCTCTGGGGGCGTTCAAGAAGCGCGTCAAAGCGGGCGACCGACTGAAACTGGTCGATGCCCCGGCCGGCCATCGCCTGATCGGCACGATCCGTGAGATCACCAAGGTGCGATCCGGCGACCTGATCCTCGACGGCCGTTCCTACCTGTCCTTTCCGCGTGCATCCGCCTTTGCTTGCGACGGGCGCCTGGTCAGGATCGCTATCGGTTCGGAATATAGCCCCGATGACCACCTGCTATACGAATGGCAAGCTGTCTGACCGGCTTGGAGCGACCGCCTGGAATCGCGGCCTGCGCATCGTCCTCGTCGGGCGCATACCGTTACAAGTCCGCGCAAAGAAGCGTGCGGCAAACCGCCAACCGACGGTGTAAACCGAGCGTCAGGGTCGCTCGCGCGGCAGGGCTGCGAGTTCCCGGGCATGACCCACGCCGGACCAGGCGCCATGAGACCCGACGACATAAAGATGCTGCTTGGCTCGCGAAGCGGCGACATTGAGGATATTCGGTGTGCCAGCCGCCCAGTTGCGCGCGCCATTTTGTGAGGCCTTCGGCGCGCCCAGAACCAGAATGACCGCCTCCGCCTCCCGTCCCTGAACCGTATGAATGGTCCCGATCCGGTCGTTGGACCATTCCCGGATGTTGACCCCGGCCGCGGCGAACATCGCCCTCTCTTTCTCCAAACGGCGACGCATCTCCTGGGCCACAATGCGGAAAGGGGTGATGACGAACAGGTCCGGGCAGGTGATGCCGGCGTCGATGATACGCCGAATGAGCGAGATGACCTGCTCGCCTTCGTCGGGAGACCATTTGGAGTCCGCCTCGCCGTCGATGTCGACCCATCGGGAAGGACCCAGCGCCCGGCCGATCGCACTCTGGCGAGGGCCGGGGGCATGGACCATCTGGCCGTCATAGGCGATCCTGTTGGAGATGCCGAACATCGGTTCCTGGCAACGGCGGTGAACGAGCAGCGGAATACCAACCCGGCGGGAGCCCTGGTCCGAACGGAATGCAGCCTGATAGGGGGATGCCCGATCCGCGAGCGTCTGGGCGGACGCTTCCGGGGCCGCCCAGATTGGCTTGTCGACCCGGAAGTGTCGGCAAATCTCGGCATTCAGGCGCTCGGGCAAGGCCACGACGGGCGGTATCTGCAACGGATCTCCGACCATGATCGCGCGGCGTGCGCGCAGGATCGCGCCGACGGCCGCCTGGGGCAGCGCCTGTCCCGCTTCGTCTATCAACAGCCAGCCTATGCTGCCGACCGGCAGGTCGCCCAGCATGCGCTCGACCGAGGCGAAAGTCGTGGAAATGACCGGTACGACCAGGAACAGGGTCGACCATAGGTCCCTAAGCAGCGCCTTTTTCGCCGGATCCTGGGGCGCTCCCCCGGAAAAGAAGTCCATCAGGACGCTGAGATTGTGCAGCATCTTTTGCGCCGAGGCGTCGATGAAGGCCTTGTGCACGTCCAGTGCGGCGATGAAGAGGTCTTCGCGGAGACGGTGGACGGCGTCGTTGATCCAGGGCGCCTCAAGGTTCGACGCCTCATGGCCTCGTGCGAAGAAGGCGTCGTCGATGATGCGGTCGCCCAATTCCGGACGATGGCGGTCGATCTCGCTTGCCAATTGCGTCGCCACCGCCCGCGGCGCGGCGAGCCTTGTTTCGCGTCCGGCGATATCCTGATCCAGAGCGGCAAGGGCGGCGTCAGCCTCAGCGAACGCACGTTCGACGGCGCGTAGCAGCCCGCTGCCGAAGTCGATTTTTCGGGACGGCGCTCAGCCCGGCCCCGCAGACATGATGATAAGCAGGACACCGGTTTCGGCTGCGACTTGGCCGACGAGGGCGAAGATCAGCGCGTTTTCGGTCTGAGCAACGAGCAAAAACGCCTGTGAAGCGCTGGCGGCCTCCCTTGGGGTGCCACATCCGAACAGTGCGCGCATGAGGATGCCCAGGTTGAAGCCGGCGACGTGGATCAGATACCTCTTGTGGAGGTTTTCGCGCCCACGCAGCCATGCGCGGCGCATGCCGCCCCGGTCCAGGACATGGGCAAAGCTGCGTTCCACCAGCTCGCCGCGTTTGCGCATGGTCTTGCGTCCGATGCGGGATTTCAGGCGGGCGCGATTGGCGTAGACCGCCTTCTGCGCTTCCTCATCACCGTGCCAGCGCAGGATGCCTTTGGCGGGCATGGGCTCCGATATGCGGGTCTTCCACGGCCCGTTTGCGAGTGCCTTGAGGCCCTCGCGGGAGTGATACCCCTTGTCGGTTACAAGATCGCACGGGGTGTCCGGGGCCGGTGCCATATCGACTGTCGCCAGGTTACGCGCAGCCGCCTCGAGCGTCGCCTCGAGGGTGTTCGTATCGCCCTTGTCCGCAGGATGGATCGGCGCTGCGACGATCACGCCGGTATCCAGATCGACCGCATGTTCAGGCTTGTAACCAAGCCGCGTCGAGCCGTTCTTCATCCGCGCCACCTTGGCGTCCGGATCGACCGGGCTCTCCCAATCCGTGTTCGACAGCTTCTTGCCTGTGCGTCTGCGATCAAGGCGCACCAGGTCGTCGGCTGTTGGTGTCTCGATGCCGCTCTCGTGCGCCATGCGCGTCAGCATCTCACGATACGTCTCGCCAGTGTCGCGCCGCACGATCGTGCGCAGCGCCGCATTGGCTTCCATCGTCGATCCGTCAACGCCGATCCGTTCGGCCTTCACCAGCTCATGATCTGCTACGAGCCCCAGAACCCAGGCAAATATCTGGTCATGAACCTCGTGCGGCAGCCGGCTGCGGGTCTTCGACATCCAACTATGGTCGGGGACTTTCTCCCGCGTCGTCAACCGCAGAAACTCGCGCAGCGAAAGCGAGTCCGAACACCGCCACACAATCCCGCGCTCGGAGTGAATGCCTTCGAAATAGCCGATCAGCAGCATCCGAAAGTATCGGCCGGGGGGTACCGATGGCGCCCCCATCCGCGCAGCGTAATAGGCCTGGCACGCCTCTTCCACAAAGCGGTCGAACCCGGCATCCACCAGCAGCTTCTGAAGCTTGTCGTAAAAGGCGTGCCCGGGAGAGCGCGGTATATCTGACCACGACACGATCAGATCCGCCTGCACATCACCATCACGTCGCATCGCCATCGTCGCTGACCGCCTTCTTTCCGTATCCAGGCTGAATCAGATCACACCGACTTCGTCAACGCGCTGGTAGGGCTGTCCGGGCTTGCGCCTGGGCCGCGACCAGAGGTGCCTGGGTGGAGGTCCAGGCCGCCCATCGGGCCGTGCGGAACAAGCGTGAGAAGAAGACGGGCCGTTCGGTGCGATGTGCCGCAATCGCGGCGCTCCGCTCGCCATGGACGCGCGCGGCGTTCTCAACGTCGATCTGCCGATTGGCGCGGTCGGCCTCAAGGTCCGGACGACGCGAGCGCGTCTGCGCGAGTTCCGCTTCGTCCCTCGCGATCGCCTTTCGGGTTTCCGCCAGCCGAACGCAGAGAATCCGGACGGCTTCCAGCGCCGCCAATCGCCCGTCTACCGTCTGTTTGAGTGTGAGCAGGCGGTCGCGCGCCTTGTACCAGTTTCTCAAGGCGAATGCGGGCGAGGGCGGCTGCTCGGCGAGCACAACCGGCGGGGTGCGGCGCTCGATGATCTTGCCGGTCTCGGGATCCTTGATCTCCTGAACGACCGGGTCCCCCTTGGCGGCCTTGAGATAGGTGCGAAACCCCCAGTCCTCATGCCACCAGAAGCTCTGCTGAAAGGCAGCGCGGTTGCGCGCGTTGCCCAGCACGGCCGCGATCAGGCCCCAGGTGTCAGCGGGCTCCATCGGAACGGCGGGACCATCGTCGTCCTCGGTCGACGCACGGGGGCTGTAGACGAGGTCGCTGATGGACTTGAAATAGCTTATGTCGTCGGTCGAACGGCCAACGGCCTTGGCTGCCGGAAGCTCACGACTGACATTCTCCACCGCCTTGTTGTTGCTGGAGGCGACCAGCATTTCATGTCCCTTGAGCGACGGGTCCAGCACATAGAGATGAAAGAAGGCTTTGGGACCGAACGCCTGTCGCTCTCCTGAAGGCGTAAAGGCCTTTGCAGGGTCGTCGAACGACGCCATCGCCATCGCGCGATCGAGTACGGTTGCGGCAACGATGTCGCGAAGCAGGGTGGTCTTCCCGGTTCCAGGAGGACCATTAACGGCGATCACGCCTCCGCCGTCGGCCAGTGCCGAACGGGCGAGATTGACAGCGGCCTGCTGCAGCAGGACCAGGGGATGCCCACCAGGGCTCGGCCAGCGCGCCGCGGGCGTCCTGGCCGGTGCCACGGCCGCTTCGAGCGCGTCGGTGTCCGAGAACAGGTCGATCGTCCTGCTGGGCGCATCCATACCCAGATACTGACGAAGGCCGCCGGGTAGCTCTCCCTTCGCGCACAGATCGACCGCCTTCGAAAGGTCGCCCATGAAAAAGGAATTGAGTAGCGAGACTTCGGGCGGATTTCTCGCTTTGAAATAGTGGAACACCCGCAAGGCAAAGCTCGGCGGCTCTACGAGAACAGCGGGAAGGCCGAACTGGGCAACGAGCCAGCGGTGCGCCTGGTCGATCGTCGCGAGATCCAAAGGGACCGGGTTTCCGGCATCGTCTGTTCGGCGCAGGATATTCTCGAGCGCCCCGATGATCCGCGGCTCGATGCGAGGCCATGCACCGAGCGCGCCCAGCTTCAGCTTGAGCGCCAAGGGAAGCGCCCAGGCGAAGCTTGAGACCGAGATGCTGTTGTCCTCAAGGAGGACGCCGTTCTTGTCAACCAGGACCGCGCCGATCGCGGCCTTCTCCCGCTGCCGCGTGCTCCGCTCTTCATCTGCGCCGAAGGCCTTGACCAGATCTTCGGTCGCACGATCCATCGGGATCGCGCCGAGGATCACCTGATAATAGAGCTGCCGCTTGGGGCGCGACCGTTCACCCTTGCCCCAAGGAACCTGCCCTCGCGAGAGATCGGCGACACAGCTGCGATCGCCGGAAGCAAGGTCTTCAGGCCTTCTATAGGTCTGGGGCGACAGTGCTTCCAAAGCGGTCCAGGCTGCGAGCATGCCGGCTGCCATATTGTCATGGTCCGGCGTTGCGACAGAAGGCAAATCGCCAAACGCCAGAATGGGCGGCAAAGATGCAATAGAGGATGGCGCTGCTTTGCCAGCGAACGGGTCAGGGGCCGTGCTCGGCTGGCGCGAAGATCGCGCCTCGGAGCGCTCGGGTGCTTTGCCAGGTGGCGCTTTGCTCGCCGGCTCCGTCGCAAGGGCGTTTGCAATGCCGGCGCGCAAGCGCGCTGCCCGATCCGTCGTACGAAAACTCAGTTCATGGTCAAGAAGACGAAGGATATCCGGGTCCGACTGAGAGGTCCGGAAAATAGTCTCCAGTTGCGCGATCGAATTTTGAAAATAGGGGCGAGCCTTTTCTGCACTCAAACTTCAGTCCCCTTGATGATCCATTGCGGAAATCCGCTCTATGTCGTTCGACCCGGCGGGCGACCGCAAGTCAATATGGTACCGAAGGGATCAGGAGGATCCGATTTGAGTCTTCGCCGCCTGGGTTATCGACAGCCATAGGCACAGGACGCAGGTTGGACACCGGGCTCTGGATCGCCGCACGGCTAAGTGCCGAAACCCATTTCTGGGACCACGCCGGTCAGACCGCGCGCTTGTACAGTGAGGACGTGTATTCGGCTCTGCGCGACGAGGGGGTAAATATTGTTGGTCATCCACTAATCAGTACAGGATGACGCCCGTTCCGGGCACAAGTTGATCCATAAAATCGAAATCGCGCCGGTTACCGGTCAGCAGATCACAACCCATCGCAGCAGCCTGAAGAAACAGAACAGCATCATTAAGCAGCGCGATCGAATGCGGCTGGCTGGACAGGCGCGTTACCAATCCTGCCAACATGCCGGCCTCGGCGAACACCCGCGAGGATGGTATGGTCAGACGATGTTCGGGAATATCATCGATTGTCCGCCCCAGCGTCTTGAGAACCGCAGCCGTGCGCCTGTCCGCCGGATCGAGCGCGCCCATCAGATGGGTCATTTCGCCAAGCGCCACACAGGAGTGATTGACGATCCGGTTTTCCAGTAACCGATCCGCTTGCGCAGGCGTCTTGCCCTGAAGCACATCGATATAGACGCAGGTGTCGAGCAGAAGCTCGCGACCTACAACAGTTGCTTTATGAACAAGCGGCAGTTCCTCTTCGCGCCGCCGGGCCAGCTTTGCTGCCGATCGCTGCGGCCTGATCCGGCGCAGCGACGCCTTGCGGTCAAATCCCAAGCGCGATATCTGCCGGGACCGAGCCCTTCCGGCTCACGAGCCTGGCCCCGAAATCATCCTCCAGCGCCACTTTGGCAAGCGCATATTCGACGAGATCGGTGGTTGAGGCGATGCCGCTGCGCATCTTGGCACGATCGATGAGTTCGCGCGGGACCCGGGCGCCGACCGCGCTGTTCGTGCCCGAAAGCAAACCTGCCGCCTTCGCGGCGGCCACGACTGCTTCATGTCGCTGGGACAGATGATCTTCGTGCCTCGTTGTCATCGGGGAACTCCTTTGCGTTAAACAGATACGCCAATTTGTAAAATATGCAAGATGTGACCGGGACAGGCGTCGGCTAAGCTCACACTTGCGGAGCGCGCCAGAGAGCTTGGTAAGAGTCGCATCGCTGCATCAATTCACCATGCGTTCCGCTGCCAACCAGCCGCCCGCCGCGCATGAAGAGAACCTGATCGGCGGCCTTCGCTGTGGCGAGGCGATGGGTGATCATGATCAACGTCGTCGCACTCCTGGCCCGGCTCCGCAATCTCGCAATCACACTCGCCTCACTGGACGGATCGAGCGCAGACGTGCTTTCATCGAGGATAAGGACCGGCACTTCCACACCGGCCAGCCGCGCGAGCTCCAGCTTCTGAATCTGACCTCCGGACAGGCGCTCGCCTTGCTCTCCCAATTCCATCTCGAAGTCGATTGGTCTCCCCGGCTCATAGAAACGCCAGACGTTAAGCAGTTTCTCGACATCGTGGATCGACTGGTTCGCCGGGGGATAGAGGATGTTCTCCCGCAATGATCGGTTGAACAGGCCGATGAATTGCGGCGCATAGAGAATATGGCGGTGACGCGCTTCCCATGGGATCGTCGCGATATCGACCCCCGCAATCTCGACTTTCCCCGAGCCGGGCGTGAGCACGCCGGCCAGCAGCTGAGCAAGGGTAGATTTGCCTGAGCCGTTGGGGCCGACGATCGCGACGAAGCGGCCCGCCGGGATAAAAAGCGAAATGCCGTTAATACCCGGCATGTTGTCGCCGTAGCAGAAGCTGACGTCTTCTACCGTCAGATCCGCAGCACCTGTGGGACCGGGCTGCGGGGTGCTCGGCACTTCATGGGCGTTCGTGAATGCCAGGACATCGCGGATGTTGGCGATCGCGACACCAGACTGCGCGAGGATATAACCCAGCGCGCTCAGCGGAACAGTCAGCCGAAAGGCATAGGTCTGCAACAGGACGAAGTCGCCTGCGGTCATGCGTCCCTTGCCCACATCAAGGCCCGCAAGCATCAACAGCGCCACAAGCCCGACGCCGACAATGCAGAATAGCAGCGCCGCCATGACGGTCAGTGAATGGTACATGCTGGCGGTGGCCTGTCGTTTCGCCCTCAATATATCGCCGGCATAACGCAGTTCACGATCCAGAGCGCCGTTGAGCACCACGCGGCGGGCATTGCGCACGATGTCACCGATCGTGCGGGACACATGCGATGCCGCCGCATTGGTCGCGTCCGCGTGCACGCGGTGGCGTCTGGCCCCGATCCAGGTCGCGCCGACGAATCCCAGAAGCGTAAGCGACAGTACCAGCACATAACGAGGCTGGATCAGGCTGGCGATCACCGCAAGACTGGCGATAGCCTGCAGCAAGACCGGCCCGAGCCGCCAGATCAATCCTTCCACGACCAGTGTCAGGCTATAGGGCAGCCGCTCCAGCATGCCGGGTACCCGCCCGCTCTGACTGTCCCGCGCCGCCGTGATCTCCGGCAAGGCGGCGGCAAGCGCCCGGGTCGTGAAGTGCAGGGTCAGCGCCTCGACCATTTCCGCGGTGCAGGCGAGCCTGGCCG
This sequence comes from Sphingobium sp. Z007, assembly GCF_900013425.1. Taxonomy (GTDB): domain Bacteria; phylum Pseudomonadota; class Alphaproteobacteria; order Sphingomonadales; family Sphingomonadaceae; genus Sphingobium. The sequence continues at coordinate 255,177 of NZ_FBXK01000001.1, forward strand.
TTTCGACGATGGAAGCACCGGCCCAGCATCCCACGAACAGCAGGATGGTGAGGAGCAACTGCAGGGGCGATCCCGTCGGTCCGTCCAGCGCGTCGATCAACAGCTTCAGCGCATAGGGGCCGACGACGCCCATCGCGATCACGACGGCTTCCAGGCCGAACGCTTGTACCAAGCCTCGCCTTGTACCCAGGCCCGCAGACAGCATCACCCGCGTCAGCCGGGCCAATATTCCGAACGTTTTCACTAGTAGCACCTCCTGGCGATCAATGGATGAGCCAGAAGGAGGGTTGGAACGCGGTCGCTATCTTAGCGCCAAATCAGGTCATTGCGAAGCCAGGATCCCAAGATGTCGGAAAGGGAAGGGAGGGGCAGGAATGTGACGGGAGACGTGGATCGGCCCGTTGCCCCTCTAGCTCCAGGAGATGGTTCCCATGGCGAGCCTTGCCCGCTTGAATGACACGCCCCCCGTGTCCGCACCCTATCACATCGATGTGTCGCGCGGTGGCCGCAGCGGCCGCGTATCCTCGGAATGGTTCTCACGGCCCGATGACGAGAAATTTCTCTCGCTTTCCAGTCTTTATGACAGCGTTCGCGCCCGCGCCGATCACTCGACCACGCGCATCGTCGAAAGTCGCGCGATCCGGGTCGAAGCCAGGAGCGACAATCCCGAACGGCTGATGCTGATCGCGCCGGGGGATGGACGGCCTGTCGCACCGACCAACTGGTCCTTCGGCCAGATATCCAGCCTCGTCGGTGCGCCGGCCTCCTATCTACGCCAGCTTCCCGCCGCTCTGGCCGGGATCAACCTGCAACACGGCCTCATCACCCATCGCGGCGAACAGGTGAAACTGCTTCAGACCGACGATGGCCGCACCGAACTGCGCGCCGCCACTGGCAGCGAGTATGGCCGTATTTTCGACCATGAACTCGTGCAGGCGATCATGGCTTTCGCCGGCGACGGTGTCGGTGACACACGCTGGAAGGTGCCCGGAACGATCCAGTGGGGCAGTATGACCTATAACCCCTTCGTCGACATCACCAGGGATACGACGACGCTCTACGCCTCGGACAGGGATGTGTTCGTATTTCTGGTCGACGACACGCACCCGATCGAGGCTGGTAAGCTGCCCAACGGCGATCCCGATCTCTATTTTCGCGGATTTTACGCGTGGAACTCCGAGGTCGGCTCCAAAACGCTCGGCATCGCGACCTTCTACCTACGAGGAGTTTGCGCCAATAGGTGCCTGTGGGGCGTCGAGAATTTCGAGGAGGTGAACATCCGTCACTCGAAATTCGCGGCCGCCCGTTTCTCTCACCAGGCTGCGCCCGCGCTCGAGCATTTCGCGAACTCCTCGCCGCAGCATTTCATCACCGGGATCAAGGCCGCGCGGGAACGCATCGTCGCGCGCAAGGATGAGGACCGCGATACTTTCCTGCGCCGCCGCGGCTTCACCAAGGCCGAGACGACGAAGATCATCCAGACGGTAATGGCGGAGGAGGGGCATCCCCCGGAAAGCCTGTACGATTTCGTGCAAGGCATCACCGCTGTGGCACGTTCAAAACCCCATCAGGACAGCCGCCTCGAACTCGAGGGCAAGGCCAGGAAGCTGCTCGAACAGGCGCTCTGACGTCCGGCTTGGGATTTCCCGAATTTCTCCTCCAACGCCCGCTCCGGTCTACGACCGGGGCGGCTATCGCTCATGAAAGGATAAGGCGATGCGCGCCCAATCCGATGTTTGCCTGAATGATTTTGCCGTGGACGTCGCCTTCTTCAGCGACGGCGAGCACTTTGCCAGCCAGACCTACGCGGTCACCGCCTCGACCTGGTTCAGCGCCCGCCAGCAGGCGCTGCAAATGTCCGTAAACAGCGTTTATGACAACCCGCGCATTCCCGGCCTCAGCCGTTCCGCCACCGTTCGGTCCGACTCATGACCCGCAATCGCACCCAGCGTCTGGGAACAGGGCTCTCTGCCCTCATCGCCGCATCGCCCCCACCCATCACGACTTTGCCACTCGCTAACATCTCCGTCGGATATAATCCCCGCCGTTATTTCGACAGCACGAAGCATGACGAGCTCGTCGCGTCGCTGCGCCTGCGCGGAATGCTCCAGCCGATACTGGTTCGTCCGACCAAGGATGCGAGCGACAGCTATCTCATCGTCGCAGGCGGGCGTCGCTACCGGGCGGCCTTGGAAGCCTTCGGGCCTGAGGGCGAAATTCCCGTCGTCATCCGAGAGATGACCGATCAGGAAGCCCTTGAGGCAGCGATCGACGAAAACGACGTGCGCGACGACGCATCGGAAACCGAGCAGGCCGATGCCGCCGTGCGCGTGCTCGCGGCCTGCCAGGACGATCGGGCCGAAGCCGCGCGCCGGCTCGGCTGGTCGAAAGCCAAGCTCGACCGCCGTCTTGCTCTGGGTAACCTCTCCGATACCGTCAAGCGCGCGCTCGACGAACGCCGGATCAAGGTCGGCCATGCCGAACTGCTCGCCGCCGTGCCCGCTGACAAGCAGGACAAGGCGCTCGATACGATCCTGAGCTCCGGCCTGGACGTGAGCAAGACACGCGACCTGCTGATGCGCGTCACGCAGGTTCTCGCCAGCGCCAGTTTCGACAAGAGCGAATGCATGACCTGCCCGTTCAATTCGGCAACGCAGCGGGCGCTCTTCGAGACCCATATCGACGATGGCCACTGCACCAACGCGGCATGCTTCGAACTCAAGACCCAGTCGGCGGAAATGCTCCGCTTCGAGGAACAGGAACGCGCCGACAAGGCCGCGCGGGCGGCGGTGCGCCGTGTGAAAGATGATGATGCAGACGATGACGCTGACGATGAAGAGCAGGACGACGTCATCAATGAAGCTAGGGGCGACGGCAAGGAGATGTCAGGCGATGGGACCGGCTCTCCAGTAAGAAGCCGGATGGTCGCATCTGCCCCGTCCGTCGCGGCCGGCAAAGCGAATAGCGCGCCGACGGCGTCCAAATCGACTGTCACCGCCAAATCGATCGCAGACCGTACCGTCGAACTGCGCGAAGCCATGTGGCGCACTGCGGTTGCAAGGGCGCTTGCGGGCAATAGCGCGCATGCCCAGAGTGCGATCCTGGTTGCCGCGATGTCGGGCACGTTGCCGCAGATCAAGGCGGAAACCCTCAAGGCGCGCTCGGGCCTGCTGGTCGACGCCGCATTCCCCGGCCTCGATTATCGCGCCAAAATCACGGTGATCGGCGAACTCGAGGAAGCCCAGGCAGCCACCATATTGTCGGCGATCGGCGCGGCCTATGCCAAGGACGTGGTAAATTTCGAACATGTTGCCGACCTCGCCCGCGCCTTCGACGTCGATCTGCGCGCCACCTGGCAGGTCGATAAGGCTTTTCTTGAGCGATACACCAAGGATGAACTGAGGTTCATCGCTCGCGAATGCGGCCTGATCGCGCATATGGGCGAAAAGGCGTTCGCCAAACGGCTGGGGGGCAAAAAGTCCGACCTCATCGCCGGTATGCTCGGCCCCATCGGCTTCAAATGGGCGGGACGCCTGCCGAGCTGCATGACGCTCGATGGACGATATGGACCACCTCCGGGCGACGCCGCTCCTGCGGTGCCCTCAAAGCTCGCCGCCTGATCTGCTTTTGCATTTTCACGAGAAGGACAGATATCATGCTGATTACCAGCCTGCTTCCGCTGCTAAGCCACTATTCGCTCGGCTTCGATCTCGTCGCAGGCCCCGACGACACCGTCACTCTAACCATTATGCCCCGCAAGGTGGCAGGGGTGGCCCAAAATCTCGAAACCGGCGAGGCCCGCCCGATCTCGATCACGGCGAGCGCCGCAGAAATCGATGCGGAACTCGGACGAGGCGCAGATGGCGCATTGGGGCAGCTTATGGCCTCGCGCAAAACACTCGCCGACCAGATCGCCGAGCAACGCCAGGCGGCCGAGCTTGCGCGGACCGCCGCTGCGCAAGCCGCGAAGCCGAACACCGCGGCGGCCAAACAGGCCGTGCCTGCCACGCCCGTGAAAGCATCAGCAGCGAATAATCCGCCAGCCGACGCCACGGCCGAGGAACCCGCCAGCCTCTGGTGAGACAGCCGCCCGATTTTTCCAACACCATTGCCAACGAGGCTTGCCATGCAGATCAATCATCTCACCCGGGCCTATCGATATGACGGCATCGACCTGCCGGTGCCGCCCCATCTCGCCGACGACCGCAACGCCCTGCGTACCTATCATGCCACGCTCTACCCGGCGATCCTCAACGCTGAGATGGTCGATACCGGCATTATTGGGGGCGCCCATATCACCGAATATCGCCGTGCCGTCGGCACCAAGGGCTGACCATGGCGCGGCGTGCCGGAACCCCTATACCGCCCACACAACACAGGACATTGTGCCAATGGATCGAGGCTGACGATGGCGACACGCCCAGCTTTACCCGGCCTGCCTGCAGCGCCGCGAGCCGGACCCTCCACGCCAAGATCGCGCTCCCCCCGGATAGCGGTCCGGGCGAAGTCCGAGAGCCCCTCCAACCCCCATCCGCTCTGCGTCTGCCGCCGCTCGGCTGACCTCGCCGGCACGTCGGTCGTGCTCTCTACTGACGTTCCCGTTCTCTTCGACCAGCCGCTGGGTCCCCATCACGAACTGGTCGGCCGGTGGGCTCTGTCGCTCGAAAAAACGATGCGGACGCTCACCCGTCCGGCCGCGCGTCGGCATATCGAGCGGGTCTTCGACGCTACCGTGCTCGACGTCCTCAATTCCGTTGATCTGGTCGATCTGCGCGTCGTCGTCCTTCAAGGCGGCGAGCAGGGCGGTCCACCCGCGATTGCCATTATCTGTGAGAGCCTGGGGCAGATCGATCTCGGCTGGATCGAAACCGGCGATGCGCCTGTTGCCTGGCGCGCCGCTGCTTATCGGGCGCTGGAACGGAACCTTGGCCGAGTATTGCCCATCTACGGCTACCCATTCCTCTTCGACGAGATCGCGATGTACTATTGGGATGGCGAAACCGAAGACGACGCTGCCCGCCAGAGCCTGATCGCTTATCACGGCGCAGATGCCGACGATCTCGAAAATATGGTGCTGCCCTCGGAGATGAACGCTCGGCGGCCTGCGTGGATGATCGCAGCCAATGCGGCGCCATCGAAGCGACTGCCGGGCGCGCTACGCCGCAGGCTGAACGCACTCGGACGGACATCCAAGGCGCTCGGGGGTCTTGAGAGCGCACGCAATGCCTGGAACTGCGATTTCGAGATCATCCAGGATTACATCCCGGGCTATGAGGAATGTTCCTCTCTGCCGCCGTTGACGCTCGTGCCCTTCGAGCAATTCGCCCGTGAACTCGACGACATCGCCCGTAACGGCATGGAGATGGGCTTCATGGACATCGCCGGGATCTGTCCACTGTCGGCGGCCGATCGCATCGACGACTGGTTCACCTCCCTGCGGCTCGGCGCGCAGTTCCTCGTTGCCGCCCAAGACCTGATCCGGCTCGATCCAACCACATTGTGAGGCGCATTATGCCTGACCACAGCACCCATTTCGAAGCGACGAGCGGCGGCATGATCCTGACGAACGCCATCCTGCTCTACCGGAACCAGGGATCCCGAATCCCTCAAGCCTATGGCGCGTCGACACAGGACGATTGCGCCTTCGCCAGCATCCATGCGGTCGACCAGACCCACGAAGACCATCCGACGATCGCGGCCGGCGTGCCGCTCACCCGTGCGCATTTGCGGCAATGGACCGAAGCGCTTGGACGGAGCGTGGCGCCCGAGCTTCTTCCCGACAACATGCTGGTCGCCCACGCCGATATGCTCGCCTGGTGGGTTCCCCCGCAGGTGCGCCCGGCCTGGTTCGCACTATCATCTCCGCCTGACGGGCTCCGTGTCCTGCACGAAAGGAACATCGTACCTGTGCCCTATCCCGCGCATCTGTTCGTCGCCACCCGATCGGGCCTCGGCGTCTACGCCCTGCCGACGAATGCACGCCCGACGGCCGAGACGCGGTTGTTGCACTCACCTATTCTTAATGTGTTCGTCGGCGGACAGCTATGCTGGGGCAATATCCCCAGGCCCGGATCGCTTAGCATCGCCTCCATCCCGGACTTTGAGCGCGCTGTATTCGAAAGCTGGTCGACGCATCCTAATCCCGGGCAGGAACGCACTGTTACCGGCAAGGGAGGACTCATCCGGCTCTGGGACGACCTCGCCGCGCGCGGCGCGAAGCGCTTCCCGGTCGGCCGTCTCAAACCTCTCAGTTTCGCCGGGCGCCGGCAGCCAGGACCAAACGTACGGCGCACTGCGCCAGCCCCTGTAACCGTCGGAGCCTTGATCGCCCGCTGGAACCGGCGATGACTTCGCTCACCGATGACCCGACAGCCGCTGCGCTGCTTGCCGCGATGCCCTGCTATCCCGTCCCGTCGCAAGGCCGATCGCCGGCTATCGAAGCGCTTCGGACAGCGCGTGCCGGTCATGGACTTTTGGTCGGCCACGACGGCGTCATGCTGATCCTGCGCCGTCCCTGGCTCGCGCTCGATGCGTGGGTCACGCCGCCAATCTCGGCCTACCTCCCTTATGGCAGCGCCGGCACACCGAGGGCCGACCTGCGGTGCGGACTGATTCCCGGTGAACTGCTCAAGCGCATATTGGAACATCTACGTGGGGCGTTACCCAATGAGTCCGCGGCGTTTATCCTCTGGAACGCGGTCACGCGGGAATTCTCAGTCGAGTTCCCGATAATCGACGAGGCGACGCCCTCGCGTCTCGTCTATCACCCGCCGATCCTGCGATCCGACTGGCACCTGATCTGTGATATTCATAGTCACGCGGCAGGACCGGCCTTCTTCAGCGCCACCGACGACGTCGATGATGCACATTCAACCAAAATCTCGCTTGTCTTCGGTCGGCTTGATCACGCCGGTAGTCCCCTCGCTGCCTCGCGTCTTTGCGCAGGGGGGATGTTCCTGCCGCTGCCGCGCAGCCCCTTCTCTGGAGATGGTCATGCAAGCTGATATCCGCGCGCGTCACTATCTACACGCTGACTTCGAGAATCGGGCTATTCGTGTCCTGCTGGTGGGTTGCGGCGGGAACGGCGCCCAGATGCTCATGGGACTCGCCTCGCTCGACACCGCGCTCCGCGCGATCTCGACCCGGTCTCTCGACGTCACCGTCGTCGACGACGATATCGTGACCGAGGCGAATCTCGGTCGCCAGCCCTTCTATCGCTGTGACATTGGCAACTCGAAGGCCCACACACTGACCGAACGCATCAACCTCGCGCATGGGCTTTCCTGGAAGGCAGTGCACGGTCGCGCACCTGACGCGATCGGGATCGAAGGCGCCGATATCCTCATCACCTGTGTCGATACCGCTTCGGCGCGGCGTACGCTGGGGGCGGCGCTGGAGAATGGCCATAGCAGCCCCGCTTACTGGATGGACCTCGGCAATCGTGCGAGCGACGGGCAGTATCTGATCGGTTGCCCAGGTAACTCGACTGACAAACGTACTGACCGCCTTCCGACCGTGCTCGAAACCTTTCCGGAACTGGCGGACGAGGCTGTTGCCGAAGACGATGCCCCATCCTGTTCGGTCGCCGAGGCCCTCGAACGCCAATCGCTTTTCGTCAATCGTATCCTGGCAAGCCACGCGCTTGCCCTGCTGTTCGATCTTCTAGGGCGCGGGTCGATCGGACATGCGGGCGCCTTCATCAATCTTGCCATCGGCCAAACCGTCGCCATCCCGCTGATGCATGGCGTCGCAGGTTGCCGTCGGCACTAAATGATGCTCGCTCGCGTCCATAAGTCGCGCCGCATCATAGGTCATTGTGGCCGGTGACGGCTTTTGGTATATACATGGCATATGCAAGGAGGCGCGCCCGATGGCTCAACCCATTTCCACCAGTGTCGTTCGCGAGGCGAAGCTGTTTCGCAACAACCGCAGCCAGGCCGTACGCATCCCGGCGGAGTTCGAGTTTTCCGGGAGCCGCGTTCTCATCCACAAGGAGGGCGACAAGCTCATCATCGAACCTGAACCCAGAGCCAATCTGGTCGATATCCTCAAGGCACTTGCGCCGCTCGCCCCTGACGATGATTTTCCCGAGGATCTCGACGCGACGCTGCTGCCGCTCAAGGATGTCGATTTGTGAGCACACGCTACATGCTCGACACGAACATCGTGTCGGACCTCGTTCGCAACCCGCAGGGGCGCGTATTCGAGAAGATCGTCAAGATCGGTAGCGACCGTCTGTGCATCAGCGTGATCACTGCGGCAGAATTGCGCTACGGCTGCGCTAAGAAAGGCTCGGCAAAGCTGCTCGCGCAGGTCGAGGCGATCCTTGCCGGTATTGAAATTCTGCCGTTCGATGTTCCCGCCGATGCTGAATATGGCGGCATTCGTGCCGAACTGGAGGCGGCGGGCCGCCCCATCGGCCCAAACGACCTGCTCATCGCCGCGCATGCTTATGCTGTCAGCGCTATACTGGTTACCGCCAATGTCGATGAATTCCGGCGTATCCGGGGCCTCGAGATCGAGAACTGGCTCGAGCCGCAAGCGTAACCGGCGTGGGCTAACTCTACCACTATCCGGTCAACTACGACCGAGCTGATTTACGGTCGAGCGCGATCATGCCGTGAAGCGCCGGATCACGCTCTGCCGACAAGCTTCGCCTCGCGAGCGGACACGAAGGGGAAGGGGGAAGATAGGGGGTGATCCCAGGGAGATCGTCCTTATGCTCACTCCGTACCACCACCGTCGGCATAGTCGGCCTTGCAGCCCGGAGCTATCGACCGGAGAATGCACCGCGCCGTTTCCGCCGGGCCTTGTGTTGTGACGGCCGACGTTGGTGCCTTTGACCCCGCAGACGCGGCTTGCTGGATCGCACATGGTCGCCGTCCAGGTCATGCCCAGATACTGGCGTCGGTATGGACGGATTATCCGAACTTGCCGCCCCATGCGCCGCTGGACGAACGCATGGCGCGGAGCCGGGCGCGCGTTGCGGCGCTGCGTCCGTTCAACGACACGATCCGCGAGGAAGCCGAGCGCGACAGACAGCTGGCAAACTTTGCCTGTATCGAGAGCCGTGTCGCCAAAGGCGGCAACCAGCCGTGTGACCAGGCAATTCTGAACGGGCGCGATCTACACGGCTATAATTGGAACGCCGCCATCCGTTACGCAAACGGCTGGTATGCGGCACATGCGGGCTGGCAGCCTCGGGATTTCTCCACTCGGCAATGTGAAACGTCACCTGCCTATGCTCAGGGTTTCCGTGACGGCGGTGGCTGTTTCGATGATCTGTTCGATGCGGCCAGGCGCGCCTACGCTGCCGCCGCGCGTAAGACAGAACCATTGGCGTTTCCTTTACATCCCGCGCTTTCAAGACCCCTTCCCAGCAGTTGGCCGCTCCCTACGGACGGACCGCGCCCCAGCCGTTGGTCGAAGCGCATCCTGATCATCGGCGTGACCATCGCATCCGATGCCTCCAAGGGTTTGATGGAAATGCTGCAGGCGCAGTCAGGGCATCAGGCGGGAAAGATCATCATCGCCGCTGCTGCGCGTGGTTTCCATCTATGGGAAGGTGGTCTTTCCGCCGAGATTGCAAAACCCTCCGATCAGTTGCGCGCCCTGCTTGACGGTGTCGAGCCTGACGATCTGCTGGTGGTGGCAGAAGGCGATGATCTTGCCTGGATCGATGGCCATGCCAGCCTGCTGCCACTCTGCCGAACGATGGAGCGCACGCGCAATTCGGCGATCCAACAGCGTGTGCAGTTCCGCGCCTGGCTCGATCGTGGATTGGGCGACGGTGAGATGATGGCCAGCGGGCATATCCGCTGGACCAAAATCGCTCAGGGCCTCTCGGGGCGGCTTGGCGAGTTCGTGACGCGCTATGCAGGACCCGCCGAGCCTCGCGGGCACCGGATCGTTGTGGAACTGCGTGACGGAACCCCCGCATTGGGCTTCATGACACCGCAAGGCGAACCGCTGGTTCCCGAGACGGTCATCACCAACAAGGCTCATCTGCGAAAGGCCATGACGATCATGCTGCGTCGGTTCGCAGCCGCCATCCCGCAGCATCACGCAATAGCCGCCTGACATCTCCCTGACCCTTGCATCCGATCACAATGGGAACTCAGATGAACGACATCACCTCTTTGCCTGTCATGACCGCCCGCGACGCGCAGGCGATCGGTTTCGCGGCGTTCAACGCCGTTCCGACCTTGCCCATAGACATCCCTGACGGTGGCTTCAACCTTTCGGCTAGAACCAGCGAAGGAAGGCGCATAACCTTCTATTTCGGGCCCTATGTCACGGGCGGGCCGGCTCGCTTCGTCGATATCCAATATCATGATGCAGCCGCCACCGTGCCCGATGCGCGCGGCGCGCCGACACCCGTCTTCGATATCTTCACGATCGGCCATGGCGACACACGCGCCTACGACAGTCGCTCCGAAGAGCTGACGAGCAAACCGTCGATCGCAGTCATCCTTCTATCCGGACCGGCGGATGATGACCACTGATCCGGCCGGGAATGAACGGCACGCGCCCAGATCGACCCGGGCCGAAGTCCGCAATCCTGTCCTGGCCCTTCCAGCTGCCCGTGTTCTCGCCGCTATTGATCCCGATATACGGACAGTCCTTGCATGGCTGCTTCGTGATCTTCGGCAGGACGCACGGTCGAAGTCCCGGCAAAGCTGGGATCGGCGCAAGGCATTCACTGCTGCCTACTGGGCAGCGGTTGCTACCTATGCGGGCCATATCCTGCGCGCCCTTGGTAGAGCAGGCAGTGATCGCGGCAGGATGCCGCTGGTGGTGCGGCAGCCGGGATTTCCCGATATTGCGGCACGCGATTGGGCCGACGCCTCGCACTGCTATTGCGGCCGGCGCGATCACAGCGGTCTGGGCGCCAGCGAATTCCCCGAGGGCGAGCTCGCCATCGGCGACAGGGTCGTAGCCCGAATCAGCTATAACGGCAGGATCTGGCTCGCGGGACCGTGGCACCCTGGCGACAAGCCTCTTTACGACAATTGGAGCGCGACATCCGCCCCATGATCCCGGCTATCCGGCCTTCCGGTCTCTAGCCATCCGGCACCGCGTTGGGCCCGCGCCCGTCAGAGGGTGGGACCTCGCAGGGACATGGTCGCAAAAGGAGAGGGGGAATGGATGAGGAAGCCGGGCGGCAGAATGCCGCCATTCCCTCACCAACAGGAGGTTTTCCGATGGAGATCATCGCTTCGCGGACGCGTATAACCGGGTCGAATCCTCGCTATTCTTATCGCGCATTGGTCCCGTTGGATGAGATCGATCCCGCGCGCCGGCATCGTGTCGCCATCCTGCATGTCCAGACCCCGACCACTCGTCTGCCCTGTACCCGGATCGCCGACACGATCGCGCCCGATCGCTGGTTCGAGCGGAACCTTGCCGTCCCCTGCGGTCTTGCCGCCCGGCTCAACCTCGTCGGCAGGCGCGTCGAAGCCATAATCCTGCGGTCGATCTTCCCCGAGATGGTGACCCATCTGGCACCGCTCATGCTTCTGCTCGATCATGATCCGGGAAGTGCCGTTCATCGGGCCACGACCATCGATCTCAACGCGGCCTTCGACGCAATCGCTCCCCGCATCGACGTGCTGATGCCTCCCGACCTCGGCCTCTACCAGGGTGACGATCGCCGCGCAGCCTGACACAGGAACCCTATCCATGAGCCATTACACACTATCCCATCTCGAAGCGGCTGCTTGTCTTTGGGAAGCGGTGCTAGAGTTGCGCGACCGGCCCGATGCCGAACCTTGCGCGATCGAACGTGCGCTGGCGATCCGCAAATCCTTCGACGTTCTTGGCACGTCTGGCCTGCGCCTGATTGTCGTAGGCTGGACAGATGTGGTCGATGCCGCCTGGTACCAGGCTCAGGAGAGCTCTCCCTTCTCCTTCGACTGGGATTTCGTGCCGCAGTGGATCGTCGACACGATCGACTGGTCGGATCCGCGCCATCCTGCCATCCGAACCGCCAGCGCCCACCGGGACATACCCGGGGCTGAAAGCGCCGCTGCCCGGAAGGGGGCATCCGTAAAGGCCCCTGTACGCGTCGGCCGGCCCGAACATCTCGCGCTGTTGGAACGTGCGCGGGCTGCCCTGGAGACGCCGACCAGTCTGACCGCCGACGGCTCCAATGCGCTGATCTGGGACATTGCCCACGCCGAGAGACGGCTGTCATCCTCGCCCTTGCCCTGGCCGATCGATGTCCATGTCGCAGTCATCGAACACCGGCACGGCACGAACCTGCATGTCGCTCTCGATGCGAATGCGCTTGACGCACAAGTCGCTGCCTATTGCCGTGAATGGTGGAGGGAGATCGGCGACGACAGCGATCCGCATAGTCTTTCAGACAGGGATATCATCGAGACCTATTTCGACGATCATGGGCATGAGAGCTGTTCAACCGATCGCGTGACGTTGGAACCGCCGATAATTCCCCTTCGCATCCCGCAGTTCCCCGAAACCGGAACCTATTGCGTCCTTTCAACCGCCCATTTGACCTTTCAGACCGCCGACCGCCTCGACAAATGGGCGTCCTGGCCGCCAAGCGAGCGTCCGATCGATATCGCAGCCTCGGTCTATGGTTGGTTCGTGCCGACACGCGAACTGGCTAAGGAACGCCGCGCGCAATTGCCGGAGGACCTGCTGCGCCTGATCGCGTTCGGCCGCGATCGGGGTTTCCGTTTCGTCCTGCTCGATTGCGACGCGGTCAGCCTGGATGACCTACCGGTCCACGACTGGTAGAACTGGCCGGGTATCATCCCTCAGGCTGGAATCTGGCTCCAAAAGCCCATTTTGCGCCCATGGCTCTTGCGCAGAAAATCAACCCAGTCAGCATGGCACATGATATCTGACCCGCCATCAACGCCGTCCGCGAGCTTGCCAGCAGCCACGAAATCCCGCACGGCATAGGCGTAATATTTCGAGGCGCCGCGATCGAGCACGCCAATGACCAGGCGGCGGTAGAGAAGGGTGGCGGCGACCGGATCGCTCGACGACAGGGCCTCGGCGCAGGGCCGCAGGACGTCATAGGCACGCCCATCCAGCCGATCGATCCGATCCCGGACCAGTTGGCCGGCGCGTTCCAGATCCGGCCATTCGACCAGAAATGCGAGCGCGCTAACGCTGGGATCGAACGCCATTGCCTGATCGAGCGCCTGCTGCTCCGCGTCAAGATCCTCGAAATCGGGCAGGTACTTCAGCCAGTCGCGCAGCGCTGTCACATCCAGCCAGCGATCGAAAATCGCCTTGCGCTGCGCCTGCGCGTCTTCCCTGCGGCCCAAGGCGATGAAAGCGCGTAGCCTGAGGTCGGAAAGCTCACGCTCGTTATGCCCGCGTTCGGTCGGCGCATCGATCCAGCCGAGCGCTTCCTCGGCGCGTCCATGCGCGATCAGTCGCTCAGCGACCTTCGCATTGAGCAGCGCGTTACGCCGCTCGGGATCGACCGTGGCGATATAGGCATCGACATCGTCATCGAGGTCGGCGAGTTTGGGCAGGAGCCAACCGGCCTTATAGTCGAAGCTGCGCCGTTCCGTTCCCGTCAGCGTCTCCTGACGGTCCAATAGCAGGTGTCGCAATGCCGCCCGGCCCTCCTTGCCCAGCGCAGGGGAGGCGGCCTCAGGCAACTCATCGAACACGCCATAGCCGTCGCTCTCGATCAGCGTGAGAATATCATCAGCGAGGATTGCTGGTTCCGGCGCTCCGGCGCGGCACCAGAGTTTTCCCAGATCTTCGCCGCCCTGCCGAAACACGACGCCCAAAGTACCGCTGCTGTCATCAGCGCGTTCGAACACTGGCTCAGCAAGGCTGAGGAACAGGCGCATGAGGTCGATCGCCCGAGCCGCCGATGCTTCGGCCAGCGGCCCTGTTATGCTGGCGCGCAGCTGGTCGAGCTCCTGGGCGAGCGGCCGCACGTTGTCCCATTCGATGAAACTGCGCGACCGGCGGATGGTCTTCAAGCGTTTCTCGATCTCATGCGCCAGCGCGCCGCTGTCGTCCTTTGCCGCCAGTTCCATGCGCGCGGCACGCGCAAAGATCGGATCCGCCTCGGCCTGGTTCAGCACCAACCGCGCCAGCCGGGCCGCACCCAGGCTCTCCAGATTTTCGAGCGTCAGCCTGGTCGAACTGCGCGAGGCCTTCCCGCTTGCTGCCATCAACCTGCGTCTTTCCCCGCCGCGCGCTCGTCGGCGATCAGAGGCATCAGCATGGCGTGCAGCGAGTCTTCCGCACGCGTTCGGCGTGAAGCGTCTGTGGAAGCGAGATCGCGGCGTATCCAGTCAGGCAAGCGGCGAAGCAGTTGGTTCAGTTTCGAATCCGGAGAATCAGGCATGCCCGTCTCTTTGCCGCAATGACATGCGTCTGAAAACCGGAACGTAAATCTGTCCGGCATGCAATCCGACCGGAGGGAAGGGGGTGAATGGAAGCGAGGGTCCATTCGGACAGCCCCGGAAGGAGATCGCCATGATGGTTCCCGCCACACTCCATATGAATAGCTGTCTTGGGCGGCCGGTAAAGGAATATGCCCGATGAACGTCGCCACCAGCAATTTCACGCGCGACGCCCGCGTCCCGCTTGGCCGTTGCTCGACCGGCCAGCTTGAACTCGATCTCGGCAAGCTCATGTCCGGGCGCTGCCTCATCCAGGGATCATCCGGCGCCGGCAAGAGCCAGACGCTGCGCCGGATCGTCGAGGAAGCCTTCGATTATCTCACCACGATCATCATCGACCCGGAAGGTGAGTTTGCCAACCTTGCGGCTCATATCGGCGCGACCACCGTTATAGCCCGCGACTATGCCAATGATGGCCTGACCGCGGTGGGACTGCGGACCCGCCAGCATCGTATCGCGCTGCATCTCGACCTCACCGACCTGGAGCCCGACCAGCGTATCGAGAAGTCCGCCGCCTTTTTCGCCGGGCTGCTTTCGGCGCCGCGCGAGCATTGGGGCAACACGGTGCTGGTCTGCATCGACGAGGCGCATCTGCTCGCGCCGCACATGGCCGCCTCTGCGCGCGATGCCGAGACCCGCCGCCTCGGCGTTGCCACGCTCACCGACATGTGCGCGCGGGGCCGCAAACGCGGGATAGGCACGATCGTGGCCACCCAGCGATTGGCCAAGCTCGCCAGTTCCGTCGTCTCCGAATTGCACAATCACCTGATCGGCCTCAACGTCTTCGACCGTGATGTCGCGCGCGCCGCCGATCTGCTCGGCTTCGGGAGCGACCAGGCTGCGCTTCTGCGCCAGCTTCCACCTGGCGAGTTTTTCGCCTTCGGCCCCGCGCTGGCCCCCACGCCCGTGCTGGCGAAGATCGACTCGACGATCACGCCGCATACTGGCCGCACGCCTGATCTGGTTGCCGCTGCCGACCTCGGTCCAGACGAGAGCCGCACTCTGCTCGACCTTGAAAATCTGCGGGAGGTTGCGCCGGCAAGGACCACCCATGCCGCCATGCGGGGGCAGCGCGCGCTCGACGCCTTTCTGCTCGACCCTGCCGCTCCCGCCGCCGCACGCATTGTCGGCGCCTTGGGCAACATTGCACCTAACGCCACCACGTCCGACGATCTTGCCCGCCATCTTGCGCTTCCGGCCAATGATGTCGACGCCGGGCTGGATCTGCTCGCTGCCATCGGGGCGTCCGACACGATGCCGCGCGGGGATACGCGTATTGCGCGTCTGTCGGCCCGGTTGCGCCTGCGCGTCGTCGATACGCCCGTCGTCGGCCTGGTCTGAAGGGAGCGCACCATGACCCATAACAGCTTGGATCTCGACGCCGATATCGTCGAACTGAAGCCCTTTGTCCCCGAAGCGGAAGCTGTCCCGACCGCGCCGCTCGCCGAGCTGGCCTTCCGTGCGGACGCATGGCTCCCCGACGAGACAAATCGCCTGCGCGCAGCATTCGCCGAAGATCACACG
Source organism: Sphingobium sp. Z007 (assembly GCF_900013425.1). Lineage (GTDB taxonomy): Bacteria > Pseudomonadota > Alphaproteobacteria > Sphingomonadales > Sphingomonadaceae > Sphingobium. The sequence goes on from NZ_FBXK01000001.1 coordinate 271,106, forward strand.
ATCGACGAGATCGCGGCTATGCTTGGCAGGCCCCGGGCAGGTGTCGCCACCCGTATCCATGATCTTGGCCTGCGCCGTCATTCGCGGCGGTCTTGGACGGATTGGGACGACGAAGAGATGGCACGCTGCTATGCGCACGAACCGACGGCAACGGTGGCCGCCCGGCTCGGCCGCGGTGTAAGTGCCCTCTATGCCCGCGCACGGCTGCTGGACCTGTCCGAGCCCGGATACCCACCCTATAGTGGATGGGAAGAAGCACAACTTCGCGTCGGCTACGAGAAGGGCGTTCCTGTCGCCCAGATTGCCAGCCTGATCGGCCGCCCGTTCGCCGGCGTCATTTCGCGCGCTTCGGCATTGGGACTACGTCATGCCTGCCAGCCGGGCGACTGGAGCGAAGCGGAAATGACTCGCGCACTCGAACTTGCGGCCACCGGTGCACGATATGTCGCCATCGCGCAGCTTCTGACGACCGAAGGTTTCCCGGCCCGTAACAGCCGCAGCCTCGGGCAGCGACTTCGTAAACTCGGTTACGGCAGGGGCTGGGGCCGTCCCTGGATCACCGAGGAAGACGAGTTCCTCCGCCACGCCTATGCGACCGGCAAGAGCCTGACGCCGCTGCGGGAACGGCTCGGACGCAGCCCGCATTCCATTCGCTGGCGTGCGGAAGCGCTGGGTTTGCGTGGCACCCATGTCCATCGGGATGGTTTCCGGCAGGGCCCTGTCTGGACGGCCGAGGAAGAAGCCCGGCTGCGAGCGGACTATGGCAAGGTTCCGACACGCGAAATTGCCGAAAATCTGGGTCGCGGTGTGCGCGCCGTCCTCTACCATGCCAATCGGATGGGCCTCACGCACGGCTTCATGCGCGCGTTCATCCCTGCGGAGGACAGGGCGATCCGTAATGCCTGGACCCATGGCGTGTCGATGGTCGATGTCGCCCAGGCGCTTGGCCGCGATCCTGCCGTCATCGGCAAGCACGCCGCGCGTATCGGCTGCCGGTTCAACGATCCGGCGAGGCCCGCACGAGGCCCCAGGACCCGGCGGGCAAAGCGAGCGCCTGTGACGCTTCAGAGCCTGCTTGCGCTCGAGCCCGCTGCAGCGGTCGATGCCGATCTTCCGTTCGCCGCCTGACCCTGTCTCGCATGGAGGCCATGATGCCGCTGTCCGATCTGCCCGCCCGGTTGTCGCCTTGTCGCGGCCGCTTATGTTCCTTCGATCACGCCCTCAAAACGGCGCAGCAACTGCGACGTGCGACCGGCGTGCCGCATTATGTCGTGCATGGCGCCCGGCCCCTGCAGGCATTTAAGGTTACAATGCGGCCGCCGGTCTGGCCGGACCGCTGGCTGGCCATGGTCGCATGAGTTCGGGCAAGCGCGCGCCCGTCGTCGCGGCATGGGGCGCGGGCACCAATTCCACCGCGATGATCATCGAACTTGTCCGTCGGGGCGAAATCCCAGACATGACGTTGCTAGCCGCGATGCCCGAGCAGCCCCATACGCGACGGTTCATTCCCGTCTTCCGTCAGTGGATGGACGATCATGGTGTTCCCAACGAGATCGTCGAATATCAGGCCCGGTTCTTCAAACATTGGCCGCCCTATACGTCGCTGCTCGATGCTTGCCTGACAAATGGCACATTGCCGTCGATCAGCTTCGGCCAGCATAGCTGCAGTGCCCGTCATAAAATCTCGCCCCAGGATAAATGGGTTAAGGCCTGGCCTCCGGCACAGCATGCCTGGGCCAATGGGCAGAAGGTTATTCGCTTGATCGGCTACGACTGCTCAACGCGTGACAATCAGCGCTACGCCCATCGAGCAGGTCATATCTCGGACCTCTATGAGTACAGATATCCGCTTCGGGAGTGGGGCTTCACACGCGAGGATTGCGAGCGCATTATCGCGCATGCTGGCCTGCCAAGTTTCTATAAAAGCTCATGTTTTTTCTGCGCGGCCATGCAGATTTCAGAGGTCCGCGCGCTGCCGCGCGAGGAGTTGCGCCTCATCGTTCTGCTTGAAGCGCGCGCCGCACCGCGGCTTCGAACCGTTGAAGGACTATGGCGCAAATCGACGAAAAAGCGTCCCGGATCGATGACCGCGTTCATCCGCAACGAGGGATTGCTCGATGCTAGCGAGATCGATGCGATCATTGCCAACGCGCCCCTCGATCTTCTCGAGTTCCAGCGGGCCGCAGCAGCCGTCCCGATCGAGCAGCGATCACATATCCAGACATGGATCGAACGCTTCAACGCGGGGCTGGCATACGCTTCAAATATTACCAACGACCTGGACGAGGTCAGAGAGGCTGACTGATGTGTCGGTCCTGATCTTTGTTAGGCGGTAGCGGCGCATTTTCATGAAATTGACCATGCCCGATCATTGGTATGATCGGCTTCACGGCTGTCATTTGCGTTGAATTTATTCTATCCCTGAACCATGCAGCATTCGGACGCGCCGACTGCAATATCTCGATAGAGGGAACAGGCTGGAACATGGGAATGACCCTCGATGTCTGACACGCGGCAAGCCAGCCTTTTTTCCGAGGATGATCTGCCGTCTACCCTTCGTGAGACGCCCCCCGGCCACGCCGGCGCATTCCACGTCGAACCGGAAAGCCGGCCCGCCTCAATTCAGCTTGTGCTTCGACGTCATGGGAAACTTCGTATCTGGGTGAAGAGCGTGCAGCAAAAGCTTTCTCGCTGGTTATGAGTCGTGCGTCTTTCTGACGATATCACGAATAACCGACATTTTTATACACGGGCTATCGCGACTCTGCCCGATGTGCTGCTGATCGATATTCCCGCGGCCTTTGCGTCGGCCAGCCTGCCACTCGGGCGCTATTATCCCGTAATCCTGGAGACTATTGAGGAGCGGCAGGAGTTCGAGGCCTTCCTCCAGGCAGATCGACCCGCGCCGATCGTGCCCGATCTGCTCGATCGCAGAGCGTCCGCGCTCACCACCATCGATATCGTCTTCGCGCTCTTCGATACCACCATCGCGGGCTGGCCCTGGCTTCTGCTCTGCCATTGGCCCGCCGATCATGTCGCACTAGCAGCAGATCAGGGCGATATGTTCGGGCGCGGCGCCTACACCATCGAGATATTCCCAGATTCCGCCGCGCGGGCCGCCGCCATCAGCCAGTTGCTCGCGATACTGGGGACGCACCAGTGTGTGCAGGTGGTTCCGGTCACGCCCACAACGCCGGCCGGAACCGCCTGATCCTGCGACGCGCCCCGCTACAGGCACTCCAGCGACCGTAGCGCCAGCGCGGCTACCGCCGCGCCTCCAGCCTCGCTCCCCAACCCATCTTCGGCCCGGTACCTTCCACCCCGGCTCCGCGCCATACCGCAGTGGTCACGCAGAGTTGTGGGCGGGACGCGGCGTCGAGCGTGGGGCAGGCGGGGCGGCGTCGCGCCAGCGGGAACGGGAGTGCCTGGCCGCGAACGGGCGGTGCGCGGGGCGAGGGCGGGACATAGAGGAGAGAAGGACCGGGGAGGGTGTCGCCGGAAAATGGATTTCGAGCGACATTCGAAAGGTCAAGACGATGAACATCGGTGAAATCTTCAATCAGAACGGCCGCCTGACGGGCTCGATCGCCACCCGCACGATCGATCTCCCCCGCATCGGGCTGCGCAAGGTCATGAGCGAGAATGAGAAGGCCCCCGTCTTCGAGATCCTCGCGCTGAATGTCGCGCGTCGCTGGGTTCAGGTCGGCGCACTGTGGGAGGCCGCCTCGAAGCGTACCGGTGAGGTGTTCCTTGCCGGCAACATCGACGACCCCAGCCTGCCCGAACCGCTGCCGATCGCGCTCTTCCAGGCGGATCATGGCGGCTACATGGTCGCGTGGCGGCGCGAGAACATGCGGTCCGACTTCGGCGGAGGCATGGGGACCAGCCGCACCAATTATGACGATCGCGGCTCGCGCGATCAGGGCGGCTTCGGCGACAGTACCGCAGGTACTGAAGGCGAACTGACCGGTGCCGGCGCGCCGTTCGGCGAGGAGGACCCGTTCTGATCATCCGTTGATCGGAGCCGGTTCCGGGCCGGGGAGGCGTCAGGCTTCCCCGGCCCATTCTTTTTCTCGTCCATGAGGAGACAGTCCATGTCGCTTTCCTCCTTGCATGACCTCGCCCCGTTCGCAGATCTCTCCGCGCTCTGTGCCGCGATCATGGCCAGTCCCGCCATTGCGGACCTGCTCACGCCGCAAATCGCCACCACGACCCGCACGCCAGCGATCCCGGTCGGGGTCACCTGCGGCGAGGTCATCGCGGCTATCTACGACCTGCTCGATGGCACACCCTTCGCGCCGCATGCGGCGCAAATCGTCGATGCCGTCCTGACGCGCTCGATATTCGTCGCGCGCGCTCGGGCGAGCATGCACTGATCCGACACCATGGGGGGCGGACGCCAGCGCGTCTGCGCCCCTTTTTCTTTTTTACATGAAAGGGAGAAGTCCCATGACCCAAGACCGCTCGCGCAGCATCAGCCGCTTCGCAGACCTTCCGGCACTGATTGCCGAGATGACGGCAACCCCGGAATTCAGGCGCGCCTTCGGCGATCCCATGCCGCTTTCGATCATCAGCCCTGGCGATGAACCCGGGGAGCATGACATGCCCGAACCGCTTCACGCGCAGGCCGATTGCGCCGGGGTGATCGCCACCATCTTTGATCTGTTGACCGATACCCGCCTCGACGCGCTCGCGCCCGAGATCGCATGGGGCATGGTCAACAGCTTCCATTTCGTCGCGGGCAAGCTCGAGCGACAGGAGGACATGCTGGCCGACGAACTGCGCGACATGATCCGTCGGACGGAGCCTTCGGAGGTATTCAATACCGAACTGGAAGAGAAACAGCTGCTGTGCCAGTCGTTGACCGAACAGCGCGAGGCGGTCGAGTGCATGCGCGACTATGCCGCCGAGACCTTTCATGCACTATCGGGCCGTCCATGGTCACCCGCACGTGGGTCGCGCGTCTCCAAGGTGGCGACCGCCACGCAGGTGTCGATACAGGATTTTCTGCGCGCCCGAGAGCTTGCGACACGCGAGCGGTACCGCCCCCGAGGGCCGATCGTCATCGCCTCGGGCCATGCGGAATGGCACGACTGGCAACTCCTCTGGGACAGGCTCGATACTATCCTCGAGCGCATCCCGCACATGACGCTGGTAACGACCGCGCAGCGCAAGGGTTTCGATGCGATCGTGGCCTCATGGGCAGGCAGTCGCGACGTGCAGCTCGTGACCTATTCGTTGACAGGATCAGGGCGCGGTGCACCCTTTGCCCGCAATCGCAAGCTGGTGGACCTGAAGCCTGTCGAAGCCCTGCTGGGTGAAGGGTCGGGTATTCAGGCCAACCTTTATCAGGCCCTGCGTAAAGCAGACGTCCCGATCCATGCGTTCCGCAAAGCGGATCAGGCTCCGGTCGAAAAGGTCGCTCCACCGCAACGGGGTCGGCTACGTCGGGCAGCGTAACTTCTGCAAACTTCAGTCATCCCGTCGGGGGCGGCGCTGCGCGCTGTCCCCGTTTTTATGCGGGAGATGCTGGTCGCGGCGATGAGGTCAAGGGTTGGCAGTGCTCCCCGCGAGGCGGGCGCCTGGAGGCACCCATTTGCGAATCAGGGGCATCGAGCCCCAGATTCGCAAAGCCTCTTCTCTCTCTCAAGAATTCCAATGGTGGCACGGGACCGCGTCGGCCTCAAGGACGACGGGGCCCCACCATTTTTTTGGGCGGGTCCAGCGGCGCGCTTCCTCTGCGATGAGGGTGGCCGCCCAAAAAAATCGTGACCCCCATCGCCGGCTGCGCCGGTCGCTCCGCGATCCTTGACCCCGCCGCTCGGAGCCCGTGCCCAAGGGGGGACCTCTTTCGTTTCAAAAGGAGGTTCACATGACGAAGATCAACCGCAGCGTCCGCCCATTCTCCGACATCGCCGAATTCATCGCGCAGGAGACCGCGCCCACCACCGACGACTTCCACGCCGCCTTCGCCTCCGACCTCGACGGCGTCCGCATCGGGCGCGGCGAGGAGGAGATGGCGACCGACATGCCCGATCCGAGGGAAGCACAGCTTGCCGTCGAACTCATTGTCACGACACTCTTTGACGTGCTGCGGGACACACGGTTGCAGCCCGCCGCCGAACGCCTCGCATGGGGCATCGTCAACAGTTTCCATCACGTCGCCGACCAGTGGCAGGGCCAGGCCGACAAGGCGATGCGCGATGTTCAGGACCTGCTGCGGCGCGCCGACGGCAGCGAAATCCACGGTGTCGAGCTCGAGCAGGCACGCGATGAACTCGAATATCTCGACGAAGCCACCGACGCCCTGCGGTGCATGCGGGATCACGCCGCCGACGTCTTCCACACCGAAACCGGGCGGCCGTGGTCCGCGCCCAAAGGATCGCTGGTGTCGAGCAAGCGCACCGCCTCGGTCATAGCCGCCACCGATTTCCTCGCCGCCCGCCGCCAGCGCCGAACCGACGCGCACAACCCGCAAGGGCCCATCGTGATCTTCTCCGGCGGGGCGGACTGCTGGTTCGACGACCGCCTCATCTGGGGCAAACTCGACGAAGCGAAATCCCGCAATCCGAAGATGGTGCTGGCCACGACGGCGCAGGACAAGGGATGCGACGCCATGGCCGCAGCATGGGCAGCCTCCCGAAAGGTGAAGCTCATCACGTTCCGCCTCAGTGCGAAGCTGGGCAAGAGAGCAGGGTTCGTACGCAACGAGCAGATGGTCGGACTGCGGCCCGTCGAGGCGCTGGTTTGCGAAGGATCAGGTCTGCAATCGCACCTCGCGCGCCTCGTCAGGGAGAAGCGTATCCCGGCCCGGTTCGTCACGCTCAGCGATCAGGGATGGGAGGCGCAGTGAGTTATCCCAAGAGGATCGGTCCGGTTTACCGGGCCGATCCTCATTTCTTTTTCTCGATCGTCACATTCGCACCCGCTCAGGGACCCGCAAGCGGGTCCGTCGCGGACGCGATGCGGAACCGCCTACCGGTCCCGGCCTCCTGCGCGCGGCTCCGCCGTGCTCGTCGCAGGGACACCCTTCGGGTGCCGTTTCGGCGGGGATGGTCGTGCCTGCAACGCCCAGCCCTCCAACCAGAGGAGAGGAGGGCTGGGGAGGGGTGGCTCAGTTGAGGAGATCAAAGCCATGTCCGAACACACCCCCTCCCATGCCGGCGTCTTCGTTTCGGGATCACTTTCGATCGCATCGCTTCCCGAACCCGTCATCGAGCGTATCAGTGGCATTCTCGATCGCCGGCTTCCTATCCTGATCGGGGATGCGCGCGGTGCGGACCGTGCCGTCCAACGCTTCCTTGCCGATCGAAATATCGATTCCGTCGCGGTCTATTGTTCAGGCGATGGACCTCGCAACAATGTCGGCGCATGGTCCGTGCGAAACATCCCTTCCCTCGGCAGGAAAGGCACCGCCGCTTTCCATACCCCCAAAGACAAGGCGATGGCGAGGGATGCATCCTGCGGTCTTGTGATCTGGGACGGTCGCAGTCGGGGAAGCCTTGCCAACATCCATCGACTGGCAGCGCGGCGATGCTTCATTCTTATCTGGCTCACGCCGGAAGAGCGGTTCATCACCCTCCGGTCGGATTCCGACAGGAGCGCGTTCCTCGAAGCGCACCCCTGCCGGCATCTTTGACAATCCGTTTCAGTACATCAGGTGGCTGGCGACAGTCCCTTGAGCGCTGTTAACGCGCTGCCACCACCGACCCGGATCGCGTGCGTCAGAAGCTCGCGGAACTCCCGTTCCGTGAGTTTCTCGACGGGCAGGTCATTCACGATCGCAGCATATTTGCCGCGCAGGGCGCTGCGGGCACTTTCCAGGTCCTGCGTCAGCTTGCGCTGACGCGCTTCCAGATCGGCAAGCCGATCCCTTTCCGTCATCTTTGGCATGTCCATCGTCCTTCCCCGATGGCCTGCCCGTCGCGCCGCATTCTGCCAGAGTCACTGTGCAAGGCAAGGGGCGATCGACGCTTTTAACGGCACCGGCGACTGCAATCTGCAGCTCCCTCCTTCCCAAGATCTCATCTTCCCATCGTTCCTCCCGTGCGCAGGCAAGGGAGGCAAGGAGACGGTCATGTCCACCGCCGAACCCCACCTCGATCGCTTTGTCGAACCCAATGACCCCGATTACCGGGCCGCGCAGATCAGAGGTTTCGCGCTCATCCGCCAGATCGAGGAACAGGTCAGACGGGCGGATCACTATGCCGGTTGCTACACCGGCTACACCGACCCGGTGACTCACGACCTTGTCATCACCGGCGAATGCGACGCTGATTATGATGAGGCGACGACCAAGGCCCATGATCTGGGCTGGATCGCCGCGACCTCAAATGCCTATTTAATCCTCAAGGTACAGGGGCGGACCGACGAGACCGCGCAGATCGTTTACAACGCCCATCATAATATTTTCCTCAGCGATCCGGAGCCTCCATGCCCGGGCGAATAGTAGCGAATGACTTCCGGGGTCGGGCTCGCGTCCGGCCCCTTTTTTGCTTGCAGGGAACCCCCACCCATGGCCTTTGTCCCTCGAGCCGCTGCGGCGGTGAACACCAATCTCCAGAAGGAAGGTTGCCCCGCGCCTTCCGGCACGAGGCTGCGCAGCGCGAGCGCGCTGCGTAAGGCGGGACGCACGGCGCAAGGCCGTTTTGTAATGGACCCTACGCACGGGTGCTGCGGGCGCATTATGCCCTGAAAACATCGAGATAAGTCTGTATCACATGTCACACGTCGAACCGGTGGGCTGTCGTACGCTGAACACAGGGCTCACACGGGGCCACATATCGTATTGAAACGACTTCGGGAATTTCGTGATACGCGTCGTACGCCATTGCGGATCCCAGAATGCTGTGACGCCGGAACCGGCGGGGCGACGCCCGTTGAATCCTGGCCGAATTCATGGTCTTTTTTGTCGCGGCAGAAAGGACAGCACCATGACGGAATTGAACGAGGAGTATATCAGCGACCTCCGCCGGGCGGTGCTCAAGGCCATCTGCGAAGTGTCGGCGCAAAGGCAACACGCCCCGGAAGCGGGCAAGGGGGACACTCTCTATATCGGGACAGCAGAAGTCTGCCAGATGCTCACGATTTTGCTGGCCGAGTTTCTGGAGGGCGTCCCTGGTCTCGATACGCCCAGCGAGGTGCGGCGCATGTCAGAGGTTGTAGCCAGGAAGATCAGACTGGGGATCGGCGAAATCCGTCGCCACCGCGAGGAGACAGGCGGAACGCCGCCGCCGTCCATCATCATCAGAGGCAACTGACCGAGTCCGCTCAGCCTGTTTTCCTGTCGGCACATACCCCCAGCGCTAAATCTCTGAATCAATCTGGCGATTGGGCGGCTTGCGCCAATATTGCCATTCCGGTAATATGCACTCGCTTCATGATATTTTCGAAGGTCTCCGGATAAGGAGACCCTTCGCTTGCCCAAGCTTAATTTCCGCCTCGATGAATCGCTGCATGCCGCCTTAATGCGCCGTGCGCTCGGTGCGAACCTGTCCCTATCGGGGTTCATCCGTCAGCTCCTCGAACAGGCGGTCGATGAGCGCAAACGCTATGTCTTCTCCTCCCAGGATGAGATACTCGCCACGTCGATCCAGATCCTATCGATTGTCGCAACGTCCGTCGGCCAGCAATCTCCCAGCGCGCTCGAACAGGGCATGGCGCAAGCCCGGCTTATCCTTGCCGAACGCGGACTGCTTGGCGGGGAGGATATCCCATGAGCATCTTTCGCAACGACACATTAGGCTCCTGGACGCGCGGTGGCCAGGCGATCGTCCACAATGTCCGCATGACGACCCAGGTCTTTTATCAGACCATATTGGCGGGCTTCATCATCTGGATCATCGGCACGCTCTGGTATGCGTTCGAGAAGTCGACCGAATATGAGCGGTTCGTTCTGGTCAAATTGGCTGAGGCCACGATCAAGGTGGATGCCGCCGCCGGGACCAATGATCCGGTGCAGTTTCGCACCCCCGAAGGCCAGGCCTACTGGACCTCGGCAGACTGGCTGGTTGCCTCCACCCTTGCGAAAAAGACCATGCATGCATTTGAAGTCCATCTGCTGCATGGCGCACTGCTCTCTGGCCTGTTCACCCTTGTCATGCTCGCCTGGGCCTGGTTCTACTTCACCCGGACGGGTAGGGGCCTGGGCTCCAACGAATATCTGCGGGGGGCAAGGTTCGGCACGATCCGTCAGGTGAAACGCGCGCTATGGCGACAGACCAAGGGACCTCTGGTGATCGGCAATGTGCCGGTGCCTGAGGCCTATGAGCCTGAGCATATCCTGCTGTGCGGTGCGCCTGGCACGGGAAAGACAAACCTCATCGTCGGCATGCTCGACGGCATCCGCAAATCGGGTCGGCGCGCCATCGTCTATGATACCGCCGGTACCTTCGTCGAGAAATTCTATCGGCAGGGCACTGACATGTTACTCAACCCGCTCGACCAGCGCGCGGCGCGCTGGTCGCCCTGGGTCGATGTGCCACGCGACTATCATTACGATCAGATCGCGGAATCGACCATTCCCGACAAGCATGGCGATCCCTTCTGGGCGAAGGCGGCGCGGGGGACGCTGGTTGCGGTGATGCGCAAGCTGGCGCGCCAGAAACATACCTATGTCTCGGTCCTCCTCGACCGTCTGCTGCGTTCCAAACTGAAGGACCTCGCCGCCTTTGTCACCGGCACCGATGCCGCCGCCTTCATCAGCACCGAAGGCGAACGGACATCCGCCGGCATCCAGGCCGAACTTGCATCGGTCATGCGCAGTTTCGGTTATCTCGATGACACCGAAGACGGCTTCTCCATCCGAGACTGGGTGGAAAAGGGCGCAGATGGAAGCTGGCTCTTCATCACCGTGAAGGCCGACCAGCTTCCCTCGCTACGCCCGCTTATCACCGTCTGGCTCGACATCGCGATCAGCGCCATCATGAGCCTGACGCCAGATCGCGACCGACGGCTCTATTGCGTGATCGACGAGCTGCCGACGCTGCATAAGTTGCCGTCGCTATCGGACTTTCTCGCCCGTGCCCGCAAATATGGCGGCTGCGGCATATTGGGCTTCCAGTCCTATCCCCAGCTCAAGGCGACTTACGGCAAGGACGATGCGGCCGCGATCACTGGCTATTGCTCGACCTGGGTGGCGCTACGCGCGAACGACACGGATACCGCCGAGCATGTCTCGATCAACCTCGGTCAGGTCGAACAGGTCGAAGCCAATGAGGGCATGTCCTATGGGGTCAACGACATGCGCGATGGGGTCAATCTGTCGCGGATGCAGGTGACGCGGCCACTGGTCATGTCGACCGAGGTCACCAACCTGCCCAACCTGGTGGGCTTCCTGCGCTTTGGCCGCAATTTGCCTGTGGTCCGGTTCGATAGCCGGTTCAACGACGTGCCATCGTTAGGACCAGCTTTCCTCGAACGCACGACGCCCCCCATTCAGATCGACAAGGCCGGGATGCTCGTTCGCATCGCCCATGCCGAAGCGCGTGTTCGTGAAGCGATGGAGCGGGAAGCCACGCAGGCATCTCCGCCAGCGACGCATGGCGAGGGTAAGCCAGCGAAGCCTTCGGTATCTTCAGAACCCGCCCCGACGCCACCACCGCACCCGGATCTGTTTACGCCTCCCGCGCCGAACCTCGATCCGCAGCGAGTCGAAGATATATTGCTCAATGACGAGAATGCGGAGCTTCCTGCGCCCGCGCGCACCCTTTGGACGATCCTTGCCGGCAAGCAGGGAGAAATCCGGTCCGATCTTGTCCAGCATGGCCGGGATGACGGACCGCGTGAGCGGGCGAGGCCAGCATGATCCAGCCGCAACGTCTCCATGGCAAACCAGCCAATATCGCCCGCTACTATGCGGTGGGCGATTACTACACCAAGGGCGGCAACGAACCGTCTGCATGGGGTGGGAAGCTGGCAGCCGATCTCGGCCTCTTCGGCGCTGTTGATCCGAAGCTGCTGCGCGACCTTCTTGCTGGAAAAGTCGGCGATCAACAACTCGGGCGGCACCGCGCGGATGGCGAAATTCAGCATCACCCCGGTTGGGATTTTGCGGTCAACGCGCCCAAGTCTGTGTCGGTCATGGGGCTGGTTGCCGGTGACGAACGCGTGCTTGCCGCCCATGAGGGCGCGGTGACCGCGGCTATCTCCTATCTGGAGGAGCAGGCGCAGCTGCGTCGCCGTGATGACGGGAACATCGTTCACGAAACGACAGGCCGGATCCTGGTTGCTCGCTTTACCGAGCATGGCAGCCGGGAACTTGATCCGCATCTGCATACGCATCTCGTCGTGCTCAACATGACGAACCGCGAGAATGGCGATCCCATGGCAAGCCTGGAAAGCCGGGTCATGTATGGCGAACAGCGCGTGGCCGGGCAGATATATCGCAACGCGCTGGCGTTCGGGTTGCGCGAAGCTGGCTATGAAATCGATGCTGATCCTCGTTCCGGATTGTTCGAGATACGAGGCGTACCAAAGGACCTGATCGACCATTTCTCGCAGCGCGCCGAAGCGATCGAGGACCATGCGCGCGAACATGGCCTGGTGGGACAGAAAGCCCAGCGTGCTTCCTTCTATGCTACGCGCAAGGCGAAGGTGAAGATCGGCGAGGCGGAACTCGCCGCGCAATGGCATCAGCGGACAGGCAAGCGTCTCGAAACGCTGCAGGAGGTTGCTGCGCTGGCGCGGGGTCGGGAAGGGGAGCATCCGGCGCCCACGGAACGCGATGCGTCGCGTGCTGCTCTTTTCGGCTTGCGGCAACTGGAGACATCCGAGGCGGTCAACAATTTAGGCGATATCTTGCGCACTGGTCTTGCTGCCCATGTCGGGGAAGTCCGGCTCGACGATATCCGTCCCCGGATCGCAGCACATGAGGTCCTGCGCAAATTGCTGCCGACCCATACGCAGACCGGTGACAGGTTGTTGACCCGTGGCCGCACCAGCCGGAAGTCCTGGCTTTTGGAACTGGCATTGACTCAGCATATCGCGTTGGGCCTCAATGACGCGCGTCCCATCGCCTCGAGCGATCGCTTATTGGCAGCGCTAGAAGGAACGTCGCTCAATACGCAGCAGCAGCACGCACTCGTCGAGACGGCGCTGACGCGGGATCGGGTCATGGCGATTCACGGTGTTGCCGGTTCTGGAAAATCGACACTGGTGAGAGTTCTCGCTGAGGCGGCCGAGCCGGGAACGGCATTGATTGCATTAGCACCCACATCATCGGCCGCAGCCGAACTGGGAAACAAGGCGAACATCATGTCTCATACTGTCGCCAGCTTCGTCGCGCGCGGCGGGCAGGGGATCACGGACCGCCATGTGCTGGTTCTCGATGAAGCAGGGCAGCTCGGCAACCGCCAGGCCCAGCGGATGCTGGAGATCAGCAGGACAACCGGCGCACGGCTGCTTTTCCTCGGAGACGAGAAGCAGACCGGGGCGATCGAGCAAGGCAAACCCTTCTGGTTGATGCGAAGACTGGGTTTGCCGACGGTCGAGTTGACGCAAGCTGTTCGGCAGGAAACGAAATCAATCAAGGCTGCGGTCACAGCTGCGCGGACGGGGAACTTTGCCGAGGCATTGGCTAAGCTCGATAGCGTCAGCACCGTTGACGACAATGAAAAGATGGCGGAGCAGGTCGTCAATGCCTGGATACGGCTCAAGCGGGACACGCGGGCCGGTACCAATATCCTCGTCCTCGACAATGCGACCCGGCTGATCGTTAACAGCAAGATTCGCGAAGCGCTGAAAAACGAGAATGGGCTGGCCGCCCAGGATAGTCTGCTTTCCATTCTCGCCCCGGCGGGCTTGACCGATGTCCAGAAGCATATGGCCCGTTTCTACGGGGCAGGACAGGTGGTGCGTTTCGAGCGGGACATTGCAGACCTCGGTATCGCACGGCACGCCGACTATCGGGTCGCTGGACTAGGCCGGGAGGCCAATGGGCGCCAGGTTGTGCGTCTCGTCGACGATCAGGGGCGCGTCATACGCTGGGATCCGCAGACGACGAAGGCCCGCCACATCAATGTCTTCAATCCTGAAGAGCGGGATATTGCGGAGGGTGACCGTATCCAGTGGCGGCTCGTCAATCGCGAACTCGGGCTACGCAATGCGGAGCGCGGCACCGCAGAAAAACTTGATGGCCCGCTAGCGACGATCCGCTGGGATCGAGATGGGCGCGTGCAGCAGGTTAATCTATCGGAACACCGGACCTGGGATCATGGTTACGCAGAGACGGTCTATTCCGCACAGTCCAAAACCTATCCGCGCGTTTTCGTGCTGGCGCCCGTCGAATCTCCGCTGGTCAACGCCCAGAATTTCTACACGGCTATCACCCGCGCGGCATTCGGTGCCAGGCTCTGGACCAACAACGTCAAGGAACTGATTGCCAAACTCGAGCGCCAATCAGGAGAGAAGACGTCTTCGTCGGAAGGTTTAGGTCGGTTGAAGACTGATCGTATAGATGCCTTCTCGAAACGCCGGGAAGGCCATGTGGCAAATCTGAGGTCCGAGCAGGAGCGAGACCGAACAGAGCGGCGCGATCGGGCGCTCGAGCGACAACTCCACTATCGTGACCGCTCACCCCGTGGCGCGGCTGAGCATCTTGCCGACGGGGCGCGGAACATCGCGCAGGTGCTCGACAGGTTTCTCGCAGGCATTCTCGACCATGCGCGCGCCGAAGGGAGAGCGCCGAAAACCGGCATCAACCGGGAAAATCATTCTCCTGCACCTCGACCCGAGCCCTCCCACGGCCCCGAACGATAAGGAAATTGCCCATGCTTCGCTGCAAGTTTGCCGTTCAGCTAACCCAGGGAAAGCGCTTCGCAGGCGCCGTCCCGCCTCTGCATGGGTTTGAATTCTGTACGTCGCGCCAGACCCGAGGGTGTATAGTCTTCCTCAGACGCATTGGATGGACCGTGCCTTACAGCCGGACTTCTGTCCGTCGTAGCGCCGCTGCCGAGATCAATTCCGGGAGAATGCTCTTTGCATTTCTGAAACGTGGCCCAGTTGCGGCGCTAGCACTTTACAGGGATCCGACCAATTCGATCACTACGCCTGGGACCGCTATCCGGAGGGTCGGATGAGGTCATACGGCATCCCCAGGCTGTTACACACTGCCGTCATCAGTATGGCATTGTACAACGCCCCCGCATTTTCTAAATCCTCAGATGACAGGGAACTGCGAATCGCCGCCTGCATTCGGCAAGCCTCGCGTGGTCAACCCTGGCTGGAGAAAACGCTTTGGGGACTGCGCGATCAGGAAGCGGGCTGGATCGGCGCCGAGGTTCGCAACAGCAATGGTTCTCACGATCTTGGTCCCCTGCAGATCAACAGTTGGTGGACACCTCGCATCGCGGCGCTTGTTGGACGTTCACCCGTTCAGGTTCGACATTGGCTGCGTTTTGATCCCTGCTTCAACGCGCAGGCTGCAAGGTGGATATTCCTGGCCGCCTTGCGCTCAACCGGTAGCTACTGGGAGGCGATTGGCGTCTATCACAGCCCGACGACGTGGCGGCAGAGACGCTATCGTAGTTCGGTAGCTCGGCATATGCGGACAAGATACGGAGATGCTGTGTTTCGCCCATGATAGGCTTTGTTGCATAATTACGCGAGAGTCTGATCGACGTTTTATTTGAAGATGTTATTCGACGCGGACGGAAACCGGCGTTCCTATTTCGGAGAACCGATTGAGAATTGCAGCACGGACTTTGATCTCGGTAATTTGACGGTCGAAGGTGCGGGCGACAACGCGCTGGCCCAAGAGTTTGAAGCAGTGCATTTTGGTCTCGACCAGACTGCGGCGATGATAGCCGCTCCACTTTTTCCAGATTGCGCGACCAAGCCGCTTTGTCGCGCTTAGCGCTCCATTTCGTGCATCGATGCCGGGACCGCCTTCCGCCCATGGTTGCCCGTTGCGGCGGACCGGGGTGACCGCATCGGCACCGCGCTCGGCAATAGCGGCATGGCAGTCCCTGGTATCATAAGCGCCATCTCCGCCGACGCTGAGTATCCGCTCGTCTCTAGGGATTTGCGCCAGGAGAACGGGCAGCGTGGGTGCGTCGCCAATGGCATTCGTCGTGATCCAAACTTACTCGCCGCTGGGCGAAGCGCGGCACGAGCCCTTCAGCATCAAAGGATCAACGACGGTCTTCCGCATGGATCTTCGGGCGATCTGCCCCGCTGAAAGCAGGGCTGCCGGCATCGTCATGCCCAGATGCAACAGCGAAGCGATGAGCATGCATCTTGAGGAAATCGCCTTCCATGTCGCGCCGGGCGCCCACGCAGTGGTGCTACTCGATCAAGCCGGATGGCACGGCTCTGTCGAACTGGTCATTCCGCCCAACATCACGCTGATGCCGCTTCCGCCAAGATGTCCCGAGTTGAGCCCGGTTGAAAACGTATGGCAGTTCATGCGCGATAACTGGCTATCGAACCGCATCTTCAAATCCTACGACGATATTGTCGACCACTGCTGCTACGCCTGGAACAAGCTTGCAGATCAGCCAAGGCGCATCATGTCCCTCGGACTGCGTCAATGGGCCCATGGGTTCTAATCAATGCGCATTGGTATTAGCTGTGAGTGTGATCAGTTTCGTTGCACTTTCGACGTCGGCAAACTGGAGGGTTACGCTTCGGCCACAAACACCGACCGAGCGTTCGATAGCTCGCGAAAGCCGTACACGCTCTGATAGCGCCCCATGCCGCTGTCGTTCACCCCACCGAAGCGCAGTCTGTGTTCGGCGTAGTGCATGAGCACGTAGTTCATCGTCACCCCGCCCGAGGAGGTGCGTTCGAGCACGTCGTTGACGAACGCCTGGTCGCGGCTGAACACGTACATCGCCAGCGGCTTGCCGTTAACGTCTACCTGATCAACCACCTCGTCCAGCGGGTCGTAGGTGATTACGGGCAGGACGGTGCCAAAGATCTCGTCGCGCATCAACCCGGCGTCGAGCGGCGGGTCGACGATGATCCTAGGCTCGATCGTGAAGTCTGCCTCATCCGCGCCGCCGCCCTTGACGATCCGAGCGCCGCGAGAGACAGCCTCGTTGAGGTAGCCGTGGACGCGAGCGAAGTTGCGCGCGTCCACGATTCTGGACATCCGCTCCTTCCGGAACACCCCGTTTTGGTAAAACATCCGATCCACGGTGTCGTCGAGCGCCGCAACGAGTTCTTCTCGACGCGCTCGGGGAACCCAGACATGATCTATGCATGTCTGCCTCCGAGCAACGCCCGCGTCGTGGTACGACTTGACAAACGTATCTTTGCGGCGATACTATACCATAAAGAGTATCATCAGGAGTGATCCATGCGAGTAGGCGACGTCGATCTCACCAGCCCCGACGCTTTCGTCGCTGCCGTGCCGCACGACTATTTCCGGTTCCTGCGCGAAGAAGCGCCGATCTCGTTCAGCCCGCGTGCCTCCGATGGCGGGTTCTGGAACGTGGTGCGTCACGCCGACATCCAAGCGGTCGAGCGCAACGTAGAGGTCTTCTCCAGCCGTGCCAACGTCAGCCCGATGGACGTGGCGGAGGCGCATCTTGCCAACACGATCGACAACTCGATCATCATGACCGATCCGCCCAAGCACAACTTCCTGCGCTCGGCGATCCGCGATTCTTTCCTGCCCAAATCGGTCAAGCAGCTCGAGGACTCGATGAAGGTCTATGCGCGCAACGCCATCGACGCGATCATTGAGGAGGGCAGATGCGACCTGCACGACGTCGCCGCCTATACCCCGATCGAAGTCGTGGCCGATGTGCTAGGCGTGCCCAAGCGGGACCGTTCCAACCTGTTCAACTGGGCGAACCTAATGTTCGGTCAGCTCGATCCCGAGCTGTCGGACGATGCACGGGCGCGGCTCGCGGGCTTCCAGATGATTTCCTACGCGCGCCGGATGACGAAACGCCGCCGCGCCGAGCCGACCGACGACGTGTTCTCGCTCATCGCGAATGCGACGCGCGACGGACGGCAGCTGACCGACATGGAAATGGGCGCGACCTTCATCGTGCTCGCCACTGCGGGCAACGAGACGACCCGCACCCAGTATCTCCACGGCATGGCCGAACTGATCGCACGCCCGGAGGTCGCTGAGGAACTGCGTACCAATCCGTCGCTTTTGCCCAACGCGGTCGATGAGATGCTACGCTGGACGACGCCTGCGCTTGGTTTTGCGCGCAAGGCGACGCAGGATTTTGAGTTGCACGGGCAGACGATCGCGGCCGGTCAGCGCGTCATGCTGTGGTATGTGTCGGGCAACCGTGACGCTGAGGTGTTTGATGATCCGAACACGTTTGACATTCGGCGCGAGAAGGTGGGTAACAAGCACCTCGCGTTCGGCTCCACGGGCGGAATCCATCGCTGCCTGGGACAGATGCTGGCGAAGGCCGAACTCAACGCAATGTTTGAAGAAACGCTGGCGCGTATTCCCGACATGCGGCTCGACGGCGAAATCCGGCGGCTGCGATCGAACTTCACCAACGGTATCAAGCATATGCCGGTCCGCTTCACCCCTGGTAGGCGGATGGGGGATGACACGCCTGTCCCGCTCTACGCGACCGGCATCGACCAAGCAGGGATTGCAGCGGCTGCCGCAGCCGCCGCGGCTGCGGTCGCGCCGACAGTGATCGAGGACCGCGACGACGGCATCCGGCTCGTGCCGCTGGCACGTGCGACCCTAACTCTCGGCGTTCCCGCGGTCATGCCCGGCACGCCGCGCGGTATGCGGATGATCGTCGACGTCGCCGATGCGCGCTGGGAGGGCCGCATCAATGCACGCCAGCTAGGCCAGCCGTCGGGTGACTGGGCGGTGGTCGATTCCCAAGGCACGCTCTGTTTAGACGTCCGGTCTACGCTGGAGACCGATGATGGCGCGCTGATCTTCGTCCGCTACGAAGGCCGGTCGGACTACACCAAGGCTGGTGCGTCGCCGATCATCGCCGCGCCGCTATTCGAGACCAATGACCCGCGCTACGCTTGGCTCAACAAGGTGCAAGCGATTGCGAAGGGGCGAGCGGCCGGGCTGACCACCCTGGTCTATGACATCTATGAGGTCCGCTAGCTCCGCACCCGCTGGCGGGGCCGTGGCGGACGACATCCTCGCCGCCGCGCGGCACGCCATCGCGGCACGCGGGCTGGACGCGACGACGATCGAGGATATCGCGGCCGAGGCAGGGGTCAGCCGCGCCACGCTGTATCGGCGCTCGGGCGGGCGCGAGGCGATCCTGGTCGAGGTGCTTCGGCGGGAGGCGGAGCCGTTCGTCTCGGAAACGAATGCCGCCGTCGGTGAGCGCTCCGGGCTCACCGAGCGACTAATCGCGGGCCTCGTCTACGCGATCGACGCGCTGCCACGCTATCCGCTGCTTCACGCCGTTTTCGGCAGCACGACGTCAGACGCCAAGCTCAAGATCGTCCGGCCGGTGTTCCGCGCGCTGGTTGATGCGACGCTGCTCGCCGTGCTCGCCGATGCGCGTGCGAGCGGCATACCGGTCCGCGACTTTGACCCGGACGAGCTGGCCGACTGGCTACTTCGAGACTTCCTCTACGTCGCATCGCAGGCGCCTTGGCCGCAGGGCGAGCTGGAGCGATATCTCGCCACGTTCGTGATGCCCGTGCTCCAGCCAGGCTTGCCGCCACCCGGCACCGTTCAGGCTTTCGCTTCGCTGGAGAGTATTGACCGGATGACCATCGCGATCGACGTCGCGGCGCGCGAAGCGGCAGGGTTGCGCCGTCAAGTCGCCGAGCAGCTGCAAAGAGGCAAGTGATGAGCGACGCGATCGAACCGTTCACCCTCGCGATCCCGCAGGCCGCGCTCGACGACCTTGGGGCACGTCTGGCACAGACGCGCTGGCCGGAGCGCGAAACGGTCGACGGCTGGCAACAGGGCGTGCCGCTCGACGCTATGCGCCGGCTCATCGACCATTGGCGCGATCGTTACGACTGGCGGCGTTGCGAGGCGATGCTTAACGCCTTTGGCCAGTATCGCACGATAATCGATGGTCTCGGCATGCACTTCCTCCACGTCCGTTCGCCCGAACCCGGGGCACTTCCCCTGATCCTGACGCACGGCTGGCCCGGGTCGGTGATCGAGTTCCACAAGGTCATTGGCCCGCTCACCGACCCTCGCGCGCACGGCGGCGATCCGACAGACGCGTTCCATGTCGTCGTGCCGTCGCTGCCCGGCTACGGTTTCTCCGATCGGCCGGCGGGCATAGGTTGGCCGGTGGCGCGGATCGCACGCGCTTGGATCGAGCTTATGCGCCGGCTCGGCTACCTGCGCTTCGTAGCGCAGGGCGGCGACTGGGGATCGGCGGTGACCAACGCGATCGGCGCTATCGGCGCGCCTGAAGTCGCGGGCATCCACCTCAACATGGTCGTCGCGCGGCCGGCCGCGGAGGACATGGCCGACCTCTCCGACGCGGAGAAGCGCGCGATCGCGGACCTGAAGCGCTACGGGCGCGATGGCAACGGCTATGCAACCCAGCAGGGCACACGCCCGCAGACGCTGGGCTACGGCCTGACCGACTCACCCGTGGGGCAGGCGGCCTGGATCTTCGAGAAGTTCGCCGAGTGGACCGACAGCAGCGGCGATCCGTACAGCGTGCTGAGCGCGGATGAGATGCTCGACAACATCATGCTCTATTGGCTCCCTAGCACGGCCGCATCGTCGGCGCGTCTCTATTGGGAGAGCTTCCGCGCATTTAACGCCGACCCGGTAACGGTCCCGGTCGCCTGCAGCATCTTTCCCAAGGAGATATTCCGCGCGTCACGCCGTTGGGCGGAACGGCTTTATCCCAACCTCATCCACTGGAACGAACTCGAACGCGGCGGCCATTTCGCCGCGTTCGAGCAGCCGGAGTTATTCACGCATGAGCTGCGCGCAGCGTTTCGGCCACTGCGTTGAACACCTTCAATCGGCCGTGACTATCCTGATCGTACATGCACCTTCTCACGCTTTCGAGCCGCGACTTTGCTGCACCCCTCGATCGTCTCGCGGTTGGCGGTAACGATTCTGTCGGCCGCGACGATCGTGCTAAACGGGGCCATGAGGAAATGTGGGACATTGGTGCCGGAGTAGGTGTCAGCGCGCTATGCAGGGTCGGTGGCCAGACCAGCAACACCGACCCAGCACGCCGCTGATCCAGAGGTCGAGGAGGCGCGCGCGCCCGGGATCATGCAGATCCAGCTGTGGCTATTGGGGAGCAGCCCAATGATATGGCGTGGGGTGCGGGTTTCAGACATCTGCACCTGGCGCGAGTTGCACGGCTTGATCCAGGTGGCGATAGGATGGGAGAGCATTCACCTTTACCAATTTCGCGTGCGCTTGCGGTGTTATGGTTCGTGGGAGCTTTCGGCTTCCTCGCCTTACGTGGCGCTGGAATCGCTGCAACTGCGCCCGGTTGACGTATGACTATTATCTCAACCTTCCGTGGCGGCACGAAGTCAGGATCGAGTAGAACCACCTCGGCAGGTTGCCAGGCAAGATATATCCGTTCTGGGCGGCCGGCGACGGAGCATGTCCGCCCGAGGATTGTGGCGGTACGCAGGAGTATCTGGCTGGCCTGGATGATGCATCGTCATGGAAGGCCCTGAAGGATTTGCAGACCATGGCCGAGATCCTGAACGATGTGGTGCTGGAGAACCGGCCGGAAGTGCTGTAGGATCAGGGCACGCGATGGAAGCTGGAGGTTGCTGTTGAGCGCAGCAAAGCCCGCGAGTATGCGCGGGGTGCGGCGTTCGAGCAGATGGTGTCCCAGGACGTTCTCTAATCGCCACTGTCAACAGCTGACCTCTTTGCGGTTCGTCACGCGCGCTGGGCTCCAGGGTTCTCTCCGCGGTCGTCGCGCTGGACGCCGCATGTTAGCGTTCAAAGTAGGGTGAATCTAAGTGGTGTGCGCGGTCCGTGCCGCACTCGCGGGAACGATCTCACCCTCGCTAAGCGTCCCAGCGGGACGCGTTCTGTCGCGCTTGAGTTCAGCGTATTGCTTCGGATTTGGATCAGGCCATGGCCGCCTCCCGGAAGGTCGTGTTGGTACGCCACATTGCGTGCAATGTTACCGCCAGCTTCCTGGCCAGGGCGACTTTCGCTTTGCGAGGCCCGGTTCGGCCTGCGATCGCCTGTGCCCACTCACGCAGGCGAGGGCCGCCAAGCTTTCGAGACAAGATCGCATTTGCTGCTTCGTACAGGCATTTTCGAGCGAACCTGTCACCGCTTTTCGAGATGCGCCCGTTCCGGCTGATTTCGCCAGATTCGTAGCGCCTTGGCGTCAGACCGAGATAAGCGCCCGCGCTGGAAGATCGGTTGAAGCGTTCGGCGTCGTCGAATGCTGCAGTTACCGCCATCGCGGTGATCGGTCCGACTCCCGGCGCTGTCATCAAAAGACGTACCGTACCATGCTGTTTGGCTACCGCCCGGATTTTGCCATCGAGAGCGGCAATACGGGCTAGAATTTCACTCCGGGCGTGCATCAACGCTTCAAAGATAGGTATGAGCTCCGGTGCGACTGCCAGCTCGCCTGTGATGATCTCCGTCGCACGGCGTTTGAAGCCCCCAACCCGTTTTCCGAACATCACGCCAAACGTTTTCAGCAACCCTCTGATCTCATTTTCAAGCTTCACACGCATGCCAACCAGCGTATCGCGCGCTGTCAGCATCGCCCGGTTAACATAGGCCTCATGACTCTTTATCCGGGCAGCCTTGAACCAACCTGTGCGGACAATCTGAGCCAAGCCGCGAGCATCATGTCTGTCGGTTTTATTTGGCATCATTTGGTCGTGTCCCAGGAGGTTCTCTAATCGCCACTGTCAACAGCTGACCTCTTTGCGGTTCGTCACGCGCGCTGGGCTCCAGGGTTCTCTCCGCGGTCGTCGCGCTGGACGCCGCATGTTAGCGTTCAAAGTAGGGTGAATCTAAGTGGTGTGCGCGGTCCGTGCCGCACTCGCGGGAACGATCTCACCCTCGCTAAGCGTCCCAGCGGGACGCGTTCTGTCGCGCTTGAGTTCAGCGTATTGCTTCGGATTTGGATCAGGCCATGGCCGCCTCCCGGAAGGTCGTGTTGGTACGCCACATTGCGTGCAATGTTACCGCCAGCTTCCTGGCCAGGGCGACTTTCGCTTTGCGAGGCCCGGTTCGGCCTGCGATCGCCTGTGCCCACTCACGCAGGCGAGGGCCGCCAAGCTTTCGAGACAAGATCGCATTTGCTGCTTCGTACAGGCATTTTCGAGCGAACCTGTCACCGCTTTTCGAGATGCGCCCGTTCCGGCTGATTTCGCCAGATTCGTAGCGCCTTGGCGTCAGACCGAGATAAGCGCCCGCGCTGGAAGATCGGTTGAAGCGTTCGGCGTCGTCGAATGCTGCAGTTACCGCCATCGCGGTGATCGGTCCGACTCCCGGCGCTGTCATCAAAAGACGTACCGTACCATGCTGTTTGGCTACCGCCCGGATTTTGCCATCGAGAGCAGCAATACGGGCTAGAATTTCACTCCGGGCGTGCATCAACGCTTCAAAGATAGGTATGAGCTCCGGTGCGACTGCCAGCTCGCCTGTGATGATCTCCGTCGCACGGCGTTTGAAGCCCCCAACCCGTTTTCCGAACATCACGCCAAACGTTTTCAGCAACCCTCTGATCTCATTTTCAAGCTTCACACGCATGCCAACCAGCGTATCGCGCGCTGTCAGCATCGCCCGGTTAACATAGGCCTCATGACTCTTTATCCGGGCAGCCTTGAACCAACCTGTGCGGACAATCTGAGCCAAGCCGCGAGCATCATGTCTGTCGGTTTTATTTGGCATCATTTTGAGGACCGCATTAGCGTGACGCGCATCCAGGCAAATGATCGGGACACGCCGCTTCGTCAGCGCGTTCCAGAGCCAGACGGCAAGGGGACCTGTCTCCATTCCCACCCGTTCGACATCCGCGGCGCGCTTCGCTAGCCAGTCGGCTATCGCGTCAGGGCAGGTCGGCACCTTCGCCTCCGCGAGAATCTCACCTTCCGCCCCAACCAGGCAAATCGCCGTCTCCTCCTGTGACACATCCAGTGCTGCAAAAACTCCCATAACGTCCTCCACGTTCGACTCCGGCCGAGCGCCGAAGCGGCAATGACATCCTACCGCAACAAAGCGGAGGTCGAGTGTGGCGATTACGTTAAGTGGTGTAGGAACCGTCAATCCACGGCAGGATCGGGATCGGGTTCGGGTCAGGCAGCCAGAGCTGGCAGGCTGACAATGGGGTTATGGCTCACCGCGCCGATTGTTTCCAGCGTCATGTAGCGGCGTGACACCGCCCATTCATCATTCTGCTCCAGCATCAGCGCGCCGACGAGGCGTATGACCGAGGCATCATTGGGAAAGATGCCGATGACATCGGCCCTTCGCTTAATCTCCTTGTTCACCCTTTCCAGCGGGTTGGTGGACGCGATCTGCGCCCAGTGATCCTTCGGGAACGCCATGTAGGCAAGCACATCCTCGCGCGATGCGTCCATCATGTCGGCCAGCTTCGGGAACTTCTCGCGCAGGGCATCGGCGACCTGCTCCCACTGCTGGTGCGCCGCTTCGGTCGTCTCCTGCGCGAAGATCGTCTTGATCATGGCAATCACGGCGGGCCGCTGTTTGGGCGCGGCATGGGCCAGCGCGTTGCGCATCCAGTGCACCCGGCAGCGTTGCTGGCTCGCGGCAAACACCTTGCTGGCGGCAGCGCGCAGTCCCTTGTGATCATCGGCGATGACCAGCTTCACCCCGCGCAGTCCGCGATCCGCCAGCGAACGCAGGAAGGCTTTCCAGAAGGGCTCCGCCTCCGAAGGGCCGGTGGCGACGCCCAGAACTTCACGGCGGCCATCGGTGTTGACGCCAACGGCGATTATCGTCGCCGTCGAGACGATCCGTCCGCCCTCACGCACCTTGAGGTAGGTGGCGTCGATCCACAAATAGGGCCACTCGCCCTCGATCGGGCGGGTGAGGAAGGCGTTCACCCGCTCGTCAATCTCGGCAACCAGGCGGCTGACCTGGCTCTTCGATACGCCGCTGGCGCCCATCGCCTTAACCAGATCGTCGACCGAACGGGTCGAGACGCCGTGCACATAGGCCTCCTGGATCACCGCTGCCAAGGCCTTCTCGGCGGTGCGGCGCGGCTCCAGGAAGCTCGGAAAGTAGCTGCCTTTGCGCAGCTTCGGGATCGCCAGATCGATCCGACCGGCACGGGTGTCCCATCCCCGTTCGCGGTAGCCGTTGCGGTGGTTCAGTCGCGACTGGCTGCGACTGCCGGCGGGCGCACCGGTTCTGGCCTCAATCTCCAGATCCATCATGCGCTCAGCGGCAAAAGCCAGCATCTCGCGCACCAAATCGCTGTCAGCCCCTTGCTCGATCAGCTCAACAAGGGCCATTCTGTCATCGGTCATCGTCTTCTTCTCCAGGTTCGAGTTCGCATCCGAACCCTACCAGAAGATCGACGGTGGCCACCCTCTCAGGGAAACCTTCCTACACCACTTAACGTAATCGCCACACTCGACCTCCGCTTTGTTGCGGTAGGATGTCATTGCCGCTTCGGCGCTCGGCCGGAGTCGAACGTGGAGGACGTTATGGGAGTTTTTGCAGCACTGGATGTGTCACAGGAGGAGACGGCGATTTGCCTGGTTGGGGCGGAAGGTGAGATTCTCGCGGAGGCGAAGGTGCCGACCTGCCCTGACGCGATAGCCGACTGGCTAGCGAAGCGCGCCGCGGATGTCGAACGGGTGGGAATGGAGACAGGTCCCCTTGCCGTCTGGCTCTGGAACGCGCTGACGAAGCGGCGTGTCCCGATCATTTGCCTGGATGCGCGTCACGCTAATGCGGTCCTCAAAATGATGCCAAATAAAACCGACAGACATGATGCTCGCGGCTTGGCTCAGATTGTCCGCACAGGTTGGTTCAAGGCTGCCCGGATAAAGAGTCATGAGGCCTATGTTAACCGGGCGATGCTGACAGCGCGCGATACGCTGGTTGGCATGCGTGTGAAGCTTGAAAATGAGATCAGAGGGTTGCTGAAAACGTTTGGCGTGATGTTCGGAAAACGGGTTGGGGGCTTCAAACGCCGTGCGACGGAGATCATCACAGGCGAGCTGGCAGTCGCACCGGAGCTCATACCTATCTTTGAAGCGTTGATGCACGCCCGGAGTGAAATTCTAGCCCGTATTGCCGCTCTCGATGGCAAAATCCGGGCGGTAGCCAAACAGCATGGTACGGTACGTCTTTTGATGACAGCGCCGGGAGTCGGACCGATCACCGCGATGGCGGTAACTGCAGCATTCGACGACGCCGAACGCTTCAACCGATCTTCCAGCGCGGGCGCTTATCTCGGTCTGACGCCAAGGCGCTACGAATCTGGCGAAATCAGCCGGAACGGGCGCATCTCGAAAAGCGGTGACAGGTTCGCTCGAAAATGCCTGTACGAAGCAGCAAATGCGATCTTGTCTCGAAAGCTTGGCGGCCCTCGCCTGCGTGAGTGGGCACAGGCGATCGCAGGCCGAACCGGGCCTCGCAAAGCGAAAGTCGCCCTGGCCAGGAAGCTGGCGGTAACATTGCACGCAATGTGGCGTACCAACACGACCTTCCGGGAGGCGGCCATGGCCTGATCCAAATCCGAAGCAATACGCTGAACTCAAGCGCGACAGAACGCGTCCCGCTGGGACGCTTAGCGAGGGTGAGATCGTTCCCGCGAGTGCGGCACGGACCGCGCACACCACTTAGATTCACCCTACTTTGAACGCTAACATGCGGCGTCCAGCGCGACGACCGCGGAGAGAACCCTGGAGCCCAGCGCGCGTGACGAACCGCAAAGAGGTCAGCTGTTGACAGTGGCGATTAGAGAACCCCGTGGGACACGACCCATCATTTTGAGGACCGCATTAGCGTGACGCGCATCCAGGCAAATGATCGGGACACGCCGCTTCGTCAGCGCGTTCCAGAGCCAGACGGCAAGGGGACCTGTCTCCATTCCCACCCGTTCGACATCCGCGGCGCGCTTCGCTAGCCAGTCGGCTATCGCGTCAGGGCAGGTCGGCACCTTCGCCTCCGCGAGAATCTCACCTTCCGCCCCAACCAGGCAAATCGCCGTCTCCTCCTGTGACACATCCAGTGCTGCAAAAACTCCCATAACGTCCTCCACGTTCGACTCCGGCCGAGCGCCGAAGCGGCAATGACATCCTACCGCAACAAAGCGGAGGTCGAGTGTGGCGATTACGTTAAGTGGTGTAGCTGGGGCGGTCCCCGCGTTTTCCGGCGTCAGCCTGAGCCGGTCATGTTCCGGGCACAGCCGAGAGCAGGATGATGGGATTATCGCTGACTGGTGCCATGGCTTCAACGGTCATGTAGCGGGCACGCCGGACAGCCCATTCGTCGCTCTGCTCCATGAGGATGGCGCCGACGGGCGGGGTGATGGCGATCTCGTTGGGAAGATGCCGACGATGTCGGTCCTGCGCTTGATTTCGCCGTTGAGGCATTCGATCGGGTTGGTGCTGTGCAGCTTGGCGCGGTGCTCCCTGGGTAAGGTCATGTAGGCCAGCACATCTGGCTCGGCATCGTCCATCAGGGTCGCCAGCTTGGGCAGCTTGGGCCGGATCTGATCGGGGACGGCGCGCCATTGCTGGCTGGCGGCTTCGGACGTCTCCTGCGCGAAGGCGGTGTCGATAAAGGCGGAGACGACGCGCCGCCCGCTCTTCATTGGCCAGGGCTTTGCGCATAAAGTGCACCTGGCAGCGCTGCCAGCAGGCGCACAGCAGCTGGGAGACCGCCGCCTTAATCCATTCGTGGGCATCGGAGATGACCAGCTTGACGCCGAGCAGGCCGCGCCGGGCGAGCTTGCGCAGGAAGGCGGTCCAGAATGGCTCGGCTTCGCTCGGGCCGATATCCTGCCCAGCACCTCGCGGCGGCCTCGCTGTTGACGCCGACCGCGACGATCGCAGCGACCGAGACGATCCGCCCCTTTTGGCGGACCTTCACATAGGTGGCGTCGATCCAGAGATAGGGCCAGTCCCCCTCGATCGGGCGGTCGAGGAAGGCTTGGACACGCTCGTCGATATCATCGCACAGCCTGCTCACCTGGCTCTTGGAGATGCCCTCCATCCCCATGGCTTTGACCAGATTATCGACCGAGCGGGTCGAGATGCCTTGGATATAGGCTTCTTGGATCACCTCCGTCAGCGCCCGCTCCGCCATACGTCGGGGTTCCGCCGCATGATGGCCAGATTGTAGTCGACACCGGCTTGGGCAGGTAATAAATGCTGCCGCGGCTGACCCCAGCTCTCGGGCCTGCCGCCCTAGCGGCAGAGCGTGCGAACGGTCGATCATCGCTTTGCGCTCGGCAACAGTCCCGCCTTCCCGAGCGCCCCGGGAAAAATCGTTCACCAGCGTCAGTTCGCGAATCTTGGCGCGGAGCGTCTTCACGTCAATCGTCGGCTCCGTCACCTCGATCCGCGTCTCATTACCGAATACACCCGCAGCCCCTTCCAGGAGCTGACCACGCCACTGCGTGATCTGATTAGGGTGAACGTCAAACTGCTGCGCCAGCTCGCATAGCGTATTCTCGCCCTTAACAGCGGCCAACGTCACCTTTGCCTTGAATGCCGGGCTGTGGTTCCGGCGGGGTCGTTTGCTCATCTTTGCTCCTGACACGCGGCCATCATGGCCGCGTGTCAGGCAGAAAATCCACTTAGCGCCCTGTTCAGTTTCGCCAGGCCACATCTCTGCACGACCGGCGCACGATTTTCAAACGCTCGGTCACGCTGGCCACGGATCGGCATCAGGGTGGCTATGCGGCCCTTATCGAGCAACTCGACGCCCAGCGGAACCTCTATGCTACAAAATTCGACGCGATCAGCGTGCGACAGCTCTCGCATAACGCTCTACCGGGCGCTGGGCAGCGGATGGTCTGGCGGACAAACTCGCGGAAGATGATCGCCATATTTTTCTTGGAGCGACGATAGAACGGGGTTGGCATTGCCAGTCAGCCTCGTCCACAAATCGCTTCAGGCCATGCTCGTGGCCAGTCGGGCGCTTATGTCGGCAGGCACTCGTCCTACCAGAGCCTCAACCTAAAACCGGCGATGAATGTCGGCACGGCCAGCAAACTATAATTTAGACCATGTCAATTCTGGCGACACCAGATTTGATCGCCATTTGCCGCGGCGATAATTTCTCCGGTCATGCCGACAGGTTCAACCTGCCCATCGATCAGAAGGGCGATAGTATCGCTATCTTCGGCTGGAACCTTGGCGAGAGTGCGGGCACCGTCCGTTGTCCGCGCGACGATCACGCCGTGTTTCACGGTGCCACCCCGCTCATACAGCACGGTATAGGTTTCGATCGCTGCCGGGCCGGTATAGGTTTCGATCGTTGGGGGCGCATCGCCACGATGCGCGTCGGCCTCCGCCTGATAGTCGAATGGACGCGGAAATTGCGCCGCCACAATGGGCTCGCTGCCCAATATTATGGTATGGTTATGGGTCGCAAACCCTCCATTGGCGAATAGCAGGCCCAGACGCGGGCCTCCGCGCAGTCGTTGCACCATGCTGACGACGGCGTGGCTCATATAATTGCCAATGGGACCGCCCCCGAACGTCAGGCCGCCGAACACCGTCGCGGGTTTTTCGATCGGCCAGTCCAACGTCCGGCGCGCCATTTTCGGCACGCAGGGAAAGCAGCTATAGAGTTCCACAAGATCGATGTCAGCGACCGTGACATCATTCAGGTCCAGCGTGCGCAGGATCGACACGTCCATGCTGGGCGATCGGTCGTAGCGATCACGGCCAAGCGGATCGTCGCATTCATGCGCTGCCGCGCCATTGCCGACATAAATGATCCGATCCTCGGCCACGCCGCGTCGACGCGCTTCGCCAAGGCTGGTGACGATGAAGCCCGCGCCCTGATTGACCGAGGAATTGGCTACCATCAGCTTCGTGTAAGGAAAGGCTATCGGCCGATTGTCCGCAGTCGGTGTTTCGATCGTGTCGACCGATGCGGGTTTGTGTATCCACGCGCCTTCATTACCGTCGGCGACTTCGGAAAAGCGGGACCATATCTCAGCGGACTCCCGCTGCCCTTCGGCGAGGCTTTGTCCATAGGCGGCACGACCGGCATTTTCGTAGAGCGGATAGACATCGACCGGCGCGGTCAGGCCGTAGCGCTGGCGGAAATTGGGTGCCTTGCGGGTGGATGCCGCGCGGGAGGCATTTTGCGCGGAAACGGCTGTGCCCTGTTCCTGCGCGGCGCGCTGGGCGGCTGTGCGTAACGCTTCGCCGCCGACGATGGCGGCGATCTTGATCTCGCCCGCGCCGATCCTGTTTGCCGCTTCGTTCAACAGCAAAATAGGACTGTCGCCGCTTGCCATCGGGGTCTGCTCGACATGCCCTGGCGATGCGCCAAGCGCCTCGGCCAGCGACGGGGCGATCGGGTTGAGTTTGCGGAAGGAAATCTGATCCACCACCGCCAGTGAATCGATATCCGTCAACCATCCGCCGCCCGCATCTGCATCCGCAGCGCGCAGCGCCGCCGCCATGAGGCCGAAGGAATCCAGCCCCGCTTGCGGGTCGACCGGGCGATCGTTGATCTGGCCGACGCCGACAATTACCGGGATCAACTCAGGATCATGAGCCATGCCTGTCATTTCAACGACCCTTCCAGCTTGGCATCCGTTTTTCGGCGAAGGCGCGCGGTCCTTCACGCGCATCCTCTGAGCGCATAACCAAAGCGCTTTCGCGCCGATTGGCCGCCCAATGAGCTTCGTCGCTGGCAATCGCGCCGTCCTTTATCCCCAGCGCGATCCGCTTGCTGGCCTGTACGGACAGCGGTGCATTGACCGCGATCCGCTCTGCCAGCGCAAGCGCGGCGTCGATCAGGTCCGCTCGCGGCACCACGGCGTTCACCAGGCCGAGCGCCATTGCGCGCGCTGCGTCGATGGGGTCGCCGGTCAACAGCATTTCCATCGCGATCTTGTGCGGCAATTGCTGAACCAGGCGGAAGGCGCCGCCCGCACCGGCCAATATCCCGCGCTTCACTTCAGGGAGGCCAAAGCTGGCGCTATCGGTCGCCACGACCAGGTCGCAAGCCAGGGCGATTTCGGTGCCGCCGCCCAGCGCGGTGCCGTTGACCGCCGCGATCATCGGCTTGGAAATGGGGTGGCTCACAATGCCGGCAAAGCCCCAGCCCAGTTGTTCCGGGTCTTCCGGCGCAATCCGCTCTCCGCGCGATAGGGCTTTCAGGTCCGCACCTGCACAAAAACTCTGGTCCCCCGCGCCGGTAATGACGACCGCGCGGACATCGACATCGCGCTCCGCGTCCGCCAACGCGCTGCCGACACCGACCCACAGGGCATGGTTGACCGCGTTGCGCGCCTCTGGCCGATTGAGCGTGATGAGCATGATATGGCCGCGTCGTTCGACGATGACGGCGTCTTCGGACAAGGTCTGGCTCATATCATCTTCTCCTGTGGCAGCACGAACTGCTCCAATATTCCCGCTTCCAAAAGGTCGCTGATGTCTGCGTCGGCAAGTCCCAGCTTTTCGCGCACCACCTCTGCGGTGTGCTCGCCCAGCAGAGGGGCGGGCCGGTCGGGCGGGTTGCGCAGGCGGTCCGCCACGACGGGCGCGTCCTCCACCGTGAACGGTTCGTCCAGATGGGGGTGGACGGCAGTGCGAAAGAAGCGGCGTTCGCTGTAATAGCCGAATGTCGGCAACTCCGACACGCGCAACATGGCGCCGGCGGGAATGGCGGCGGCTTGTAACACCTTCATCGCATCATGCGGCGTCCGCGTCGCCAGCCAGTCCGTCAGCGGCAATCCGCCCGTCACCTGCGCAACGGTCGCCTCATCCGCCGCATTGCGGATCGTCACCACGCACCATTCATCGTCGCCTGCACAGGGATAGACTGTCGATGTCGGCGCGTCATTGTCTATCGCGAAACCGGCACGTTGGACGGCCTCGGCCGCGACTTTGGATGCCATGTGGCTCAGCATCACTTCTGCCTGGCTGACGCTCACCTGCCCGCCGCGTCCGGTGCGCAGACGCCGGATCAGAAGGGCGATTACGCCGATCACGCCGATCCGGCCTGCGACATGATCGGGATAGACGGTGATGGCATCGGAAAAGCTGTCGGCTTCGCCAGGATAGCGCCATTCCATCGTCAATCCTGCCGATGCCCGGACCAGCGGACCATAGCCCATGCGGCGCGACCAGGGACCGGTAGGCCCGAACGCGGAACTATCCGCCACGATGATGCCCGGATTGATGGCCTTGAGCGATTGGTAATCCAGGCCCAGCGATTCGAGTGTACCGCCTTTGAAATTGGACAATATGACATCACTTTGGCGGATGAGGTCGAGCAACAACGCCTTGCCACGCGGGCCTTTCATGTCGAGGCCGAGGCTGCGTTTATTGCGATGCCCCGTGGCGAAGGTGGGCGCGATCGGGCCGGGAACGCGGCTCTGGCGGCTGCCGTCGGGAAAGGCGGAGCTTTCGACCTTGATAACGTCGGCGCCTTGGTCGGCGAGCAGTCGTCCCCCCTCTGCCCCCACGACGATCACGCCGAAATCCAGCACCCTCAAACCGCTAAAGGGGCGGTCGCCAGCGCTTGTGTTGGGCGACACGGCTGTGCGCGGATGCCACTGAACGTCGGGTTGGGGCAGCGCGGGCGCAGGTCCGGCGACGCCCATACGCACCCCGTCGATTTCAATGACGCCATCGGGGACGGGTGCTATGATTCCGGGGGCAATCGTGGTGGGCACGAAGGCGCGCCGCGCCATGATCTGATCGGTCACCAGCGCCTCGTCCAAGTCCAGCACGGCGGCGGCAGGTACGCCGAAGCGCTCCGCTTCCTCTTCGACCTGGCGACGGCTTTTCCCCGCGAAAAAGCGCGCAATGGCGGGCAACAAGCTTTTCGAGGCAAAGCGGTTTTGCAGTTTGTCGAACGCGGGATCGGCAAATTCTTCGGGCTGTCCCATCCATTCGAACATGCCTCGCCATTGGCGCGGGGCCAGCACACAAATGCGCACAAAGCCATCCGCGCAAGGCAGGATCGGATACATGAAGCGCGCTTCGGGGCGGCCGCGCGGCAATTTGCTGGCGGGCACGCCTGCCGTTGCGCTGCCAGCGATACCATAGCCCGGATCGAGCGCCTGGGTAGTGCCATCCAGCATGGAAAAATCCAGATGATCGCCGCGCCCGGTCATCAGTGCCTGCCAATAGGCGACCAGGCTGACATAGGCGGCCTGCACCGCAGCACAGGCGATCGCCAGATCGCCAGGCGGCAGCAAGGGCGGGCGACCCGGAATGCCCGATCGCGACAATTCGCCGGAAAGCGCATGGAAGACCGGACCGGAGCCGATCCATTCGCGGAAATGGGGCGTGTCGCCAAAATCGGACACGGAAACTATGACCAGCGAGGGATGGGCCGCCATCAGCGCATCGACGTCGATCGCACCGCGCGGCGCGATCACGATGTCGGCGTCCGCCACCAACGCACCGAAGCGATCGGGTGTGGCGGACCGCTTGCCAAGATTCGTCGTGACGAAATCTATGCTTATGCCATTCACGCACGTGCCGCTGCGACGATCATCCGCGCCAGCCGCAGGCTCGATCCGCACCACATCCGCGCCAAGCTCTACATAGGCGCGGGCGATTGCCCCCATGGCTCCCGACACAAGGTCGATGATGCGGACCCCTGCCAATGGCCTGTCGCCAGCCATCAATCCGCCCAAGGCCATATCAGCTTCCGTCATGTCATCCTGCTCCCCGCAGCTTATTTTTTCTGGACGAATATCGATCGTGCGTTGGACAGTTCGTGAAAGCCGTAAATGCCCTTGTAACGGCCCATGCCGCTGCCGTTCACGCCGCCAAAGGGCAGCCTATGTTCGGCATAGTGCATCAGCACATGATTGACCGTCACGCCGCCGGAGGATGTTCGATCGAGTATGTCATCGACAAAGCCTTCGTCATGGCTGAACAGATACATGGCCAGAGGCTTGCCCGTCCGGTCCACCTGATCGACGATTTCGTCCACATCGTCATAGGCGATGACCGGCAGAACAGGCCCGAAAATCTCATTCTGCATCAGGCCGCCATCGAGCGGCGGATCGATGATGATCGTCGGCTCGATAGTAAGGTCGTCCACCTGGGAAGCGCCGCCCTTGGCGACCGTGGCGCCATGTGCGACGGCTTCATCGACATGACCCTGCACCCGCGCGAAATTGCGTGCGTCGACGATGCGGGCCAAGCGGTCCTTCTGGAGCGTGCCGTCTACATAGAACATTTTGTCGACGACGGCACCGAGCATAGCGACCAGTTCGTCGCGCCGCGCCCTTGGCACCCAGACATGGTCGACCGACAGGCAGAGCTGCCCAGCATTGTTGAAGCGGGCGGCGACGATCTTGCCAGCCGCATCGATCAGCGGATAATCGGCGTCAAGGATGGCGGGACATTTTCCACCCAGTTCCAGTGTCACGCTCGTCAGATGCTTGGCCGCCGCCGCCATCACCCGTTTGCCGATGGCCGGGCTACCGGTGAAGAAGACATGGTCGAACGGCAAATCCTGGAGCGCTTCGGCCAGCGGTACGCCGCCTTCGAAACAGGCCACTTCATTTTCGGGAAACACGTCCGCGATGATCTGCGCAGTGAGCGCGGAGGTATGCGGCTGCATTTCGTTGGGCTTGACGATGCACGCGTTACCCGCTGCGATAATCGGGACGAGCGGCGCGAAAACCAGCGAGAAGGGAAAATTCCATGGTCCCAGCAGCAGAACGACGCCGCGTGGCTCATATTGGATAAAGGTGTCGTTGCCCGCGAAATGCGGCGATGGCTCTATCCTCTGCGGCGCCATCCAGCCGGCCAACTCGGCGCGAGCCATGTCGATTTCCGCCAAAACCGCGCCGATTTCGCCATTACGCGCGCCTGCAAGGGGCTTGCGCAGGTCGAGATTGAGCGCTTGATCGATCGCGTCGGTGCGCGCGACGATCGCCGCGCGCAACGCCGTCAGCCGTTCGATCCGTTCATCGGCCGAACGCCGTTTGAGGGCGACGCGATTGGCGCGCTGCGCCGCAAAGACGCGCTCGATCGCCTGTTGATCGAAATCGACGACGCTCATACGGTTTCTCCATTCATCGGCAGGCGCAGGATCGGCTTGACCGCCGATCCGTCCTTGGCGGCCGCGATCGCTTCGTTGATTTCGGAAAATTCATAGTAGCGGATCAGTTTTTCGACCGGCAGCTTGCCCTCTTTCCAGAAGTCGATGAGTTTGCGTACGAACAGAGCCGGTACACCGTCGCGCCCGGCCATGATTGTTCCCATGACGGTCAGGCCGCGACTCTGGAGAGCGGTCGGATCGATCGCGACCTTCTGCCCCGGCGCGACGCCGACCAGTACGGCAACCCCGTTGACGCCGAGCGCGTTGACCGCATTTTCCATGACCGACGCGATGCCTGTCGCCTCGACGGCATAATCCACGCCACCATCGGCCTGGAGCAGCGCCACGGCATCTTCTTCCAGCGGATTGATCGTGCGCGTCGCGCCCAGTTCCATGGCCAGCGCGAGACGATCCGCCTTGGTATCGACAACGATGAGTGGCCCGCAACCGGCGATCTTGGCCGCCATCAGGGCCGAAAGGCCGACCGCGCCTGCACCAAATACCACCAGGCTTTTGCCCGCCTGCACCTTGAGCGTGTTGAGAACCGCCGCCGCGCCGGTCTGGATGCCGCAACCGAAGGGGGCCATTACGTCGAGCGGCAGATCCTTGTCGATCTTGATCGCGTTGCGCTCTGTCGCGAGGACATAGGCCGCGAAGGAAGATTGGCCAAGGAAACCGCCAAAGGCCGGTTTGCCATGCTGATGATGGGTGCAACTGCCGTCCGCCCGCCGCCCGCCGGACATATTGACGGCGCGAAAACGCATACAGAAGGAAGGCTGCCCCTGTTGACAGGTTGCGCAGCGTCCGCAAGACGTCGTCGTCAGTACGACATGATCGCCGGGCGCGATGCCCGTGACGGCGCTGCCCACATGCTCGACGATGCCTGCCCCTTCATGGCCCAGCACTGCGGGCCAGGGCAGCGGCGCGTGGCTCAATATGCCAAGATCCGTTCCGCAAATGCCGGTCGCGACGATCCGAACCAGAATTTCGTTCGCCTGCGGCTCGTCCAGGTCTATCGCCTCGATCATCAGAGGTTGGCCGTTGCCATGGGCAACGGCGGCTTGGATTTCCATATCATGCACCCCGAAAATATTGGTTGGTTCTTGCAGGCGTAACGACCCGATCAGCCAGTGACGGCACGGGATTCGCGGAAGGGCAAGTTACGGTCGGCCTCCGTTTCGCGCGGCAGGCCAAGGACACGTTCGCCGATGATGTTGCGCTGGATTTGATCGGTGCCGCCGCC
Organism: Sphingobium sp. Z007; assembly: GCF_900013425.1. Classification (GTDB taxonomy): domain Bacteria; phylum Pseudomonadota; class Alphaproteobacteria; order Sphingomonadales; family Sphingomonadaceae; genus Sphingobium. The sequence goes on from NZ_FBXK01000001.1 coordinate 307,480, forward strand.
GATGGATGTCATATAGGCATTGGCGGTACGATAATTGATGTCCGCCGCCCGCTCATGTTCCGCGCCGTCCAGCATCGACTCCGCGCCCAGCAGTTTGGTCATCACGCGAGCATCCTCGTGCAGGATGCGGCTCATCGCCAGCTTGCCCAGCGACATGATGGGCGACGCCGTGCCCTGTGCCATGTCCTGCTTGGCGCGCAGCATGTTAAGCGCATTGAGCTGGCGATAGGCCATGGCCTGCGCGATGTCCTGACGCGCGACCGGATCGTCGATCTTGCCAGTCTCGCGGGCAATATCGATCAGGCTGACGACATTATTCTTGGACGATCCCTGGCGACGCTCGCCGGCGCCATCGCCCATCACCAGCCGTTCAACGGCCAGCGCGGTCTGCATCACCTTCCACCCCTGGCCTTCGTCGCCGACGCGATTTTCGGCTGGTACGATTGCCCCGTCCAGGAACACTTCGTTGAAATGGCTGTCGCCTGTGATCTGGTTGATCGGGCGGATTTCGATGCCGGGCTGGCGCATTTCGATGATGAAGAAGCTCAGTCCCTCATGCTTGGGCACGTCCCAGTCCGTGCGTGCGATCAACAGTCCATAGTCCGCATTCTGCGCGCCCGACGTCCAGACCTTTTGCCCGGTGACGACATAATGATCGCCCTGCAAATCGGCCCGCGTTCGCACCGCCGCCAGATCGGAGCCCGCGCCCGGCTCCGAATAGAGCAGGCACTGATGCGCCCGGCCCGTCAGAAATTCGGGAATGATCTTGCGCTTGAGCGTGTCGCTGCCGAACTGCATCACGCTGTTTGCGGTGATATTGGTCCGGTCCTGACCGGCGCCGGGCGCTCCCACCTTGCGGAATTCGTTGACGATGGTGCTGACGGACTTCTTGTCCAACCCGCGACCCCACCATTGGGTCGGCCAGCTGGGCACGGCCCATCCGGCCTCCATCACTTGATCCATCCATTCCGCAAGCGAGCCGCCAGCCTTGGCGCGTCGGCTTTCGGCATCCCAATGGTCGGCGAGCCAGGCGCGGACTTCATCTCCTATGGTCATTGCATCACTATTCATGCTGCTTTCTCCATCGCCGCGACGAAGCGTTCGCGGTACACATCCGATTGACCGAACAGTTGCGCGTCGGCCCGTGCCCGGCGCAGGTAAAGATGGGCGGGATGTTCCCAGGTGAAGGCGATCCCACCGTGCATCTGGATCGCGGTCGCCGCGACCTGCGAAAAGGCGTCGGCACAGGCGAAGGCGGCCAAATTTATCAGCACATTCTTGTCCGGCGCATCGGCGTCGAGCGCTCGCGCGGCAGCCCGCGCGGCAGATGTTGCGGACTCCACTTCGATCAACAGGTCAGCCGCCATGTGTTTGATCGCCTGAAAGCCGCCGATCGGCCTGCCGAACTGCACGCGCGTCTTGAGATAATCGACCGTGATGTCGAATATCTTCCGGCACGCTCCGGCCTGTTCGCCAGCCAGCGCAACCCGCGCGATGTCGAGCGTCTGTTCGAACGTGACGTCGTTTACGCCTGCAATATGCACCGCTTGTGCCTCGTCGAACAAAATCTTCGACAGGCGCAAGGATGGATCCCAGCTTTGCAGCGGTTCGATCTGCACATGGGCGGGATCGACCTCGAAACAGCCAAGCCCGTCGGGGGTCTGCGCGAATACGAGCAGGATGTCGGCGAGATTGGCCGACAGAACAAAGGACGCCGCGCCGCTCAATATCCATTGATTGCCCTGCGGTTGCGCCGTCACCGTCACGCCCGCCACGTCCCAGCTTCCGCTGTCGCCGGTGAAGGCCACCGTAGCGATCTTTTCGCCCGATGCGATTGCGGGCAACAGCCGCGCCTTGGCATCGGCATCGTGCGAAAGGCCGATCAGGCTCGCCGCGACGAACGCGCTGGACAGAAGGGGACCAGCCAGCAACGCGGCGCCCGCTTCTTCCATGATCTCCTCTATTTCCACCGGACCCGCGCCGATGCCGTCATGATCGTCAGATACCATCAGCGCGGTGATCCCCATGTCCGCCATGGCGGTCCACAGGGCAGGGTCGTTGCCGCTTTGCGTGGCCATCACGCGACGAATATCAGCCTCGGCGCACTTCTCGGCGAGCAGTCGCCCAAAGCCTTCGCGCATAGCCGCCCGTTCATCGGGACTAATCATGGTCATGCCGCCGCTCTCCTGTTATTTCAGATTTCTGTAATTACCAGACGGATGTCGTCGGTATATGATTCGAGGTGTTTGTTCAAGTGACCTTTGATGTTCATGGCGGCGCTGAACGTACTGGTCGCGGGAGGCCTAGGAACCCGGCGATCGAGATAAAGATCATGGAAGCGGCGCTGCGCCTTTACGGGCAGGTCGGGTGGCAGGGGTTCAACCTGGACGGGGTCGCACGGGGCGCCAATGTCAGCAAGGACGCGCTCTATCGACGCTGGAAATCGCGCGAATCCTTGCTGGACGCGACGTTAAGGCAAAGGTTCGACTGGATTATCACGATAGATACCGGCAATATCCGCGACGATCTGCTTGCACTGGCCAAGCGGACGTTCGAGGTGTTCGCCGGAACTTATGGCGAGGTCGCGCTACAATTGCGATCCGATGCACGGCGCTTTCCCGAAGTTCATGCTTTCGCCGCCCCCTATCGCGAAATGATGGTCCTGCAGGGAAGGCGCATCGTCAGGCGTGCGCTAGATCGCGGCGAATTGCCGGGCAAGGCTAAGCCCGGACTGATCCTGGACATGCTCATCGGGGGAATAATCAATCACATCGTCTCGACCCCGGAAAAGCTACGGGACAATATGCTGGCAAATTCCGATTCATTCGTCACGACGATCGTCGAAATCATCTTGCAGGGTATTCAGAATATATCCTGAGCGGCGCGTGCGCCGCGGCGCTCACATCATTGCCAGTTCGGTTCCTCCCACCAGGGATAAAAGCCCGGCATGTATTGACTGACCTTGTCGGGATAGAGCGGCGCGCGCTTTTCTAAAAAGCTGGTGACGCCTTCTCCGGCGTCCGCGCTGCGCCCGCGCGCATAGACGGCGCGGCTGTCGATGCGGTGCGCCTCCATTGGATGACTGAAACCCAGACCGCGCCAAAGCATCTGCCGGGTGAGCGATACCGAAACGGGGGCGGTGTTGTCAGCGATTTCCCGCGCGATACCGCGTGCGACGTCGAGCAGCGTATCGGGCGCGTGAACGGAGCGCAACAGGCCGCCTGCCTGCGCCTCGTCCGCCAGCATGACCCGGCCGGTGGCGCACCATTCCATCGCCCTGCTGATGCCGACAAGGCGTGGCAGGAACCAGCTTGACGCCGCTTCGGGTACGATGCCGCGCCGGGCGAAGACGAAGCCGATCTTCGCGCCTTCTGCGGCGATGCGAATGTCCATCGGCAGGGTCATGGTGATGCCTACGCCGACCGCCGGGCCGTTGATCGCCGCGATCACGGGTTTAAGGCTGTTGAAGATGCGCAGGCTGACCAGTCCGCCAGTGTCGCGCACATCAGTGTGGGACCAATCGATGCTACCGTCAGCGCCTACGGGACCGCCTTCACGCACGGCATAGTTGAAAGTGTCCGCACCCGCTTCCAGGTCCGCGCCGGCGCAGAAACCACGGCCTTCGCCCGTGACGATCACGACCCGCACCATATCGTCGGCATCGCTGCGGTCGAAAGCGGCGATCAATTCCTGCGCCATGGTGGCATTAAAGGCGTTGAGACGATCGGGCCGGCTAAGGGTGATGGTGGCGATGCCGTCGGCCACGTCGTAGCGGATCGTTTCGAACATGGGATTTTTCTCCTGATGTCGGGAATGGTCAGCGGGCGCCGATGACGTCGATGACGGCGTAGCGATCCGCGTCCTTGAGCCAATAATCATTGGCGCCTTCGACATGGAGCCGCCAATGGGTTTCAGCGGCATCAGCTTCGCCAGCCTCGACCAGTGTGATCAGCCGCGCGACAGACCGGACGCCCAGGCCGCGAAAGGACAGCCAGGCCGCATCGGGTTCGACAGGCTCTTCCAGGGTGGCATTGCGATTGCGCTGGTGCCGTTCGAGCAGGGTGGCGATGGTATCGGCGGTCAGGGTCAGCAACTGATTGCCGGTCAATTCGACCAGCAAATGATGAAACCGCGCCATCGCCGCGCCAAGAGCGGGCCATTGCTTCGCGTCGAGCAGCACGTTGAGATCGGCATGGGCGACGCGCAGGCGACCGATGTCGCGGCGATCGCGGCGTTGCGCGACCAGCCGCGCGGCAAAGGGTTCGAAGGCGAGCCGCGCCTCATATAATTGTTCTATGGTCGTCCCCGCAGCTTGCAGCGTCTGGCCGGTCACACGCGCCGCGCCCTCACCGCTGGGCTGGCGCACGCGCACGCCCGCGCGGCTGCCATGGCGCACTTCGATCAGCCGCTCGCTTTCGAGCATACGAAACGCCTCGCGCAGGGTGGGACGCGATACGCCGAAGCGTTGCATCAGCCGTGGCGTGGGATCGAGCAGCCCGTCGGCAAAGACGCCGGCTGCAATTTCGCGGCGCAGTTGATCGGCAATCGCGTCGGATGCGCGCTGACGGGGTGGGGCGGCGTCGCTCATGGCGTGCCGGGACTCCCCTGTCGGGCGAAGGCTTCCTGGCTGCGCTTGTGCAGATAGGACAGCGCGCCGACCGGAATACGGCTGCCGCCGGTCACCTGCACGACCGTGCCCGACGTCCAGCTGCTTTCATCGGCGGCGAAATAGACCGCGAGCGGGCCGACATCGTCCACCGCGCCCAGCCGCAGCAAAGGCACGGTTTCGATCTGGCGGCGGCGGCGGCTCTCACTGGTCATCGCCGAAGAGCTTTCGGTCAGAACGACGCCGGGCGCAATGGCATTGACGCGGATATTGAGGTGACCCCATTCGACCGCCATCGTCGCGGTCAGGCTTTCCACGCCTGCTTTGGCCGCGCCATAATTGCCGGTCATCGGGCAGGGTTGCGAGCCTGAGCGCGATGAGATGTTGATGATCGACCCGCCGGTATCGCGCATCGCCCGCGCCGCGGCCTGCGCTGCAAAGAAGGTCCATTTGAGGTTGAGGTCGACGACGCGGTCCCATTGTCCTTCGTCCATGTCGATCAACGGGCCAACGTCGCCGGGCGCGGCGCTGCCGGCATTGTTGACCCAGCAATCAACGCGCCCGCGACCCTTGAGCACCAGTGCGGTAGCGACCAGTTCGGCGATGCCGTCGTGGCTCATGATGTTACCGGGCGCGACAACGACATGGACACCCAGCGCTCGTAATTCGGCAGCCGTTTCCTCCAGCGGGCCGGGGCTGCGGCCGCTGATGACGAGATCCGCTCCCGCCATTGCCATGGCGCGGGCGATGCCACGGCCGATGCCGCGGCCGCCGCCCGTCACCACCACGGTTTTACCCTTCAGGTCGAACATTGCCTCTCTCCCACTAATTGGAAACTATCTGACATTGACATAGAAACCCTGTCAATGTTGTATGCGTGCAGGCCGCCCCGGAATCGGCATCAATAAAGGAGAGTATGGCCATGGAGTTCGCCTGGACCCACGATCAGCGCGCCTATCGCGAACGGGTGCGCTGTGCGCTGGACGATTTGCTCCCGGCCGATTGGGACACTCATTATGCGCCGCAGGGCTATGGTTCGACGGATCAGATCGCGTTCAGCCGGACATTCTGCCCGCAACTGGCCGAACGCGGCCTGCTGGTGCGCCACTGGCCCGAACAATGGGGCGGGGAGAGCGCGGACCCGTGGGAGCAGTTCATCCTGGCCGAGGAGATGAAATGGCGCGGGGAGCCGCGCGGTCCCCAATATATGAACGTCAACTGGCTTGGCCCGACGCTCATGCGATATGGCACGCCCCGGCAACAGGCGGATCATCTGGGCCGGATCGCGCGAGGCGAGGTGATCTGGTGCCAGGGCTATTCGGAACCCGGTGCGGGCACCGATCTCGCCGCGCTCCAGACCCGCGCGCAAAAGGTGGATGGCGGCTATGTCGTCAACGGCCAGAAAATCTGGACCAGCTATGCGCGCGAAGCCGATTTCTGCTTCCTGCTGGCGCGCACGGGAGCCGAGCGCAAGGCGATCTCCATCTTCCTGGTGCCGATGGATTCAACAGGGATAGAGGTGAAGCCCTTTCCGGGGCTGGTGAGCGACGGGCATCTCAACGAGATGTTCTTCACGGACGTCTTTGTCCCCGACAGCGCGCGCGTGGGGGAGGAGGGCAAAGCGTGGGACATCATCACCTATGCGCTCAGTTTCGAGCGGGTCGGGATTCCGCGCTATCATGTCGGCAAGAAACTGCTCGACCGCGCAGTCGAGCAACTGATGGCGGAGGGGCGCGGCGACGATCCCATCATCAAGGCGCGGGTCGGGCGCATCCATGCGAAGTTCGAGGCGGCGCGGCTGTTGACCTATGTCGTGGTGGACGAACGCGCGCGGCAGGCGCCGCCTAGCGTCAACGGCAATATCAGCCGCATCACCGCGTCGGAGGCGTGTACCGACCTCACCCATTTCCTGATGGACTATCTGCCGGACATATTGACCGGCGGGGACGCGATATTGCGCGAATTCCACCGGGGCAACATCGCCGCGACCATCGCGGCGGGCACCTATGAACTGCAACTCAACCTGATCGCGCGCGGCGCGCTCGACCTGCCCAAAGGATAGGCGATGGAGATGGAACTGAACGGGGACCAGCAGATGCTGGTCGATGCCGTCCGCACGCTGAGCGCGCCATGGCGCGACATGCCGCCGGGGCATGAGCGCGACTATAGCCATTTCGCCGCCGATCTTCAGGATGCGCTGGCGGCAGGCGGCTTCCTGCGCGCCGGGATCGACATGGGGATGCTGGAAGCGGCGCTGGTGGTGCTGGAAATATCGCAATTGCCGGTGGTGACGAGCGTGGGCGCGTCGGTGCTCGTGGCGCCCGCCTTGCTGGGCGAGGTGCTGGACGGGCCGGTGGCGCTGCTGTCGGGCGATCTCGCCAAGGCGCAGCGCCTGTTGCCGGTGGCGCGTCACGGGCTGGCGGATCGGGATGGACAGGCGGTGCTGATCGATCTTTCGGGCGTTGCGGCGGCGCCGGTCGAATCGATCCTCGCTTATCCATATGGCCGTTTCGCTGCTGCGCCGGATATGGCGTCCGCCCGGCCAGTGGGGGACGCAGCGCGGTTGCGTCTATGGCATCGCGTCGCCATCGCGGTCGAATGTGCAGGCGCGGCGCAGGCGGCGGTCGCGGTGACGGTGCGCCATGTGAAGGACCGGATGGTGTTCGGTCGCCCGGTCGGATCGTTTCAGGCGGTGCAACATCGCCTGGCCCAATGCCACCAGATCGCCTGCGCCATGCGGATGCTGGCGTTGCATGCGGCCTGGTCGGGTGAGGCGATTGCGGCGGACATCGCGGCGACCTATGCGCAGGATCATGTCGGCAAGCTCGCCTTCGACCTGCACCAGTTTAATGGCGGCATGGGCGTGACGGCCGAACATAAGCTGCATTTCTTCACCTACCGCCTGCGCGCGCTTCAGGCCGAACTGGGCGGCGCGGATGCGGCCGCCATCTCGGTATTTGACGCGCTGTGGAGCAAGAAGGCGGCTTAGGCTTCCGCCAGCCAGTGCCGCGCGCCTTCCAGCATGACTTCGGCCATGGCCGGATGGCGGTTTACCGTCAGGCCGTTGTCGGCCATCCAGGTGCAGGCCGCGTCCAGCGATCCGACTTCCCACGCCAGCGCGTACACGCCCGAACAGGGTACGGACAGGAAATCGGCCAGCGGTCCCGCATCCTGATTATCGGGTTGCAGGATGAGCAATTCTCCGTCGCTCAGACGGATGCGGGCAAAGCGCGCCGGTTGCGGAAAGGTGCAATGGCCCTGCTCCAGTAATGCCCCGTCGAACGCCTGGGTGAAGAAGGCGATGGTCGGCGACAGATCGCGCACCGCGCACACGATCCGCGCCAGGCGGCGGGGCTGGTGCTGGCGTGCCGCAGCCCAGTGCGGGTTCCAACTCGGTTCGTCCTTCGGATCGTTTGTCATGCGATAGTCAGTGACTTCGAATAGGATGCCGCCGGTAGTGCGCGGGTGGACGAAGAAGAAGCCGGGATAGTCGGTGGTCAGTTGCGCGCCTTTGGCCCGCACCCGCGCCGATGCCTGTGCTGCGTCATCGACTTGGACCGATATAGAATGCCAGCCCGGCCCATATTTCGCGACATAGCGAGCAAACATCATATCGGTCGCATCGGGACGGCGGGGCGCCATCGGTTCCACCATATGATCGGCGACATAAATCAGCGCCATGTCGCGATCCTCGCCCGCATGATAGCTTTCGGCGAAGGCCATGCCGCCAAAGGCCATCAGATAGGCGCGGCGCAGCGGGCCGTCATCGCGCGCGGCATGGATTGTGTGCAGCATCCTGCCTGCGCGGGCGCGGCCGTCATCCTGTGCCATGGTCGATCCTTTCCCCGATCCTGTCGATTGTCCGAACAGTCTTGCGCCGGGTAAAGGTTGCGTTCAACCTATATAACCAGGTTGGGGCGAGCGACGATATGCGGCGTTGGTCGCGGATCAGGGCGGGGGGAAGCCGACGCTTGTCGCGATTTGCTGCGCGCAGGCGGCGATCATGCCATCAATCGTGATGTCGCTGCGCACACGATGGACATGCATCAACGCACCCAACCGTTCCAGCATCATCATGATCGTCCCCGACGTCGCGGCGGCGGGTGAAAAAGAGGGCGCTCGGCCCGCTTGCTGCGCGATGGTGATCTGGTCTGCAAGCGCCATGAGCAATGCGCGAACCGAATCCTCGCGCACCAGGACGAACCGTTCGTCGCCTTCCTCGGCCGCGAGATTGCGGGTGCGCAGCAAGGCTCGGTGCCCGTCCCAGAAATGAATGTATAATTTGACCAAACTGATGGCCTTTTCCAGGCTGTTGTCCTTTGTCCATTCGCTTTCGAACAGGGCCATGACGGCTGGCGTGCTCTGCACCAGTTCCGCGCTGGCGGCGCAGACAACTTCGATTACGCTGTCGAAATAGAGGTAGAAGGTGGCGGAAGCGGTGTTCGCGCGAGCAGCGATATCCACGACCTTTATGTCGCGAATGGGATTGCTGTTCAGCAGGTCGACGGTCGCGTCGATCAGGCGACGACGGGTCTTCAGACCCTTTGCGCCCATGCGTTGTCCGCTGAGATTCTGTTTAGGTTGCGCCAGCGCGGTTTTCATAATCTTCCCTGAAGCGTCCGTGCCATCTGTCGGGCGCTCGATCTTGTCATTCGACCCGTCTTTGCAGAAGCGATCCCCGCATGCAAATGTGCAAAGGCGGTCCAGCCATGTCGATCCCCATACTATCATGCTGGCACCCGTGCCAAGCCATGCGTAGGATCGGCCTCATGGAGACTGATTTAGCCGATCATCTGGGCGCAGAAGCGTTCGGCCCGCTGGGTGATCGACAGATCATGTGGGTCGATTGCGCAGCGACCGATGCGGAGGGGGCGGCGCGCCGATACAGGCGCGGCACGCGGGCTATCGTCGCGGGGATCGACCGTGCGGGGACGTGTCCACCGCTCGACCCTGCCTCCTTCGATATGCTGCTGACGACCGCGAAGGCGCCGCCATCGCCCTGGGTCGCCGTAGCGGCGGCGCGGCTGGACGATCGGATCGCGGGGATCGAGGCGCACGTCGCTCATGCGCCGCTGGCGGCGGGCATCGCGATCGATGTTGCGCGCGCCTGCGACCATCTGCCGTTCGACCTTGGAATGGCGATGGAGTCGCTGGGCTACTCCACTCTTCTGGCCGGTGACGAATTTCGCGCCTGGCGCAGTCGGGCGCGGGTGCGTGCGGTTGGCGAGGAGGGCGGCGGCCAGCAGGTCCGAGTCGATCGCACCGGCGACCATGTCACGATCACGCTGGCGCGGCCCGACACGCGCAACGCGATGCGCGCGGCGATGCGGGATGCGCTGCACGAGGCGCTGTGCGCCGTGCTGGACGATCCGAGCCTGCCGGATATGACGCTGCGCGCGGCGGGGGCCTGTTTCTCCACGGGTGGCGACCTGGCCGAATTCGGCAGCGCGCACGACATGGCGCAGGCCCATGCGATACGCACGTTGCGATCCTGTGCGGCGCGGCTGCACGCCTTGGGATCGCGCGCGCGGGTCGAATTGCACGGCGCCTGCATCGGATCGGGTATCGAGATCGCCGCCGCCGCCGCACGCCGCATCGCCCGGCCCGGCGCCTTCTTCCAGTTGCCGGAGCTGGGCATGGGCTTGATCCCCGGAGCGGGCGGCACCGTTTCGCTCGCGCGCGCCATCGGGCGGCATCGGGCCAACTATATGCTGCTGAGTGGTCGGCGGATCGCGTTGGCGGAGGCAGTGCAATGGGGTTTGGCAGAGATGTCCGCATGAACGCGGCGCAGCGTGCGGCCGTCTTGCTGGCAGAACGGCTGGAAGTGGCGACAGCCGCTGTTGGCCAACGTGTATCGCTTGATCCGCAGGCGGTGCTGGACCGGAGCGGGGACATCGCCTTGGGCCAGCCAGGGCCGGCATCGCCCAATGGTCATTGCCGGATGCTGGCGGCCGTTGATGGCTGGATCGCGCTCAATCTGGCGCGGCCGAGCGATGTCGAACTGGTGCCTGCGTGGATCGGCGCAGAAACACGCGATGACCCATGGCAGGCGGCCTGCGGCCATGCGGCGGTGACGCCTGTTGCGCAACTGATCGAAATGGGCGCGTTGCTGGGTCTGCCGATTGCGGGAGTGGGCGAGGTGAAGGATGGCAGTCTGTCGCCTGCTCTTGTCACCATGGGTGCGGGCGGCCTGACGACGCCGGTGCCCCAGGTGATCGACCTGTCGAGCCTTTGGGCGGGGCCGCTGTGCGGTGCGATCCTGGCGGCGATGGGCGCGCAGGTGATGCGGATCGAGGATCAGGCGCGACCCGACCCCACCCGTGTTACGACACCGGGCCACTTTGCGCGGTTGAACCAGGGCAAGAGGGAATTGCGCGTGCCGTTTGGGACGGAAGCGGGGCGCGCGCGATTATGGGCCATGGCGTGTGATGCGGACATCATCATCACCAGCGCCCGACCCCGCGCCTTCGGCAGCCTCGGGCTGGATCCTGCAAGGCTGTTCACCGCCAATCCCCGGCTCATTTGGGTCGCGATCACCGGCCAAGGCTTTACTGGAGAACGGGCGGGCCGGGTGGCCTTTGGCGACGACGCGGCGGCCGCAGGCGGCTTGGTCCGCTGGGTCGAGGGCGCCCCGCATTTTCTGGGCGATGCGCTGGCCGATCCGCTGACCGGCATGGCGGCGGCATTGGCAACGATCCCAGCAATGCAGGCGGGCGGCGGCGTGCTGGTGGATGCAGCCATGGCGTCGGTCGCGGCCGGCGCTGCGCGCATGGGGTCATGACAATGCTGCTGCGATCGGTCGAGCTTGAGGGCGATGTCGTCGATGTGCGGATCGCCGGTGGTCGCATCGTACAGATTGGGCCGGGGCTGAGCGGGGACGCAGCGATTGTCGAGGGGCGGGGCGGGGCATTGATACCAGGCTTGGCCGACCATCATCTCCACATCCTGGCCACCGCGGCGCGGCGGGCCTCGGTCGCTATCGACGATGTGGCAGACATCGACGCAATCGCCGCGCGGCTGGCGGCGGTGGAGGGCCTAGGCTGGATTCGGGCGGTGGGTTGTCCTGCGGTGCTGGCCGACGCGATGACGCGCGACGATCTGGACGTGATGGTGCCCGACCGGCCGTTGCGGATGCAGGACCAGACGGGCGCGCTATGGCTGTTGAACGGCGCGGCGCTCGATCGCGTGCTGGCCGGTCTGGGTGCAGGCGACTGGCCCGCCAGCGTCGAGCGCGATGCTAAGGGACGGCCGACGGGTCGCATCTGGCGCGGCGACGACTGGCTGCGCGGGCGCATGGCGACCGATCCGCCCGACCTGGCACCGCTGGGACGGGAACTGGCGCGTTATGGCGTCACCGCGCTCGCCGACGCGAGCGTTTCCAATGATGCGCGATCGGCCGCCTTGCTGGCCGAAGCCGTGCGAACGGGCACCCTGCCCCAGCGGCTGATGCTGATGAGTGCCGGCCCGCTTACGGCCCCTGCGGACGGTGCCTTCACGGTCGGGCCGGTGAAGCTATTGATCGATACGCGCGCGCTGCCACCCTTCGACGCTATGGTGGCGAACATCGCCGATGCCCATGATCGCGGCCGTGCGGCGGCGGTACATTGCGTCACGGCGACCGAATTGGCCTTCACCCTGGCCGCCTTCACCGAAGCGGGGTGCCAGGATGGCGACCGGATCGAACATGGCAGCGTGATTGCGCCCGACGCCATTGCAGCGATCCGTGAAGCAGGCCTGCGGGTCGTGACCCAGGCGGGGTTCATCGCCGCGCGGGGGGACCGCTATCTGCGCGATGTCGCGGCGCAGGATCGGCCAGACCTCTACCGGGCCGCATCCTTGCTGAATGCGGGCATCCGGGTGGCCGGTAGCAGCGATGCCCCCTATGGCCCGCTCGACCCGTGGATCGGCATGGCCACGAGCATCGACCGTAGGGCGCCCTCTGGCGCTGTGATCGGCGCGCTGGAGGGGTTGACGCCGCGCGCTGCGCTCGACCGCTATCTGTCGCCGCTCGACGATCCGGGCGGTCCGGTGCGCCGCGTCGCGGTCGGCGGACCTGCCGACCTCTGTCTGCTCGATCGGCCACTGGATCGGGCGCTTGCCGCCCCGTCATCGGCGCATGTCAGGGCGACCTGGCGAGACGGAACCATGATCTACCGCTACGGTGATATTTGACACTCTAGTGTCAAGATGACATGGGGTGGTCGTTCGACGCGACAATATGGCATCGGCGGGAGAGGCGAGATGACCTTATCTATCGACCTGAGCGGCAAAACGGCGGTCGTTACCGGCGGCGGTGGCGGGCTGGGCCGCGCGATCGGGATTCGTCTGGCGCAGGCGGGCGCCCATGTCGCGATCGGCGACATCGTTCCCGAACGCTGCGAGGAAACCGCGGCCCGTGTGCGTGAGGCCGGGCGCGACGCGCTGCCCTACCCGATGGACGTGATGGACGGCGATCAGGTGCGTGCGCTGGTGGCCGCCGCCGATGCGCGATTCGGCCGGATCGACATATTGGTGAACAATGCGGGCGGCGTGTCGCGCCGGATGTTCGCCGATCAGTCGCAACGCAGCTGGCAGCGCCATATCGACATTAATTTCACCAGCATGTTGGCCGCCACCCATGCCGTCATCCCCATCATGCGGCGCGGCGGGCAGGGCGGCGCGATCGTTGGCGTCAGCAGCATGGAGGGCGCGCGCGCCGCACCCGGCTTTGCCGTCTATGCCGCGTGCAAGGCAGCGATGGAGAGCTTTGCCAAGTCGATCGCGCTGGAACTGTCGGCCGACGGCATCCGCGTCAATTGCATCGCCCCCGACCACAGCGTCACGCCGGGCAATCGCGGCAATCGCGCCGGTCCGGTCGATCCGGCCAGTTGGCTCCAGCCCACCCCGGAAGCGGCGGACGCGATGAACCGCGCCATTCCCCTGGGCCGGGAAGGCGTGGACATGGAATGCGGCGATGCGGTCGCATTCCTGTGCTCGGACCGGGCGAGCTATATCACCGGCATCACCCTGCCGGTCGATGGCGGGACGATGGCGGCATCGGGCTGGCACCGGGCCAGGCAAGGCCATTGGACGCTGGCGGAAGGTCTGGATTTTGGCTGACGCGATCAGGCGCCCGCCGACTGTCGCTCAGGGATGAACGCGCTGATCGACAAGCGCACACCTCGATATAAAGGAGAATGAGATGACTGATGATCCGCACCTGATCTTCACGCCGGACGATGATCGTTATCACCAACTGTCCGACGATCCCTACGAGACGGAAACCAACTGGTGGTCGTTCAATATCCCCGAACGCAAGATCGCCTGCTGGCTCCACACGCCCTATTATCCCAATCGCAAGACCGTGACCTGGCGCATCTTCGTGTGGGACGATCAGGGGATCGAGCCGGGGCGGCTGGCTTATTACAAGAAGGTCGAGGAAGCGCCGATGCCGGACGCGCCGGACCTGCGCGACATCACTTTCCCGCAGGGCGGCTACAGCCTCAAGATGCTGGAGCCGGGGATGCAATATCATCTGGCCTACGAGGATAAGGAGCGCGGCTTCGCGCTCGATTTCACCCACACCGGCGTCCACCCGCCGCACCGTTTCCAGCCAGGCGAGCCGCCCTTCATGCAGACGCCCCATTATGACCAGCTGGGCCATGTCGTGGGCACGATGACGCTGCGCGGCGAGAAGATCGCGATCGACGGGGTGGGCGTGCGCGACCGCACCTGGGGGCCGCGTGGCGGCCCGTACCAGACCAGCCGTAAGAAACATGCCGACGACAGCCAGCGCGTGAAACATCCCGGCGGGCCGCTCTGGCGCCAGATCGAGCGGGAGCGGGGGCGCGGGCGGATCGACTATATCTATGGGCACAGCCTAGATTTCCAGACCGGCTTCCTGGGCTTCGTGCGGATGCAGGATGCCGATGCGAAGGGCTGGGCGCCGATGAATGTCGGCTGGTTGCTCAAGGACGGGGTGTTCGGCGAAATCGACAAGACCGGGTCGCGGATGCTCAATTTCCGCGATCCGGTGGCGGGCTGGAACAGTCATATGCTGGTCGATCTGACCGATACGACCGGGCGCAGGCTGGAGGCGGAGGGTCAGTCCGTCAGCCGCATGAGCGAGGGCGGCTATGGCCTCAACCAGCTGATGCGGTGGGAGATGGACGGCAAGATCGGCTGGGGCGAGGATCAGGATGTATGGGTTGGCGACCATTTCGCGCGGATGCTGAATGCGTTGAGGACTACCCGGTGAGCGACCCCAAGGCGCTTCTGCCCCAGGGTTTGGGCGATGCTGTCGAGCAGGCGGCGGGCGCAGTCATCACGCAGGTGGTGCCGCGCGGCGGTGGCGGCGCCTCCCGCTCCGGCGCGGAGCTGTCGTTGCAATGGCCCGACGGAACCGTCCACCACGCCTATATGAATTATGACGTCGATCGAGCGGGAGCGGGCGACGACGCCGCGTTCCTGCGCGAAGCGGGTATATTGCGTGCCTTGTCCGGACCGCTGCGCGAAGCAGGCGTGCGGACCGCGCCCTACATCACCTCGGTGCCGGATATGCGGGCGCTGGTGACGGCAAAGGTGGCTGGTGAGGCCAATTTCCACACCGTGCGCGATCCCGCTCTGCGCTCCGCCATCGCCGCAGACCTGATGGCGCAACTGGCGGCGCTGCACGGTATCGATGTGGCGACAGTCGACGGACTGGGCGATGTGCACAGCGTTCATGCCGAAATCCTGGCGCGCATCGGGACGATCCGCGCGCATGTCCGCGCGCATGGCGACGATCCGCTGATCCACCTGGCGCTCGACTGGCTGGAGGCGAACATGCCGCCTGAACCGGATCATGTGGTCGTGGTGCATGGCGACTGGGGAGCAGGCAATTTCATGTTCGAGGGTGACCGGGTGACGGCGCTGCTCGATTGGGAACTGGTGCATTTCGGCGATCCGATGGCCGACATGGCGATGCTGTGCCTGCGCGGGCTGTTCCAGCCGCTGGTGCCGTTGCCGGAGGCCTTTGCCGCTTATGAGGCGGCCGGTGGGGACAAGGTCGATCTCGACCGGGTGCGCTACTGGCGTCTGCTGTTCCAGACCGGCTTCGCCAGCCTTGCGCACCATGATGATCCCAATGCGCCACCGCCGCCGAACCTGGGCATGAACATGGTCTATTCCATGGTCCATCGTCGCGTGCTGGCCGATGCGCTGGCGCAAGCGAGCGGCGTCGTCCTGCCCTACGTGGCGATGCCCGATGCCACGCCCGGTGCGCTCGACCGCTCCTTCATCATCGCACTCGACGATCTGCGCGATATCATCGTACCACGCCTCGCCGACCAGCAGGCTTCGGTCAAGGCGAAGGGTTTGGCCCGACTCGTCAAATGGTGGCAGGCCCATGCGCGCTATGGCGCGGGGTATGAAGCGGCGGAGCGCGACGAATTGTCTCACGCGCTGGGGCGATCCTTCACCACACGGGCGCAGGGGCGCAACGCGCTGCGTGACGCGGTGCTGGCCGGGACGATCGACAGGGCGGTCGCGGTTGGGTTGGTCCATGCCCGCGTAACGCGCGAAAATGCGTTGATGGCCGACGCCATGGGTGGCCTGGCCACCACCCGCTGCGCCCCGCTGGAATAGGACGCACGAGCGGCGGCAGCGAACGGTTTTTCCGACGATTTGCGGTCGCCAGCGTAGCTATACGGACCCGGACCGCCATTCGACCCGCAACTTTTCGTCGGCGGTTTACATGTTTCCCTTTGCGCGATAGAAAGACTGACATATTGTCAGCTATTGACCCTGCATATGACGGGGGCTTGACGCAATTGGGAGATGGATGATGCCTGACAGGCCGGTGAGGAAAGCGCGATGACCAAGGTGATGGAGGGCGTGCGGGTTCTGGAAGTCGCGCAATTCACCTATGTGCCTGCCGCAGGCGCGGTGCTGGCCGACTGGGGCGCCGATGTTCTCAAGATCGAGCATCCGGTGCGGGGCGATGCGCAACGGGGCATCCAGATGCTGGCAAAGCTGGCCATCAATCCGCAACGCAGCACGCTCATGCATCACCCCAATCGCGGTAAGCGTTCGATCGGGATCGACGTATCGACGCCGGAGGGGCAGGCGTTGATTTATGAGCTGGCCAAGAGCTGCGACGTCTTCCTGACCAATTATCTGCCCCAGCAGCGGCAGAAGCTGAAGATCGACCTGGACCATATCCGCGCCGCCAATCCCGACATAATCTATGCGCGTGGATCAGCCTTTGGCGAAAAGGGACCAGAGCGGGAGAAGGGCGGCTTCGATTCGACCGCCTTCTGGGCGCGGGGCGGATCGGCCAAGCTGGTCAGTCCGCCGGAATTGGGCGGACCCCTGCTCCAGCCGGGACCGGCCTATGGCGACACGATCGGCGGCATGAACCTGGCGGGTGGCATTGCGGCCGCGCTGTTTCATCGCGAGCGGACCGGCGAGGCAACCGAGGTGGATGTGTCGCTGCTGTCGTCGGGCATCTGGGCGACGGCGTGCAGCATCGATGTGGCGATGGAACTGAACATGGTGCCTTTCCGTTCGGCCATGCCGGGTTGCGAGGATGCGGGCACCAATCCGTTCGTGGGCGTGTTTGAAACGGCCGATGGCGGCCATATCAACCTGACCGTGCTGAAACCCGGCCCGTTCATCCAGGACACGTTCGAGCATCTGCACATCGCCGACCATGCGAGCGACCCGCGCTTTACGACGGATGTGGAACTGATGGCCCATGCCGCCGATGCGCAGGCGCTGGTACGCGCAGCCTTCAAGCAGCATCCGTTCAAATATTGGCTGGAGCGCCTGAAGACGATGAAGGGGCAATGGGCCGCCTATCAGACGGTACTGGACGTTGCGACCGACGAGCAGGTTTTGGCCAACGACCTGATCTTTGAAGTGGAATCCGCCGATGGCGGGCCGCCGATCAAGCTGGTCGCCAATCCTGTCCAGTTCAACAAGGCAGGCGTCCAGTCGACGCGCTCGCCCGAACCCAGCGAACATACCGAATTGGTGCTGATGGAAATGGGCATCGACTGGGATCGTATCGAAGAATTGAAAAGCAAGGGCGCGATCGCCTGATCGCATCTTGGGAGGCAGGGTTTATGCAGTTGAAACCGGGATCGCGCTGGAAGAGCGCGGTATGCGATACCGAAGTCGTCGTGGTACGGCCGCCCAAGGGCGATGTCGTGTTGGAATGCGGCGGCGCGCCGATGATCGCGAAGGATGGGGCGGCACCCGAAGGATTGTCGCTGTCGCCCGAACACGCGAACGGCACGGCGGTGGGCAAGCGCTATTTCGACGAAGGCGTCGGTATCGAAGTGTTGGGCAGCAAGGCGGGCAAGGGATCGCTGTCGGCCAATGGCACGCCGTTGTCGATCAAGGAAGCCAAAGCGCTTCCGGCCTCTGACTGAGCTGGAGTAGCAGCGGCAATGCAGACGCATCTTCTGCTCGAAATGGGCGCGGACAGCTTTCCTGAACGGATCGCCCTTTCGGGTGGCGGTGCGAGTGTGGATTATGGCGAATTGCTGGCGCGGGCGCGCGCCGGCGCTGCCTGGGCGAACGCGCAACCGGGCGCACGGCTGGTGTTCATCGGCCTGAACGGACCGACGCTGCCGGTCGCGCTGTTCGCCAGCGGCCTTGCGGGCAAGCCCTTCGTGCCGATCAACTACCGCCTGTCCGATGCGGACCTTTGCAAGTTGCTGGCCCGTACCGCGCCGTCGATCGCGGTGGTGGACGCCGACATGCTACCGCGCGTGCAGGATGTGGATGGCGTCACCTTCGTCGCTCGCACCGATTTCGATGCGCTGTGCATCGATCGTGTCTGGCGCGCGGTCGATCTGGACTATGCGGACGAGGATATCGCGGTCCTGCTGTTCACCAGCGGCACGACCGGCGAACCCAAGGCCGCGGTGCTGCGTCATGCCAATCTGACATCCTATGTCATTTCGACCGTCGAATTCATGGGCGCGCAGGATGGCGAGGCCGCGCTCGTCAGCGTGCCGCCCTATCATATTGCGGGCATATCGGCGATCCTGACCAACATCTATAATGGCCGCCGGCTGGTCTATCTGGACGCCTTCACGCCCGAACGCTGGGTCGATCGGGTGCAGGCCGAAAAGGTGACGCACGCCATGGTCGTGCCGACGATGCTGGGGCGCATTCTGGACGTGCTGGACGCGCGCGGGGAAAATCTGCCGGAATTACGGGCGCTGTCCTATGGCGGCGGCCGTATGCCGCAGCCAGTGATCGAACGTGCGCTGGCGCACATGCCCCATGTCGATTATGTCAACGCCTATGGCTTGACCGAAACCAGTTCGACCATTGCCGTGCTGGGTCCGCAGGACCATCGCGATGCGATCGGATCGGACGATCCGGTGGTGCGTCGGCGGCTGGGGTCGGTCGGACGGCCGCTGCCCACGCTGGAGTTGGAGATACGCTGCCCCGAAGGGCGGATCGTGGCGGCGGGCGAGTCCGGCGAAATCCATGTGCGCGGCGAGCAAGTGGCAGGCGAATATACCCATAAGAGCGTGCTGAGCGCCGATGGCTGGTTCGCCACCAATGATGCGGGCTGGCTGGACGACG
Source organism: Sphingobium sp. Z007 (assembly GCF_900013425.1). GTDB lineage: Bacteria > Pseudomonadota > Alphaproteobacteria > Sphingomonadales > Sphingomonadaceae > Sphingobium. The sequence continues at coordinate 326,651 of NZ_FBXK01000001.1, forward strand.
CGGGCTATCTCTATGTCGAAGGGCGACTGGACGATGTCATCGTGCGCGGTGGCGAGAATATCTCGCCCGGCGAGATCGAGGATGTGCTGCGCCAGCATCCCGGCGTCGCCGACGTGGCGGTATTGGGGCTGCCCGACGACCAATGGGGCGAGCGGGTGGCGGCGGTGATCGTGCCGCACGATCCGGCACCGACCGTCCAGCAATTGGCCGATTGGGTGAAGGCGCAATTGCGGTCCACCAAGACGCCGGAAAGTTGGGAATTTCGTGCCGAACTGCCCTATAATGACACCGGCAAGCTGCTGCGTCGCGTGCTGAAGGCGCAACTGTCGAAGGCCTCCGCCAAGGTCTGACCGATGGTCGGGCGGGCCGTCGCGCCCGCCCGACCATCCTCATGTGGTCAGCAGCAGGCATCCTGCGATCGGCCCGCCGCCATTGGCGACGACCGCCACGTGCATCGGCTTGGCCACCTGCCGCGCGCCGCCCTGCCGCCGCAGCTGCACGCAGGCCTCGTGCAATATCCAATAGCCATGCATCCGCCCTGCCGACAGTTGCCCTCCATAGGTGTTGAGCGGCATGGCGCCATCCAGCGCGATCCGGCTCGCCCCCTCCACAAAGGGTCCGGCCTCGCCATCCTTGCAGATGCCCAATGCTTCCAGCCAGGCGAAGGTCAGGAAGGTGAAACCGTCATAGAGTTGGGCAATGTCGATGTCGGACGGGCGCAGCGCGGTCTTGCTCCACATTTCCGCCGCTGCATCGACCGACGCCATTTTGGGATAATCGGGCCGCATCGTCCAGGCGCCTTGGCCCGCGCTGCCGCCAAAGGCTTCGATGCGGATCGGCGGCTGGGGACATTCCGCCGCATAGTCAGGGTGGGAGACGATGATGGCGATGGACCCGTCGATCGGAATGTCGCAGTCGAGCAGGCCGAACGGGGTCGAGATCATCCGCGCATTCATATAATCGTCGAGCGTGAAGGGATCGCGAAAGACCGCCTTGGGATTGAGCGCGGCGTAGCTGCGACTATTGACCGCAAGCCAGCCGAGCTGCTCCTTTGTCGTGCCGTACAGTTCCATATGGCGTCGGCAATGCATGCTGAGCCAGTTGGTGGCGGCATAGGCATGATAGGCGATCAGTTGCGGGGCGTCGGCCATGCCATGGGGCATCTGCACCTGCGCCGCCGATACGGCAGGGCCGCCGCCGAACAGGCCGGTCTTGTCGTTTTCCAACAGGTTGCCGCCCATCATCTTGACCGTGCGATAGACCAGCACATGGCGCGCCAGCCCCGCCTCTACCGCCTCGGCCGCCGCCATGACATAGGAAAGCAGACCGCCGCGATCATAGCCCTCTCCAGCATAGGGCGGGTCGATGCCCAGCGCCGCGCAGGCTGATGCGCGTGGCGTGTCGCCCAGCGTCGCAACGCCGTCCAGATCGGCGGGAATGAGGCCGGCATCGGCGATCGCCATGCGGCTGGACTGGAGCGTGAGGTCAAGATCGCTGTTGGCGGTCTTGCGGCCAATGTCGGAAATACCGATGCCGGAAATCACGGCCTTCCTGTTCGGCATTATCGTCTCTCCTTTTCTCGTTGCGTCTACTGGACAAACTCTCTCCTAGAGCTAGGGTCGCGGCCTTGTCACGGGAGAAATGACAATGAGTCAGTTACAGGTCGCCGAACCGGCGCCGCGGATGCTGGGCATGTTGCCGCAGACCTATCGCAGTTTCTGGACCGGCGGGCAGGATGGCGCACTCCATCTGCTGCGCCATCGCGAGACGGGGCGTTTCATCCACCCCTTCTGGCCCGTGGCCGACGATGATCCGCTGCTGGAAAGCGTGCCGGTCAGCGGGCGTGGAACGGTGTTTACCTATACCGTCAACCATCAGGCCTATAATCCCGCAGTCCAGCCGCCCTATGTGATCGCCATCGTCCAGCTGGACGAGCAGGAGGATTTGCGGATCGCCACCAATATCGTGGATTGCGACCCGCAGGACGTGACAATCGGCATGGCGGTTCAAGTCCGGTTCGAGGCGCAGGGAGGCCTGTTCGTGCCGGTGTTCGTGCCGGCGTAACGCACGAACGGGGGGCGCTGCAATCGGCACGCCCCCCTTTGCCCGGCGGCGGCTTACGGCTTGCGGATCATGCCGCCATCGACGCAGAGCGTCTGGCCGGTGATGAAGGACGCTTCGTCCGACAGCAGGAACAGCACTGCGTTGGCCTGTTCGTCAGTCTCGCCGATGCGGCCCAGCGGCATCTGGCCGACGATCCCAGCGATCACCTTTTCATCGACCTGTTGCATGGCGCCCGTCATCGTCGGCCCCGGCGCGACCCCGTTCACGCGGATTTTCTTGGGGCCAAGCTCGGCCGCCAGGCTCATGGTCAGGCCGTTGGTGCCCAGCTTAGATATGCCATAATAGGCGCCGACCGGCCCGGAGAGATAAGCGGCGGTGGAAGACTGGTTTACGATGGCGCCGCCGCCGCGCGCCTCGATCAGCGGGACGATGGCGCGGGTGACGAACAATGCGCCGTGCAGGTTCACTGCCATGAACTTCATATAATAGTCGATATCGACGCTCATCAGCGGTTCGTAGCGCATCCCGGCAAAGATTGCGGCGTTGTTGACCAGATAGTCGACCCCGCCGAACGCAGCCTTGGCCGCATCCGCCAGCGCCTGGCAGGAAGCTGGATCGGACACGTCGGTCTTCACGAAGATCGCGGCCTCACCGATCTCGCTTGCTACGCGCTGGCCCTGTTCCTCGTTCAGTTCGGCGATGACGACCTTCGCCCCTTCGGCGGCAAGTCGCCTGGCGTAAGTTTCGCCGATACCCTGGCCCGCGCCGGTGACGACGGCGACCTTGTTTGCAAAACGCATATATTCTCCTATTTCGACTTGTCGGTTACCAGGTCAGTTGCAGGTGTGAGACTGAGAGCAAGCCCGGCAGCACTTCCTGTTTGTCGCCCTCGGCAATGCTGAACATCGGTACGCGCGCCAGCCAATGCTCCAGCGCGATCTTCATTTCCTGCCGCGCCAGATGGGCGCCCATGCACAGGTGCGCGCCGCTCGCCAGCGTGAAATGCCGGTTCGCCTTGCGCTCGGGATCGAAGTCGCGCGGGCATTGGAACGCACCGGGATCGAAGTTGGCCACCGACGTCAGCGCCTGCACCCAGTCGCCTTCCTTCATCGCGACGCCGTGCAGGGTCTGGTCCTTCTTGAGCTGGCGAAACGAGAAGACCAGCGGCTGCACACGCAGAAATTCCTCGATCGCGCCGGGGATCAGTGCGGGATTGTCGCGCAGCCGCTGCTGGAGCGCATGGTCGAGCGCCAGCCGACGGAACATCTGCCCCAGCGTCGATGCGACCGTATCCAGCCCGCCCAGCCATAGGAAGAACATGGTGCCGATCTTTTCGTCGGCGGTGAGAGGGCGACCGTCGATCTGACCATTGACGATCTTGGACGACAGACTGTCGTCAGGCTGCAATTCCTTCTGAGCGATGAAATCACGCAGCCACGCCAACACGGCTGCGACCGCCGCGCCCATTTTGGCGAAATCGCGCGAATGGAGGATGTCATATTCCCAGGCGAGAAATTCTTCGAGTACCGCATGGGGGAAGCCCATCAGGTTGAAGAACACTTTGACCGGAAAGACGCGGGCGAAATCATAGGCAAAATCACCGCTGCCCTGGGCCAGGAATGTATCGATCATCTCGTCGCACAGCGCGCGGATGTCGGCGTCCATCTCGGCAACCGCCTTGACCGTGAACCAGGGATTGAGGAAGCGACGATAGGACATATGCTCCGCGCCGTCGAAGGACAGCGGAATGCATTTGAAGGTTTCGCCCAGCAGCTTCTGAAAATCCGCCTGACCGTGCGATCCATAGGTCGCGCTGTCCTGATAGACTTTCGCGCAATCCTTATATTGGGTCAGCACCCAATAGCCGCTGGTGATCCAGGTTGCGGGGAAGGGCGACCACATGACCGGCGGGATGTCCGCCGCCCGCAATCTTTCGGTATGGGCATAGGGTTCGGGGCAACTATTGGGCAATTGGCCCTGATAGGCGCGCAGATCGTAGATCAGGTCGCGCGGCACATGATCGGGTGCTGGCACGTCGATCCGCACAGGTTCTTCGGGCGGTTGGCTCAGCATGATGTCGGCCAGTTCAGCCATGATGGGATTCCTTTGCAAAAACGCTCATTGGCCCGGCAGCGTCAGGCCGCCATCGGCGCCGATCGGCATGTGGGGGCTCCATACGACTTCCCAGCCATTGCCTTCGGGCGAAATAGCCGGAATAAAGGCCCATATCGCGATCGCGCACGGGGCTGGTGACGGTGGCGCCGGCGTCGATCGCCTGCTGGAAATCGCGGTCCACCGCCGCTTTGGATTCGACAAAGATCGCCCAGATCGACTTGACGCCGTCCGCTTTTAGCAGGCCGCTTTCCTGCGCCTGATAATCGGCGTTCAGGAAGACGAGGATCGAAGTCCCGACCTTGTAGAGGACAGACATGTTGGACGCCGGACCCCAGGCGGTCCATCCCAGCCCCTGTTCATAGAATTGACGCAGCGCAGGTACATTCTGCGCCGCAGTCATAATCATGTTGACGCGCGGTTGCATGGCTCACCCTCCCTTGAAGCTGATCGTCTTTATGTTGGTGAATTCGTTGATGCCCTCATGGCCATATTCGCGGCCATAGCCCGACCGCTTGATGCCGCCGAACGGCGCGTGGCTGGACATCTTGCCACCGCCGCCATTGATCGCGACGCCGCCGGTGCGCAGTTGCAGCGCCATTTCATAAGCCTTGCCGACATCGGCGGAAAAGACCGCGCCCGACAGGCCAAAATCGCTGTCGTTGGCGATCGCGACCGCTTCGTCGTCCGTTTCATAACCGATGACGACGCCGATCGGGCCGAACACTTCCTCCTGCGCGATGCGGTGATGATTTTCGACATCCGTGAACAGCGTCGGTTCGTAAAAGAAGCCCTTGTCGAGGCCTGCGGGCCGCTTGCCCCCAGTCACGAGCCTGGCCCCTTGCGACAGGGCGATGTCGACATAATTTTGCGTGCGGGTGCGCGCCACCTCGCGGATCAGCGGACCCATGGTGCTGGCCGGATCGGCTGGATCGCCGACCTTCACATGGCCGACCATCGCCTTCAATGTTTCGACATAGGCGTCCTTGACGGAAACATGGACCAGATGCCGGGTCAGTAACGCGCAGCCCTGGCCGCAATGGATGGTGAAGCCCATCAACCCGTTCATCGCCGCGCCCTGAAGATCCGCGTCGGGGCGCACGATCAGCGCGGACTTGCCGCCCAGTTCCATTACCAGCCGCTTGAGCGTCGGTGCCGACTGGGCTTGGATCAGCGATCCGACCTTGTCCGACCCGGTGAAGCTGACCAGATCGATCCGCTTGTCGGTGGTCAGCGCCTCGCCCGCCGCAATGTCCCCGGTGACGATGTTCAGCACGCCCTTGGGCAGGCCGACCTCTTCAGCGATCTCGCCCAGGATCAGCGCTTCGAACGGGGTGTAGGGCGATGGCTTGAGGATGACGGTATTGCCCATCAACAAGGCCGGTACGACCTTGCCGACATTAAGGAAGAAGGGGAAATTATAGGGCGTTATCGCGGACACGACGCCGACCGGATCGCGCACCATGACACCCGCGCCCAGCGTCGTCGTGCCCTGCGCATTGGGGGCGGTTTCGACGGGCAGCGGGGTGATCGCAGGGCGGCCCGACAACTCGATCGCGGCGCGGGCGTGCTGCATCGGTATGCCATATTGCAGGAACTGCGCGAGCATCTGGGTCGACCCGGCTTCGGCGACGATCAGGGCAATGATCTCCTGCGCGCGACGTTCGATGGCGTCCAGAAATTCGCTCATCTTCGCCTGGCGTTCGCGTTGCGACAGGCGCGGCCAGGGGCCTTTGTGGAATGCGTCATGGGCCGCCGCGATCGCCGCTTCGACATGATCCGCCGTGCCGACCGGCGCTTCGCCGATACTGTCTTCGGTCGCGGGGTTGATGATCGTTTCCAACTGGTCGGTCGTCATCCATTCGCCGTTGATATACAGCGCGTTCCTGGTCTTCAGCATAGTCATCCGATGTCCTCTCGAAGGGGCGGTGTCTTTTGGGGATCAGTCTTCCGGCGCGAGCGTGACGCACAGGCCGTCGAGCGCATCGTTCAGCAGAATCTGGCAGGACAGGCGGGACGTTGCGGTGCGGTGATCGCTGCTGTCGAGCAGCTCATTCTCATCTGCGTCCGCCAGGCCGACCATGCCGATCCAGCGATCGTCGATGATGACATGACAGGTCGCGCAACTCAGGCAGCCGCCGCACAGCGCCAGCATGTCATCGACGCCCGAATCGCGCGCCGCCTCCATCAGGCTCGACCCTGATGCGGCATTCATCATGTGCACATCGCCATTTCGCAGGATCATTCGAACGCCGACCATTCATCTCTCTCCACCGTCCACCTGCCGACTCCACGACACGGAACTCAAATCTTCTATTGTTCCGTATTACGATACAACAAATAGATTATGTTGCAAGCGCCTTGGCCGCGACCGGATCGCGCCATACGCATTGCGTGGGGTGTCGGTTTCGGGGAGAACATCCCGTCATGATCGATGCGACCCCAATCACGCGGCAGGGCGATCCGCCCGGTGACCGGAACCAACATGGCCAGGCGATGGGCGCCAAGGGGATCAAGACGCGGCGGCGCCTGATCGACGCCACTGTGGCCCTGCTGGAGGACAAAAGCTTGCGCGACCTGCGCGTGGCGGAAATCGCGCGGCGCGCGCGCACATCGCCGGCAACCTTCTACATCTATTTTTCCGATGCTCAGGACGTGGTGCTGGCGGCTATCAGGGAATTGCCGCAGAGTACGCCGCAGGTGATGGCGCTGGCCGAAATCGACTGGCGCGCCGTAGATGTCAGGGCACGGGCCGAGGATCTGCTGCGCGTCTACGCGGCTTTCTGGCAGCAACATGCCCGCCTGTTTCAGGCCAGAAACCTGGCGGCCGAAGAGGGCGATGCCCGCTTTATCGAAGCCCGGATGGAATCTATTCGTCCTTTGCTCCAGCGCTTTTCAGAGGCGGTTGCCGCGGCGCAGTCGGACCGACGGATGCCGGACGATCTGGACGCCTATGCAACCGCAGGCGCGCTGATCGCCATGATCGAGCGGATAGCGGCCACCGTGCGGACCTATAGTCGAGGCAGCGACTCGGACAATCATGGACCGATGGTGTCGGCCGCCTATATTCTGGCCACGACGCTGGGTTGCCGATAAGCTCGCGACACTTCTCCAAAAACCGACAATCCTGCGCGCCAATTGTCGCTTGCAAAGATGCAGCCCGAGGCATAGAAATGACGAACCATCAGCTTTTAAGAATGGCGTGAGGAGTTTTGAGGATGCAACTGGAAGACATGATCATCGTCAGCGTGGACGATCACGCCGTCGAATCCCCGGAAGCCTTTTTCCGTCACTATCCGGCGGACAAGAAGGACCGCGCGCCCAAGATCATAGACAAGGACGGCAAGGACGTCTGGCTGTGGGACGGGAAAATCTATCCCACCATCGGCCTGAACGCGGTCGTCGGTCGCCCGCGCAGCGAATATGGCATGGAACCGACGCGGTTCGAGCAATTGCGTCCCGGCTGTTTCGATCCCAAGGCGCGCGTCGACGACATGAATGTCAACGGTGTGCTGGGTTCGCTCAATTTTCCGACCATGCCCGGCTTTGCCGGCGGCACCTTCATTGCCAATCCCAACCGCGAAGAGGCGTTGCTCGCCATTCGGGCCTGGAATGACTGGCATGTGCTGGAATGGTGCGAAATCGGCAAGAACCGCCTGATCCCAATGATCATCCTGCCGCTGTGGGACATGGACCTGACCATCGCGGAAATGCGCCGCATGTCGAAATATGGCGTCCACAATATCGCCTTCCCGGACAATCCCGCGCGCGGCGGCCTGCCCAGCATCCATAATGCCTATTGGACGCCGTTCTGGAAGGAATGCTGCGACCTCAAGATGCTGCTCAACTGCCATATCGGCACCGGCAGCCGTGCCGAACATGCGTCGGACGAAACCCCGATCGACGCCTGGATCACGACCATGCCGATGGCGATCGCCAATTCGGCAGCCGACTGGCTGTTCGGCAGCTTCTGGAAGGAATTTCCCGATCTGCGCATGGCGCTGTCGGAAGGTGGAATTGGCTGGATTCCCTATTTTCTGGAACGGGCGGACTTTACCAACGAGCATCACCATGAATGGACCTTCACCGAATTTTCGAACGGCGAACGCCCGTCGGACGTCTTCAAGCGCCATATCGTAACCTGCTTCATTGACGATCAGTTCGGCCTCAAAAGCCTGGAATATCTCAATCCCGACATGGTCTGTTACGAGGCGGACTATCCGCATTCCGATACGCTGTGGCCCAATTGCCCGGAACATCTGTGGCTGTCGATTCAGGGTCTGGGCGACGATGTGATTAACAAGGTTACGCATGAAAACGCGATGCGGGTGATGAACTTCAACCCCATTGAGGCGCTGGGCGGACGACAGAACTGCACCGTCGGGCATCTGCGCGAACTCGGCAAGGATGTCGATGTCAGCCCGCGCCAGGGTCTGGGTGGGCTGAAGACCGACAGTATGCAGATCGTCGGCGATGCGCGCCGCCCGGTGACATCGGGCGAGATCATGGCGATGTTCGCCGCAGCCTGAGCATAGGCCGGTAGGCGACAGGCATTGGCATTAGCAAGGGCATGGCGCGCGATCGCCATGCCCTTGTCCGGTTTCAAGGGATAAAGACATGCAGACTATTGCCGGCAGCCGGATCATTGTGACCGGCAGCGCAAGCGGCATGGGCGCCGCCGTGATGGCCGGACTGGTGGCAAGCGGTGCGCGGGTCGTCGGGCTGGACCTCGGCTATGGCGCGGGCATGGCGCCGGGCAATCCCGCCGTCGCCCGGTGCGATGTGTCGGACAAGGCTTCGGTCGATGCCACCTTCGATGCAGCGGTCGCGCATCTGGGCGGCCTCGATACGTTGATCCATGCGGCGGGCATCGCGCCGGGCGCACCGGCCGAATCGATCGACGTCGATGATTGGGACCGGGTGTTCGCGGTGAACGCGCGCGGCACCATGCTGACCAATCAGGCGGCATTTCGTCATCTGCGTGACGCCGGCGGCCGGATCATCAATTTCGCGTCGGGCGCGGGCGTTTCGGGCCTGACGAACAAAGCGCATTATTCCGCGACCAAAGGCGCGGTGATCGCCTGGACGCGCACGGCGGCGAAAGAATGGGGCAGATATGGCATCACCCTGAACATGATCGCGCCCGCCATCAGCACGCCCATGTACGCCCAGACGCGGGCCAGCATGTCGGCGGACCAACTGGCGGCGCTCGATGCGCGACTGGCGGCGGACATGCCGATCGACGGTAGGCTGGGCGACGCGGATCGCGATCTGTTGCCGCTGATGCTGTTCCTGTCAGGCGATGGCGCCCGCTTCATCACCGGGCAGATTTTCCCGGTCGATGGTGGTCTGCTGATGGTGCGCTGAAAACGGTCGCCTACCATCCGGCGGACGGCTGCGGCCGTCCGCTCACATCGCCGAAATGCCGCCGTCCAGCTTGAGTTCAGCGCCGGTCATCATCCGGCTTTCATCGGACGCGAGATAGAGGACGCCATAGGCGATGTCGTCGGGTTCGGCGACGCGGCCGATCGGGATTTGTCGCGCCAGCTTGGCAAGCCGTTCGTCTTGCGTTCCGCGCCCGATGCCATCCAGCAGGGGCGTGTTGACGAAGGTCGGATGGACCGAGTTGCAGCGGATATCCAGCCCTTCGCGGGCGCAGTGCAGAGCGATTGATTTGCTGAGCATCCACACCGCTGCCTTGGATGTGTTATAGCCCACGAAATTGGCGCTCGCGATCAGCCCCGCGATCGATGAAATGGTGATGATCGAACCTGGCATATGGTCGCGCATCACGCGCAGCGCGGCGCGGCTGCCGAAAAAGACGCTGTCGACGTTGATCGCCATGGTCCGGTCCCAAATGTCGGTCGGCATGTCCTCGATCGTGCCCATGGGCGCGATACCGGCATTGTTGACCAGCACCGACAGGCCGCCCATCGCCGCCGCCGCCGCGTCGATGATGGGTCGTGCGGCTGAGCGGAACAGGAAAGTGTCGTAAGGGGCATTATTTTCTTTCAAAAGTCCCATTCGGAATTAGGTTGACGTAGCGGTCTGAGGCCGCCGTTTGCGACGGCGTCGGGCACGGAGAAATCGTAGCGCCCGAGGAAATTGATGTGACGCCAGGATATCGGCGAGAGTCGAGCGATATCGGCGGGCAGTGGCGGCGTCCCGGCCTCACTGAGTTGGCGCACGGTTTCTTGCATGTAGACAGCGTTCCAGTGGACGATGGAGTTGAGGGCGAGACCAAGGACGCCAAGCTGCTCCTCCTGGCCTTGACGCAGAGGGCTTCTGATTTCGCCCCGATCGCCGTGATGGACGCGCCGACCGAGCTTGTGGCGCAATTCCTGCCGGTTGAGCTGAAACAATATCCGCCGGCGGAACGGTCGATCGTCGATGTATCGCAGGATGTGCAGCGTCTTGATGATGCGCCCCAGTTCAGACAGGGCCTTGGCCAGGGTCGTTGGGCGGTCTTTGACCTGCAGCATGCGCATGACGCCCGCGGCCTTGAGGTGGCCGAGCTTGAGCGATCCGGCCAAACGGATCAGGTCGGCCCAGTGTTCCCTGATCAGATTGACTTTGATCCTGCCCCAGGCAATCTCATCGAATTGTCCGTAGCTCGCCTGGCGGTCGATGCGCCACAGCTTCGCGCCGCCGATGTCCGCCAGACGGGGGCTGAACCGGTAGCCCAAGAGCCAGAACAGCCCGAAAATGGCGTCGGAATAGGCGGCGGTGTCGGTCATGATCTCCAGAGGTTCGAGTTCGGTTTCCTGCTCCAGCAGGAGAGCCAGGACGACCAGGCTGTCGCGCAACGTGCCGGGGATGACCGCTCCGGCCAGACCGCTGAACTGATTGGAAATCATGTTGTACCAAGTGACGCCGCGCTCCTGGCCGTAATATTTGGGGTTGGGACCGGCGTGTATGGCACTCGACGGAGCGACAAACCGCATGCCGTCCGCGCTGGCCACCTCGCCGGCGCCCCAGTGGCGGACGATATCCAGGCGACTGTGAGCGGCAACGATCGCAGCGTTCGCCGCGGCGATGGTCTCGGGCCGAATGAAATTCTGACTGACCCAAGAAAGCCGGTCGCGACGCAGAGCCGCAAATTCCGGGCGCACGACTGGCTCAAGACCGATGTTGCATGCGCCGCCGACCAGGGTCGCGCACAGGCTTATCTCGAAGTGCTCGACGGTCGCCTGACGCTCGCTCAGATGGGTAAAGGACTTGGCAAATCCGGTTCGCGCCATGACTTCAAGAAAGATGTCGGGCATCCCCGCCTTCGGCATGCGCGTTTGGACGGCGGCGCGAAGCGAACGAAGGCTCTCGGATTCATCAAGCTTGTCGAGGGGCGTGACCACAATCTGGGTCTTGTCGGCGACCGTCTCGAAACGCAGGTCCAGATTGTCGCCCGCGCGCCCGGCGACATGACGATATGCCTCATCGAGAAGGCGGGAGAGACCGTCGATCTCAGTGTCGGCTTCCAGAGATCGGCCCAGGGCGCGTGCTACCATCAATCTGGAATTGTGCCAGGACTCGCCCTCGAGCATCCCGCGCCGGGGATCCCCGTATCGGATGCCGGGCTTGGCGAACACGTCGCGACGCTTGATCGCGAGACGCCATGCATCGATGATCGCGAAGACATAGGCTTTCGGGTCTCTCACCCTGCCTTCATGATCGAGGGCATGTTGCCTCCACGCCTTTGGGATCGCGGCGGTCGGTGCGCCGCGCATCTTGGCGAGAGACGACCAGTCGTCCACGCCCTTGAGGTAGCTGATCGCGGCCTTGACGTTTTTGCCGCCCGGGGCGGCGTCGATCTCGATGCGGGTGGTGATTTCAAAGAACAATCGCCGGGCGCCCCGCCATTTTGTTCGCAGTTGATCATATGGCTTGGTCTCTGCGGGCTTGGCGATTGCCTCCACCTTGGACATGGCGGCCTCGATGTCGGGACGGGGCAACCGCTCGAAGAGCACGTCTCGCCATTCATTGAGGGGCAGCCCGTCGTCGGTCAAAACCAAGAGACCCATCGCGTGGAGCAGCATCGCTGCGCCATCGAGATCGCGCAGGCTACGCAGGCGGGCCTGCTTGTCGGCGGCTTCAGCCCCCTTCACCAAGTCGGCAAGCAGAGCCTCGGCCAGCTCGGCAGCGTCGTCCTGGGCCGCCGCTTCGAGCGTATGGAAGAGCGCGGCTACGGTCGCGGTTCGACGAGGCTCCTGAAGGGCAGCGATAGCCGAAGGCTTGCTGACGCGCGCCACCCGCGCGAGGCGCTCAAGGGTTGTGGCTGGAACACCCCGCGGTGGCGCCGGCCGCAGATTGAACGCCCGGACCGCATCGAGCCGATCAAGGTGGCGGAAGAGCTCGGTCGGCATGCGCTTGGAGGGAATGGTCCGCAGCGCGTCCAAGGCGGCGAACGTGGATGTGTCGCCATCGTCAAACAGAGCGGCGATCCGCGCGCGCTGGTCATCACTCAAGCTGGCGACCAGATGGTGCCAAAGTCTGGTCCGCGCACGATCGCGGATTCTGCCGACCAATCGCTCGACGACCGTGACGCCCGGCAGCAGCACCTTGTTGGCGATCAACCACGCCGCAGCTCGATCAATCAGGGGCCCAGGCCGATCGTCGCCGCTCCAACACAGGGCGTAGAGCCATCGGGTCAGTCGGAAACGCGCCAACGCGTTGTCGCCAAAGTCCGTGAAGCCGCAGTGCGTCCGGATGAGCGCGAGGTGCCGGATGCGCCGGCTTCCCGCAAAATAGCCATCCACGTCAGTGCCGGGTTCAAGAGCGAGTTGTTCGATCACGCCCGCCAGGACCGACGCTGGGATCTCGGCGGCCGAGACTGGAAATGCACCCAGAAACCGGGCGCTCGTCAGCATCACCCCAAAGCCGAGCCGATTGTGGGCGCCGCGCAGAGTTCCAATGAGGTTGCGATCGGTTTGGTCCAGATGGAAATATCGCGCGAGTTGGTCTGTCGACGGTTCGCCGTCGAAGCAGGCAAAGCCCTGACGCTGAGCGTCAGTGAGGTGACGGGTGGGCATACCGTGCGAAACTTCCAACTTTTGCGAAGGGGACGGCAGATGCCGATAAACAAGGCGAATTTCTTCGCAAAACATATGTGCGAAATAAAAGCATTTTGCAGTAACTTTCGCACGGTGCTTGGAGCGACCGCATGAAGCTTGGCTATGCACGCGTTTCCACCGAGGATCAGAACCTGGAAATCCAGCGCGATCGGCTCTCGGAGGCCGGCTGTGAGATGATGTTCGAGGAGAAAATATCGGGGGCCGCTCGTGGCCGGCCCGAGCTTGAAAGTCTAATCGGCCACCTGCGCAAAGACGATGTTCTCGTCGTCGCCCGCCTCGATCGTTTAGCGCGATCCACCATCGAACTCCTGCACATCGCGGAACGCATCAAGGAAAAGCAGGCAGGATTACAATCGCTTGATGAGCCTTGGGCCGATACCACGTCCCCGTCCGGCGTGATGATCATGACCGTGTTCGCTGGGATCGCCCAGTTCGAGCGGGCTCTCATATTGAGCCGAACCGACGAAGGTCGAAAGGCGGCGATGGCGCGCGGCGTGGCCTTCGGACGCCCAAAGAAAATGCGACCCGATCAGGCTGAGCTCGCTCGCCAACTCGTACTCGAGGGCAAGTCCATCAGCGCCGTCGCCAGAACCTTTAACGTTCACCCGGCGACTATCTATCGCTGTATCGAACCAAACGGCTCCTTATGACACTTTTCTGTTCCGCTCAGCCGCACGACCCATGATCGGTGGCCAGCTTTCCTCGTCGGTCACGTCGAGGAAGAAGGCGCTGGCCGTGCCAGTTCCCAGTTCCGCATTGATGGCGTCGGCCACAGCGGCGGCGCCGGGCAGGTTCAGGTCGGCGATCGCGACCTTGGCGCCATGGCGGGCGAGCATCCACGCGCTCGCTGCGCCCAAACCCTGCGCGCCGCCGGTAATCAGCGCTTTCTTGCCAGCGACCCGCCCGGCCATGCCCTGCGTGCCGATCAGCGGACCTCCCACTTCTTGCTATTGTTCATAATGGCCCAGCGATCCACCTGCGCGGTGCCGATGGGGTTGCCCAGGAAACAATATTTGAGGCTGGTCTGCAACGCTGCCGAGCGGGTCTGGTCGAGCGATTCCCAGATGGCGCGTACCGTCCCCTGCGTGGCGGCGGGCGGCTTGGCGGCGATCTGCCTGCCCAGTTCGTCGGCGCGATCCCACAGGCGATCGAGCGTGACGATTTCAGTCACCAACCCAATCCGCTTGGCGGTCTCCGCGCCGATCCGCTCGTCATTGCCCAGCAACGCCATGCGCAGGACGTCGCCCAGCGGCATGCGATAGGTCGCACCGATCGGCTCGACTGCGGACGTCATGCCATAGGTGACATGGGGGTCGAAGAAGGTCGCTTCCTCCGAACAGATGATGATGTCGCTTTCGTTGATCCAGTAGAAGGCGCCGCCCGCCGCCATCCCGTGCACGGCGCAGACCACCGGCTTCCAGCAGCGATTGGCCTTGGGGCCCAGAAAGTCGCCGGGGTCGCGCGCCGTCCAGATATTGCCGTGCATGATCTGACCTTCGGGCGTCTGGCTCTGCTTGACGTCCACGCCCGTGGAAAAGGCCCGGCCCTTGGCCGCGCGCAGCACGACGCAATGGACATCGTCGTCGTTCGATATATCTTTCCACAAATAGTCGAACTCCTCCAGCATCCGCCTGGTGAAAGAATTCATCGCATCGGGACGGTTGATCGTCACGGTGGCAACATGGTCGGCCTTGCTGACCAGGATCGTTTCATATTCCATCGGGACATTCCCCTCTAACTAGGTTAGATAGGCCTTATTGTGCCATGATGATATGTGCAAGCTTGCCAAGTGGCTATCGGCAGCTTTAGATCGAGGTTTACCTTTTGGGGAGAATAAATTGTCCCGCGCGCGCAATGAGATGATTGAACAGGCGCCGACAGCAGCGGCCCGCGTGTCTATTCGCGTGCCCAAGACGTCCGAGGTCGTGGCTGACCATATCCGCAAGCGCATCGTGCGCGGCGAGTTGAAGGAAGGCGATTTTCTGCCGCCCGAAGGGCAGTTGATGGTCAGCCTGGGCATTTCCCGGCCCACCTTGCGCGAGGCGTTTCGCATATTGGAAGCCGAAATGCTCATCAGCGTAGGGCGCGGATCACGCACAGGCGCGCGGGTCCATGCGCCGCGTGTCGACAGCGTATCGCGCTATGCCGGTTTTGTGTTGCAGTCTCAGGGCACGACCGTCGGCGACATTTACGAAGCACGCCTCGCGATCGAACCCTATATCGCGCGTCGACTGGCGGAAAAGCCACCCAAGGACGTAGTCGCCCGGCTTGCGGCCGAAATCGACCGGCTACAGGCGATGGTCGAAGAAGAGCGCTATGTCGATTTCATGATCGGCCTTGCCGAATTCCATCGTATCCTGGTGGAACTTGGCGGCAATCATACCCTGCTATTCTTGACCACCATCCTGCATGGCGTGGTCGCCCGTTATCAAGTGGAGCATCTCGATCGACGCGCCGTTTCGGGCGAGGTTCAACGCAAACGGGCGTTGGGGGGCATTCGGTCCTTCCGTAAGCTCGTTTCGCTGATCGAAGCCGGCGATGGCGACAATGCGGAGGCCCATTGGCGGCTGCACGTGATAAATGCCAACAAGTCCTGGCTGGAGCCGGATCAGGAAGACAGTTTGATCGACGTGCTGGATTAATCACTCCAGTCAACTGTCATGCTGCGGTTCGATCCCGCAGCATGTGCCGCAAAGCCGCTTCCACATCGCGGCGCAGCATCAAAGCAGCGGCGGAATTGGCGATGAGGTCGAATCCATGGACTGCGCCTGGGTATATATGGCATTCTACCGCGACGCCGGCGCGCACTAGCCGCACGGCATAGTCCAAGTCCTCGTCCAGAAACAGGTCGAGCGCACCGACCGCGATCATCGTCGGCGGCAGGGCCGACAGGTCGGTGGCCAATGCAGGTGCGTAATGGCCAAGGCGATCGGGTGCGATGTCCTCCCGACCGCGCAGCGCGGTCCAGCCAAACTGGTTGGAGCCGCGGGTCCAGATGAACTCGCCGGTGCTCGGATTGTCGCGTCCTTCAGGTGACCCAGTCCGGGGATCCAGCATGGGGTATGTCAGGAGTTGGCCCGCCAGCGGGGGCATTGCGCGATCACGTGCGATCAAGGCCGTCGCCGCTGCGAGTCCACCACCGGCGCTTTCCCCTGTGATGACGATCCGCGCGGGGTCGATGTTGATGGCGCTGCCATACCGTTGCATCCAGTCGAGTACCGCAACGCAATCCTCGACCGGTCCGGGAAAGGGCGTTTCAGGCGCCAGCCGATAATCGACCGATACCACGACGGCTCCTTGCTCTGCGGCAAGGCGGGCGTTCGCGGCATCATTCATCGCGGCCATGCCAGCCACCATGCCTCCCCCATGTATATGCAAAATTCCCGGATATCGCCCTGTGTCATGACTCTGGTCGGGATGGAATATGCGAATGTTCACGTCGGGGGCGTCGGGAGGCCCTTGGACGGCTCGCTGCTGGCAGAGGATGGCGCTATCCTGCGCGCCTGCATACATCGACGCCATGCTGTCGCGTGATAGTGTCAGGGTTTCGGCGCAAAGGTCGCCGGTGGGCATGGCGTCGATCAACGCGAGCAGGTCGGCGGCAACGAGAGAACGTGTCGTCATGGGTGCAAATTATCCTATGCTCGAACGAGAAGAAAACACCCGGCAAGCGGTCCGCCTGCGGTTGAAAGTGCCGCCACGCGAGGCAATCCGCCAACCTGGCGGTCGCCACCCAGACCCCGCAACTGCACACATGCCTCATATATTTGCCCATAAGCGTGCATCCGGCCAGCCGATAGCGCGCCGCCATTGGTATTCAGCGGGAGGTCGCCTTCCAGCGCGATGCGGCTGCCGTCGCCAATGAAGTCGCCTGCCTCGTAGCGGCCGCAAAAGCCGAAATTCTCCAGCCAGTTGATCGTATGATAGCTAAAGCCGTCATAAAGTTCGGCGACGTCCACATCCTTGGGCTTGAGGTCGGTGCGGCTCCACATCATTTCCGCCACCTTGGGCTGGGCCTGGGTTGCGAGCGCATCAAGCTGGGTCCAACTGTTGCGATAGTGCATGGAACTGCCGACCGCATCGATATGGGTGACGGGATGCGGTCCATCGCGCGCGGCGTCGATATGGCTCAGGATGATCGCGGTCGATCCGTCGATCGGTACGTCGCAGTCGAACAATCGCAAAGGCGTGGAGATGATCGGCGAGGCGAAATAATCGTCCATGCTGATTGGCGTGCGATAGACGGCGGCCGGATTGAGCCCCGCATTGCGCCGCCCGTTAATCGCGATCCGTGCGACCTGTTCCGGCTTGATGCCCGATTCATGGATATAGCGCTGGAACATCAGCGCCTGCTGTGTCGCGGCGGCATAGGTATGATAGGGCGCATACCAGGCGAAGGGGCCACGCACCCGCTCGCCGGGGCGGTTGAGTGCATTGGCGAACCCGGTCTTGCGCGCGGTCGCCTCATACATGGTGCGAAATATCAACACATGGCGGCAAAGCCCCGCCGCGATCGCGCCGATGGCGTTGAACAGCGCGCCGAACTGGCCAGCGGTTTCGGCCGCATTGGAATACCAGCCCAGCTTCAGGCGCAACGCATCCTGCAAGGCGGGGATGCCGACGTCGGAAAAGCCCGATCCATCCCCCCGATCGCCGGGCCATGTCGCCATACCGTCTATGTCGGCGCGGGTCAGGCCTGCGTCTGCAATCGCCTCCATCGCTGCGTCGATGGTCAGGCCAAGCGCGGACTTGTCCGCCCCGCGCGAGATTTTCGACTGGCCGATCCCGGTGATCGCCGTCTGCTTTTCGGCATAGGCGGTCATGCGCTTTGCGCACACGGCGCGAACAGCGGCACCCACAGATCATCCGCCTGCTCGAATTGCACCATGACCCTCATGCCGATCGCCACGTCCTGTGGCGCGCAATCGACGATATTGGTGGCCAGGCGCACCTCTGGGCTTTCCTCAAGCACGACGAGCGCCAGCACATAAGGAACCGGCAGGCCGGGCATCCATTGCTTGTGATTGACAGTGAAAGTCTCGACGGTCGCGCGGCCGGATACCGCATGAGGCGCCGTGTCGCGACCCTCGCATTGCGGGCAAAATCCGGTCGGCGGGTGGATGAGATAATGGCAGGCATTGCACCGTTCGATCAGCAATCGGCCATCTTTTCCCCCGGTCCAGAAGGGCAGGGTGTCGCGATCGGTCGCGGGCAAGGGACGGGGCAGGCTATCGATCATCGCGTGGCACCTTTGTTTCCTGAAGCAGCATTTCGGCGAGCGCGTGTGGCCGGGTCTGCTGCGGCTGGTGGCCTGCATCGATGCGGATGATGCGTTGGGCATGGAGTTGCTGCGCGAACTCTTCCTGCGCCAACGGCGTCAATATCTGGTCACGCAGCGCCAGCACATAGGTGGCGGGAATCCGCGCGGCGGCGGCGTAGCCCCAGTGCCGTTCCCGTTCGGTGCAGGCGGCAGGCCATTCATCCTCGCCCATGCGCGCCAGAAATGCGGTCTGCGCCGCTTCGTCCATATCATTGCAGAACATCGCGGCGAATCGTGCCTCGATCGGCATATCCCCGGCGAATGCGCGCGGGGCGGTGCGCGTGAGCATCTCCCTGATCGTCTCGCCCTCAAGCGGGCCGGCGCAGGCGACATAGACGATCCTGTCCACCTGCGCGCCGCACGCGACCGCCAGTCTGGGCAATATAGTCCCAGCCTGCGAGTGGCCCACAAAGACGCAGCGATCGACCCCGGCCGATGCGACATCGTACGCCAGTTCATCAATGACGGCGTCCAGGCCAAGCCCGTTTGTGTCGCGGCCCCGCTTCGCGCCGCAGCCGGGGATGTCCAGGATCAGCGGCGACTCCATGTCGGGCGCCTGCACCGCCAGCGCCGCGATCACCTCGTTCCAGATCCAGCCGCCCTGTTTGCCGCCGTGCAGGAATATCATGCGCGACCGATTGTCGTCCATAGCCATCAATTTCCCCTCCCGACGATCCAAGGCATCTTGCACTTTTTGCTATATTACCTAGTGAACCATGATCGGCATCGACGGTCAAATCATAGTGGAGAGTGGAAGCGTGGCAGAGATAGATGGAGCGCTGGCCCCTGAAGTGCTGGTGGACAATGAGGACGGTGTCCGTATCATCACGCTGAACCGTCCCGACAAGCTTAATGCGCTGGCAGACGGGATCATGACCCTGCTGGCCGACGCGACCGCTGATGCGGCGCGCGATCCCACCGTGGGTTGCGTCATTGTGACCGGCGCGGGGCGTGGTTTCTGCGCCGGTGGCGACCTCAAGGGCGGGGCGCAAAAACCGCTGCCTGCAAGCAACGATGTGGGCGGTCGGGTGGAGCAGGGCTTCGCCAGGTTGCGCGGCTTCATGGAAACCTCCCGCCTGCTGCACGAAATGCCCAAGCCGACGATCGCGATGGTGAATGGCCCGGTGGCGGGTGCGGGCATCGGCATCGCCGGGGCGTGCGACCTGCGCTTCGCGGGGCGTTCTGCAACATTCCTGTCCGCTTTCGACCGGATCGGCGCGGGCGGAGATTTCGGTTCCAGCTATTTCTGGACCAAGATCGTGGGATCGGGCGTGGCGCGCGAAATCTTTCTGCTGGGCGAGAAATATGATGCCGAAGCGGCGCTGGCCAAAGGCATCTATACTCGCCTCTTCGAGGACGCGGCATTGCGGCAGGAAACGCTCAAGGCCGCCCATCGCCTCGCCAACGGGCCGCGCATGGGCTATCGCTATATGAAATCGAACCTCAACATCGCCGAAGACAGCGCGTTCGAAACCGCGCTCGATCATGAGGCGCTGAACATGGGCCTATCGACCACCGCCACGGCGCAAATCTACAAGGCGATGCAGGAGGCGAAGGGCGCCTGATCGCCAGCGCCGTTCGTCGATCGGGCGCGCTGGCGCGGATCGACGAACGGCACCTGATGCCCGCGCGCATGGATGCCCTGCCGGTCGGCGAAGCTGCTGCTGGCGATGGCCATGCCATTGCCCGCCGACTCAACCAGCCGCCAGTCGTCCAGCGGCGCCGTACCCAATATGACGGTCAGTCGCGCGACAGTCATTGGCGGGCCAGGGTCGCTCATCAAATATCCTGGCTCGATATCGACTTGGGCGTTGCTGACGCCTGCCGATACTATGATGGCCACTGTTGTGTAGACCTATTTGACCAAGTTGTATAGGAAGTGCCATGGCATTGTCAGCAACGGTATCGAACGACAGCCCTGGGAGAATGGGTCAGATGGATTTGAGCTATGGGGAAGGCGCCGAAGTCTTTCGTCAGGAAGTGCGCAGCTTCCTGAAAGGCGCATGGCAGCCGGGCGAACGGCGCAAGGATGAGCTGAAGGCCTTCATCCGCGATTTCCGCACGCAGGCGACGGATGCGGGCTATCTCTATCGCGCCATTCCCAAGCAATATGGCGGGTCGGAGCAGGCGGCCGACGTCGTCAAGGCGCAGGTCATCCGCGAAGAGTTCGCCCGCGCCCGCGCGCCGATGGAGACAGGCGGCAACGGCATGTCGATGCTGGTCCCTACTTTGCTGGAAAAGGGCACGGACGAACAGAAGGACATGTTTATCCGTCAGACGATGGCGGGCGACATGATGTGGGGCCAGGGCTATTCCGAACCGGGCACCGGGTCCGACCTGGCATCGGTGCGCACGCGGGCGGAACTGGTCGGCGACGAATGGGTCATCAACGGCCAGAAGATCTGGACCAGCCAGGGCGACCGCGCTACTCATATGTTCGGTCTGTTTCGCACCGAGCCGCAGGCCTCCAAACATGGCGGCATTTCCTATCTGATGCTGGACCTCAATCAACCCGGCGTCACTCGTCGACCGATCCGCCAGATGACGGGCGAGGCGGGCTTCTACGAATTTTTCTTCGACAATGCGAAGGCGCCGGCCAGCTGGATCGTGGGCGAACGCGGCGATGGTTGGAACGTGTCGCGCACGACGCTCAAACATGAACGCGCGTCGATCGGCTCGGCCGACGCGCTGGGCGGTACTTTCCGCAAGCTGGTCGAACTGGCGCAGGAGATGGAGATTGACGGCCAGCCCGCGATCAGGGACGCCAAGATCCGCGACGCGCTGACCCGGATCGAAGGCTGGGTGATGGCGCACCGCTACTCCAGCTTTCGCCTGTTCAGCCTGGCCGCCGCGCAGGAACAGCCGGGCATCGTCGGCCTGATGATGAAGCTCCTGCTGACCGAAACCGGGCATGAGATGGCGCTGCTGGCGCAGGAACTGATCGGCGATCATGCACTGATCGAGCCTGCGACGGCGGGCACCCGTGGCCGTGGCCCGGAAAAATGGCTCGACCAGATCATGGGGACGCTCGGCAATTCCATTGCTGGCGGCACCACCAATATTCAGCGTAACATCATAGCGGAGCGCGGCCTTGGCCTGCCGCGCGACCTGGCCATGGAGGCGGACAAGTGAGGTTCCACCCGACCGAGGAACAATTGGCGATTCAGGACGCGCTTAAAGGCACGCTGGAGGACGCAATGCCGCGCGAGCGGCTGGAAACGATCGTCAATGACGGCGGCGATTTCGACCGCGACAGCTGGGACGCGCTAATGGCGTTGGGCCTTGGCGGCCTTGCCCTGCCCGAAAGCGTCGGCGGCGCGGGCCTTGGCCTGCTCGACCTTGCCATGGGGATCGAAGTGCTGGGGCAGGGCGGCGTGGTCGGCCCCGTCCTTCAGCATTGCCTCGCGGGACTGGCGCTCAATCTGGCCGATGAAGGGCATGCGAAGACAAGCTGGCTCGGCAGGATCGCCAGCGGCGAAGTCGTCGCGACGATCGCGCTGGGCGGCAACTGGCTGCCCGAAAGCTGGACCGTGATCGTGGAAGGCGGCAAAGCGAGGGGCAGCATCGGCTTCGTGCCTGGTGGGGAGGCGGCCCAGTTGATCCTGGTCGGCACGCAGGGCGGCGGGCTGGCGCTGGTGGAAAAGGGCGCGGGGGTGACCGTGGAGTCCGTCCAGTCCGCCGACCGCACGCGCCGTATGTCGCGCGTTACCTTCGACGGGGCGCCTGCCACGATCCTGTTCGAACCGGGCGATGCGCAAGTCGCGCGCATCTTTGACGCCGCGCTGGTGTTGGCTTCCGCAGACGCGCTGGGTGGCGCGCAATATTGTCTCGACCTGTCGGTCGCCTATGCCAAGGAGCGCGAACAGTTCGGCGTGGCGATCGGCCGCTTTCAGGCGCTCAAGCACCAGTTGGCGCAAATGGCGCTGGAGGTGGAGCCTGCCCGCGCGCTGATGTGGTATGCCGCCTATGCCTGGGACAGCGAACAGGAGGATGCATCGCGCGCTGCCGCCATGGCCAAGGCGCATATCGCCGATCGTTTCGTGTCGGTCGCCCGCGCGGCGGTCGCCGCGCATGGCGGCATCGGCTATACCTGGGAATATAGCCTGAACATCTGGTTCCGCCGTTCGTTGTTCGACCGCGCCTATCTCGGCAGTCCGACCGTGCATCGCGCCCGCGCGGCCGACCTGGCGGGGTGGTGAGCGACCTCGCCATGGAAGCCGCAGCGCAGGGCCTGGCGCTGTCGGGCGCGCGTCTGCCGCTGTTCGACATGCCGGTCAGCCAGCCTTGGGGGCCGTCGCCGCCGCGGCGGCCGGGATCAGTGCGCCGCACGATGACGCTCGATGCGACCTGGCCCGACGGTCAGGATGGCGACGTGCTGTTCACCGGCGATGCGCGCGATATCGTGACCGGATGGGATGGCGGCGCGCCCACCATCATTGCGACGGCGCATATCGATGTGGTCGCCGAACAACGGGTGATGTTGTCGGTCGTCAGCACACCGCCGCGCGCCGAATTGGCCCAGTTGTCGGGCGCGCGGGCGGGCGGTTATCTGCGGGCGGAGATCGACAAGGCGCTGCCCGGTGAAAAGCGCGACGGCACGCCGCTCTATCTGTTGCTGGACGATCTGGCGGGCGCGTCTCTGGTCGGCGGCTGGGCCTGGTCGCGCTGGACCCAGGACTGGCTGTCGCGCCTGTCGATGGAGGATCGGGCGGACCATGCCGCCCGCATGGAGGGTATCTGCATCGGCTTCCGGCCCGGATCGGACGCCCTGGCCATCGGTGGCAGGCCCGTACCGGATCAGAATGCCTCGCGCGTCCGGCCGCTGGTGAATCCCCACGACGCTGAAGGCTGGCACCCTCTCATCGATCGTGGCGGCGTCAATTTCCGCCGCGCCCGTCGGATCGACATCTGGCGCGAGGGGGATGTGATCCATATCGAATCCGGGTTTCAGGATAGCGCCAGTGCGCCCGATGGCGGCGACCGGATCGCAATCCACGAATATCGCATCACCGCCACGGCTGATGCGCCCACCCAGACGCTGCGCAGCGTGGTGGCGACCCCCGGAACGCTGCCATACAAGGAATGCCGCGCCGCGCCGGTCAATGTCGATGCGCTTGTCGGCGTGCCGCTCGCCAATCTGCGCGCGCAGGTGCTGTTGACGCTGCGCAAGACGGCGGGCTGCACCCATCTCAACGACATGCTGCGTGCGCTGGCCGAAGTGCCGACGCTGGAAAAGCATCTGCCTTAACGCACGCAGCGGGCGTGGCGCGATGGGTTATGCCGCTGCCATCGTTATGACGATCCGCCCGGCGGTGACCCCGCGCTGCGCTTCCTCCATCGCGGCCACGAAATCATCGATCGGATAGGTGCGGGCGATCGGCGGATGCAGCTTGCCTTGCGCAAAAAGGGCGAGCAGCGCCAGGACATTGGCGTCCGACAGGTCGCGCTCATAGTCGCCGAACTGGCGGACATCGACGCCGATCAGCGACGCCCCCTTGAGCAGCGCCAGATTGACCGGCAGCTTGGGGATGGCACCACCGGCAAAGCCGATCACCAGATGCCGCCCGTTCCAAGCAAGCGAACGGAAGGCCGGCTCCGTCGCCGCGCCGCCCACCGGATCGACGATTACGTCGACTGGCTTGCCACCATTGGCGGCCTTCAGATCCTCGCGCCAGGTCTGCGAACCCGAATCAATCACCGCGTCGGACCCGCCTTTTATCGCGAGCGCCCGTTTTTCCGCGCTCGATGCCGATCCGATCACTTGGGCGCCCAGCGCCTTGGCCACCTCGACCGCGGCATAGCCGACCGCGCCGCCTGCCCCCAGCACGCACACCGTTTCGCCGACTTGCAGGCGCGCGCGCTGCACCAGCGCATGATAGGCGGTAGCGTAGCTCACGCGAAAGACCGATGCCGTCACGAAATCCATCGCGTCGTGGATAGGCAGCGCCAGTTTGGCGGGAATGACGCAGGCTTCGCCGATAGCCGCGCCAAAAGCGCTGCCCATTACGCGCTCGCCGAGGCGCGCCGGGTCGACGCCCTCGCCGACCGCCTCGATCATGCCGGAAAATTCGCTGCCCGGCACGAAGGGCAGGGGCGGTTTCAACTGATACAGCCCGGCGGCGACCAGCACATCGACATAGCTGATGCCTGCCGCGCGGATGGCGATGCGGACCTTGCCCGGTCCCGGCGCGCCGGGATCATATTCCTCCAGTGCAAAGCCGGACGGCGGCCCGAACGCCCGGATGACGACGGCGCGGCGCATCAGCGGCCCTTCCATTGCGGCGCGCGCTTCTGGGCGAAGGCGATGGGGCCTTCCTGGGTGTCCTCCGCTTCGCGCCAGGCGGCGTAGGCGGGATAATCCGCCTGATGGGCCAACGCATCGGCCAGGCTCGCTTCCTCCAGCCCGAGATAGACGACCTGCTTGGACGCGCGCACCGCCATGGGCGACGCGCGCAAAATTTCCGCCACCCAGCGATGCGTGGTCGCCATCAGCGCCTCCGGTGGCGCGACCTCGTTGACGAAACCCATCCGCAACCCTTCCTGCGCGGTCACCCGGCGCGACGTCAGAATCATGCCCATCGCCTGCTTCGTGCCGATCTCCCGCGCCAGCCGGTGCAACCCGCCGCCAAAGGCGATCGCACCGACCAGCGGTTCGGGCAGGCCGAAGCTGGCATGGTCGGCCGCGATGATGATGTCGCACGCCAGCGCCACCTCGAAACCGCCACCCAGCGCCAGCCCGTTGACGGCGGCGATGATCGGCTTGTCGCAGTCGAACCGTTCGATCAGCCCGGCATAGCCGCTGGCCGGGTAGACGGGATGCGCGCCGCGTTCCGCCACTGCCTTCAGGTCCGATCCGGCACAAAATGCGCGGTCGCCCGCGCCGGTCACGATGCAGACATATTGTTCGGCGTCGCTGGCAAAATTGTCGAATGCCGCCTGCAATTCATGGTGCATCCCGCCATTGATGGCGTTCATCACCTCCGGGCGGTTCAGGGTCACGGTGGTAACGCGATCGGCCTTGTAGACCGTGACGAAGTCCATGACGCGGTTCCTTCAGCGTTTCGGGAATGTTGGATAGAGCGAATCGGGCGATTGCCAGTCGATCCGCACCTGCCGATGGGCGATCTTCCAGCCTGCGCTCGTCCGCACGAAGCGGTCGGCATAATGGCCGTGATGGTCGAGGCCGATGTCGGTCATGACCTGAAAATAGGTCCGGCCCGTCGCGCCTTCGCCATCCAGTTCCACCAGCGAACTGGTCAGATTGTGCCGGGTAAAGCTGTGCCGGGGGTCGCGGGGCTGACCGGGCGTGTCCAGCCGTCGCAGAATCGTCTGGCGTCCCTGGCTCTGTTCGCCCGAAAACTCCAATATCCCATCCTCGGCAAAAACATCGGCCAGCGTGGCGATCCGGCCGCGGTCGCCATTGATCGTATAGGTCGCCATCAGCAGACGGATCGCCTCGCGGTCCAGCATCTCTTCCATCGTCATGTCAGGCTCTGCGCCAGTGCAGCGCGCCAGTCGCGCGGATCGCGCGCCGCCGCAAATTCCCCGCCCAGCCGGTCGACCAGTTCGGCGACGCTGGGCACATCGTCGACAAGCCCGGTCGAATGACCGGCCGACCAGATATTCTTCCACGCGCGCAGGCCGTTGGGCAGGTCGGGACTGTGCATCCCTTTGGGGCGCGGCAGATTGTCGGGGTCCAGCCCGTTGGCGATCATCGAGGGACGCAGGAAGCTGGCGGGCATTCCCGCAATCGCATCTGTGAACAGCACATCTTCCGCCCGCGATTCGACCAGCATCTGCTTGTGCGCGTCGAACGTGCCCGATTCCTTCGTGGCGATGAAGCGCGTGCCCATCACCACCAGGTCCGCGCCCAGCGCCAGCGCCGCCGCAATGCCGTTACCGTCGGCAATTCCGCCCGCCAGCATGATCGTACCGTCGAACATGCGCCGCACCTGCGGCAGGAAGGAAAAGGGGTTCAGTGTGCCGGCATGGCCGCCCGCGCCGCCGCTGACCAGCATCAGCCCGTCGACGCCCGACGCGATCGCCTTTTCCGCGAACTTCATGGTCGTCACGTCATGGAACACGACGCCGCCCCATTCATGGGCGGCCTCCACCTCGGCACGCGGATCGCCCAGATTGGTCAGGATCAGCGGCACTTTGGCCTTGGCGCAGGTGGCGAGCCGGTCGGCGCGGGTCTGTTGGTCGATCGCGCGGCTGGCGAGTAGATTGACGCAGAAGGGCGCGAAGCGCTCTCCCTTTTCCAGCGACTCGGCCTCCGCGTCGCGTATCGCCGACAGCCAGCTTTCCAGATTATGGTCGCCGCGCGGATTGCCGCTGGGAAAAGCGCCGATGATCCCGGCGCGGCAGGATGCGATCACCAGTTCCAGGCTTGAACAGATCAGCATCGGCGCTTGCATGACGGGCAATGCCAGTTGCGACCAGTTGATGGACATGCCTTCATCCTTCCCCATTGTCGTGGCGTGCCAAAGTGGCTAGCGCTTTTTCGATATCATAGGTAACTAGGTGTTATAGGCCCGTCGAGGGGCTTTACACCGAAAGTGAGTGGGACGGGCAGAAATATGGCTTTCAAGACACGTATCACGCAGATGCTGGGGATCGAACATCCGGTCGTTCAAGGCGGCATGCAGGGGGTCGGCCGCGCCGAACTGGCATCGGCTGTGTCCAATGCGGGCGGCTTTGGCATCCTGACGGGCCTGACCCAGCCCACGCCCGACGACCTCAAAAAGGAAATCGAACGCTGCCGGTCGATGACCGACAAGCCCTTTGGCGTGAATATGACCGTTTTTCCGACGATCAACGCGCCCGATTACAGGGCCTATGCCCAGGCGATCATCGACATGGGGATCAAGGCGGTCGAAACCGCCGGCACGCCCGCTGTCGCCGAAATCTGGGCTATGTTCAAGGCGGCTGACGTCAGGATCATCCACAAATGCACCGCCGTGCGCCATGCCGTGTCGGCCCAGAAAAAGGGCGTCGATGCCATTTCGATCGATGGCTTCGAATGTGCGGGCCATCCGGGCGAGGATGATATTCCCGGCCTGATCCTGATCCCCGCCGCCGCCGACAAGGTGACGATTCCCATGCTTGCGTCCGGCGGTTTCGGCGACGGACGCGGACTGGTCGCCGCGCTGGCGCTGGGTGCGGAGGGCATCAACATGGGCACCCGCTTCTGCGCCACGGTTGAAGCGCCGATCCATCCCAATGTGAAGCAGGCCTATATCGACAATGACGAGCGAGGCACGAACCTCATCTTCCGCAAGCTCCATAACACCGCCCGCGTGGGCAAGAGTGTAGTGTCGGACAAGGTCGTCGAAATCCTGGCGCAACCCGACGCGACGTTCAAGGATGTGCAGGCCTATGTCGCAGGCGCCCAAGGCCGTGTCGTGCTGGAGGAAGGCGACATGGACGCGGGCATCTTCTGGGCCGGCATGATCCAGGGTCTGATCCACGACATCCCGACTTGCCAGCAACTGATCGACCGTATCGTGGGCGACGCAAAGGCGATCGTGAACGCGCGCCTGGCAGGCATGTTGTCAGGCTGACCGTAGCACCCCCGTTATCATTCCATTCTCTTTTCAGGAGCAAGTGAAGTGGCAGAAGCATATATCGTCGCCGCCGTTCGTACCGCCGGTGGGCGTCGCCGTGGCCGTTTGTCCGGCTGGCATCCGGTCGATCTGGGCGCCAAGGTCATCGACGCCGTCGTCGCCCGCGCGGGCGTGCCGGGCGAAGCGGTGGACGACGTGATCGTCGGCTGCGTCACCCAGGCGGGCGAACAGTCGCTGCATGTCGGCCGCCATTGCGTGCTGGCGTCGGGCCTGCCGCAAAGCGTTCCGGCCGTCACCATCGACCGCCAGTGCGGATCGTCGCAGCAGGCGATCCAGTTCGCGGCCCAGGCGGTGATGTCGGGCACGCAGGATATCGTCATCGCGGCGGGCACCGAAAGCATGACGCGCGTGCCGATGGGCTCGGCGGCGCTGTCGCCCGAAGGGTGCGATCCGTTGCCCGCCTCGATCAAGGAGCGGTTTGGCATCCAGGGCTTCAGCCAGTTTGGCGGCGCGGAAATGATCGCGAAGAAATGGGGCTTTACTCGCGACATGCTCGACGCCTTTGGCCTGGAAAGCCATATGCGCGCCCAGCGCGCGACCAAGGCCGGCGCCTTCGACGCCGAAATCCTGCCGCTGGAGATCATCGGCGCAGACGGTGCCAGCGAAATGCATACCATCGATGAGGGTATCCGCTGGGATGCCTCGCCAGAAGGCATGGCAGCGGTCAAGTTGCTGGTCGAAGGCGGTGTCATCACCGCAGCAACCTCCAGCCAGATCACCGACGGCGCATCGGCCGTGATGATCGCGTCGGAAAAGGCGGTGAAGGAATATGGCCTGACCCCGATCGCGCGTATCGTCAACATGACCGTGACCGCCGGCGACCCCGTCATCATGCTCGAAGAACCGCTGTTCGCCACCGACAAGGCCTTCGCGCGCTCGGGCCTCACGATCGGCGACATCGACCTGTACGAAGTGAACGAAGCCTTCGCGCCCGTTCCAATGGCCTGGCTCAAGCATCAGGATGCCGATCCCGCCAAGCTTAACGTCAATGGCGGCGCGATCGCGCTGGGTCATCCGCTGGGTGCATCGGGCACGAAGCTGATGACGACGCTCATCTATGCGCTCAAGGCGCAGGGCAAGAAATACGGGCTCCAGACGATGTGCGAAGGCGGCGGCATCGCCAACGTCACCATCGTCGAAGCGCTCTGACCGGACGGAGAGCGGCCCGGCCGTCTCTCCGCCTCAATCTGGACCGGCGCTCTTGTGCAGCAGGGCGCCGGTCCTTTTAATGGCCTGCGATCATCCGGCCAAAAAATGATAGCGCTTCAGCTCTGGCTTTGGCATGTCTGCGACAGCACACGATAATGATCGCATATAGGAGGCAGGGATGCAGTTGCAGGGCAGGGTGGCGGTCGTCACGGGCGCGTCGAAAGGGATGGGCAGCCACTTCGTAGATGCATTGGTCGCGGCGGGCGCAAAGGTCGCCTGCCTCGCCCGCGCGTCGGCCGAGTTGGATGCGGTCGTGGCCCGGCATGGCGACAGCGCCGCCGCCTTTGCCTGCGATGTCAGTCGCGCCGATCAGGTCGATGCCGCCATCACAGGCGCGGTGGCGCATTTCGGTCGCCTGGACCTGCTGGTCAACAATGCCGCGATCTTCCATCCCTTCCTGCTGGAGGAATCGACCGTGGCCGACGTCGAAGGGCATGTCGCGGTCAATCTGCTGGGGCCGATCTGGTGCATCCGCGCCGCCATCCCCCATCTGCGCGCGACCAAAGGGCAGGTGGTGACGATCAGTTCCGAATCCGTCCGCATGCCCTTTCCCTATCTCACCGTCTACGCCGCGACCAAGGCGGCGGTCGAAACCCTGTCGCAGGGCCTGCGCGACGAATTGCGCAGCGACGGCATTCGCGTCTCGATCCTGCGCTCAGGATCGGTGGCCGGCGGATCGGGTGGGCTGAGTTGGGATGCCGGCGTCACCCAGCGCTTCTTTGCCAAGATTCAGGAAACCGGCCATGCCAGCTTCACCGGCGATTTTGCCGAACCCACCAGCATGGCGCAAACCCTGGTGGCGATGGCCAGCCTGCCTGACGATGTTAACATCGACCTGCTCGAAGCGCGCGCCGCCCGTCCCGCCTCTGCCGGATCGCTCGCCCGGTCGAGCGCGGCGGGCAACTGAATTTGTGGCTGTCCGCGGCAGGACAAGGCTTGCGTCGTTCGCTTACCTAGTTAAATAGGTTGCGATAGAAATCTTACGGAAGGGGCGTTTCGCCATGCAGATCACCAAAGAACTAGCCGCCATCGTCACCGGCGGCGCTTCGGGCCTGGGCAAGGCGTCGGCAAGGGCGCTCGCCGACGCGGGTATGAAGGTCGCAATCTTCGACCTGAACGAGGAAGCGGGCGAAGCGGTCGCCAGCGAGATTGGCGGCCTGTTCTGCAAGGTCAACATCCTGGATGAAGACTCGGTGCTCGCAGGGTTCGAAAAGGCCCGCGCCGCCCATGGGCAGGAGCGCGCACTGATCCATTGCGCGCAGGTGTCCAAGGGCGGCAAGACCGTCAGCCGTGATCGCGACACGGGCGGCTTCAAGCGTTTCTCGACCGAGGATTACGCCTTCAGCGCGATGGGCATCCTGGTCGCCAGCTATCGGATGGCGTCGATTTCCGCGATGGGCATGGCGGCTGCCGAACCGCTCAATGACGATGGCGAGCGTGGCACCATCGTCCTGACCAGTTCCGCCGCCGCGCAGGATGGCCAGGTCGGCCAGATCGCCTATGGTTCGCTCAAGGCCGGCGTGAACGGCTTGGTACTGCCGATGGCGCGCGACCTGATGGAATTGGGCATCCGCGTCAATTCGGTGATGCCGGGTATCTTCGCTACCCCGCCGATGCTTGGCGTCAAGGACACCGCACCGCAGATCTTCGAAAATCTGGAAAAGTCGGTGCCCTTCCCCAAGCGTCTCGGCAAGCCGGAAGAGTTCGGCTCGCTGATCGTAGAACTGGTGAAGAACAGCTATTTCAATGGCCAGAATCTGCGGATCGACGGTGCCATCCGTATGCCGCCTCGCTAAGCGCCGGATATGGGGACGCATTCGAATACCGGGCGGCGGCGCGCAATCCGTCGCCCGGTGTCATGTCTATCCCGTTCGTCGATGGCTTTCTGGGGCATATGGCCCGATCTATGCGCGCCGCCTGGACGATGAAGTGATGTTCGGATGCCGGGTCTTTCCGCATTTGTGCAATCCCATGGGTGTCGTGCATGGCGGCTGGGTCGCGACGCTGTTTGACGTCGTGCTGCCGCTGACCGCCCGCTATAGTGCGGGTTTCGAGGAACGCTTCCTGCTGACCGTGCAGATGGGCATCGACTATCTGGCGGGCGCGAAACTGGGCGACTGGGTCGAAGGGCGCGCGCAGATATTGCGCACGACCAAGCATATGGTCTTCGTCCTGGGAACGCTTGAGGTGGATGGCGAACTGACGGCGCGCGGCAGCGGGATTTTCCGCATCGGTCCGTCTGCGCCGACGATCGCGTTTGAGCAGTCCGGTCGATTGCCATGATGCAGGGAGTCGCATGAGCCGTTCGCTTGTCGACATATTGACTCTTGAGCCTGTGACGCCCCACAGTTTCCGTGGCTTGTCGCCCGACCCGGACGCGCCGCGCATTTTCGGCGGCAGCGTGGTGGCGCAGGCGCTGATGGCCGCCGCCGCCACGGTGGAAGGACGCGCCTGCCATTCGCTGCACGCCTATTTCATCCACCCTGGCGATGGCACGAAGCCGATCCTGTTCGAGGTTGATCGCGTCCGCGATGGCGGCATGTTTGCAACCCGGCGCGTCGTCGCGCTACAGGATGACCGGCCAATACTGAACATGGCGGCCTCCTTTCAGGCCCCGGCCCAGGGCGTGTTCGATCATCAACACGCCATGCCCGCCGACATTCCCGGCGCGGATGCGCTCAGCGATGACGACCTGCGCGGTGAGGCGGTCGGCCTGCAATTGCGCAACAGCCGCCTGCCGCGTCCCGGCATGGCGGCAGAGGTGCGCCCGCCCCATCATGCAATGTGGTTCCGCAGTCGTCTGCCATTGGGCGACGATCCGGCGATGCATCAGGCGGCGCTGGCCTATGCGTCGGACTATCCGCAATTGCCGACCGTGGTGCAGCCGCATCCGGTTACCTGGCGCACGCCGGGCTTTCAGTTCACCAGCCTCGACCATAGCCTGTGGTTCCATCGCCCGTTCGATTTCACCCGCTGGCATCTGTGCAGCCTGGACACGCCGATCAGCGCGGGGGAACGCGGCCTGAGCCGGGGGACCATTTATGATGCCGACGGACTTTTGGTGGCATCGGTCGCGCAGGAAGCCATGATCCGTATGCGCGGCTGAGGCGCCTATTGCCCCCGGAACACCGGCTTGCGCTTTTCCAGGAAGGCCGCGACACCCTCTGCATGATCGGCTGTCCGCCCCGCTTCGCGCTGGTGGATGCGTTCCATCCGCAATGTGTCGGTCAGCGACTGGTTCATCGCCATCGCAATCCCCTGGCGCATCAGGCCATAAGCGACGGTCGGCCCCGCCGCCAGCCGCGCGGCCATGGCGCGGGCTGTGTCCATCAGCGCCGTGTCCTCGACCACCTGATAGATCAGCCCCCATTCCAGCGCCAGATCGGCGGGAATGCGATCGCCCAGCATCATCATCGCGCTCGCGCGCGCCTTCCCCGCCAGACGCGGCAGCAGCCATGTCGCTCCCACATCGGGCACCAGCCCGATATTGGCGAAAGGTTGCAGGAAATAGGCCGATCGCCCTGCGATGACGATGTCGCCCGCCAGCGCATAGCCGCATCCGCCGCCCGCCGCCGCGCCGTTCACCGCCGTCACCAGCGGGCAGGGCAGCCGCACCAGCCGCTCCAGCACGGGATTGAACCCGCTTTCCAGCCCCGCGCCCATGTCCCGCGTCGCGTCCGCGCCGCCGCGTCCCTCCGCCGACAGGTCCGCACCCGAACAGAAGGCTCGCCCGTTGCCGCTCATCAGCAGCACGCGCGCGCCTTCGTCGGCGACCCGGTCGAGCGCGTGCATCATCTCATTCAGCGACTGCTGCGACAAGGCATTAAGCTTTTCGGGCCGGTCGATCGCCAGGGTGGCGATGCCGTCGGCGATGGCGAAGGCGATATGGTCGTAGGTCACAGGCTCTCCGATCAGCGCGCAATCGGCAGCAGCCAGGGACCGCCCTTTTCGATGGCGGCGAGATAGGCCGGGCGAGCCGTCACCCGCGCCAGCCAAGCGCGCAGTCGGGGCCGGTCGCCCACCACGCCGAACTGGTCCGCCACCGCCACGACATAGCCGAACTGGATGTCGGCCGCGCTGAAGCCGGACGCCAGCAGATAGTCCCGTCCGTCCAGCTTCGCCTCGATCTCCGCCATCGCGCCGTCGACGACCTCCATCCCATAGGCGCGGGCGCGGCCGGGCGCCTCGGTGCCCTTCACCATCATCAGGATGATGACGCCCATCATGGCGGTGCCTTCCCCCGCATGCAGCCATTCCAGATATTCCGCCCAATCGGCGTCGGCCGACGACCGGCCCAGCCGTCCGTCGCCCAGCTTCGCGGCCAGATATTCCAGGATCGCCCCCGATTCCGCGATCACCGCGCCGTCATGTTCGATCACCGGCGACTTGCCCAGCGGATGGGCCTGCTTTAGTTCAGGCGGCGCTCGGAAGGTTTTTGGGTCGCGGTGATATGTCGCCATTTCATAAGGTTCGCCCAATTCCTCCAGCAACCAGAGGATGCGCGTCGAGCGCGAATAGTCGAGGTGGTGGACCTTCATCATGCGTCCTTCTCCATCAATATGTCGATCTTGCGTTCGATAGCGTCCAGCCGTTCGTGCATGGCGCTGGCCTGCGGCTCGCACGCGGCGGTCAGCACCGGCATCACGAAATAGCGCAACTGGCCCCGCAATCCTGCCTCATCCCACGGCTCACCGCTGGCTAGGGCGATCATCTGGTCGGTGATCCATCCCGTCAGCACCTCCAGCGTCACGCCCGCCGCCCGCGCCCGATCGTCGATCAGCGACGCCAACACCGAGCCCACGCCCCCAGCCGAATCGTCCGCCTGTGCCGCCCGGAACAGCCGCGCGCTGGCGGGCGACATGCCCGAATGCAGGCTGGTGTCGAGCCATCCGACATGCTGCATCTCCAATATGGCGTGCGCCAGCACCGTTTCCAGCCGGTCCGCCACCGTGCCGGGGCCGATCAGGATTTTATGCGACCATCGGCGAAACGGCTTGGCGCCCTCGATCAGCAACGCCTTGAACAGGGATTCGCGATTGCCGAACCGGCGATATAGCGTGGTGCGCGAAACGCCCGCTTCAGTCGCCACTTCCTCCAGCGATACATTGTCGATGCCCTTGCGCCGGATGCAGCTTGCCGCTGCATTCAGCACGGGATCGGCAATAGGCTGCGCGCCCATCGCTGCGTGGTAGGGGGATGCCACTTCCACGGCCTGCGCGTGATCCGATGGCCGTGACTTGGTGCCTATCTGCTTCTGTCCCATGGGCAAAGCATAGCACGGTTTCGCGCCTTTCGTATCATTCATCGTTACAAATTGATGATATTGTATCAGTTTTCAGACTCCAACGACGCCATGTCGATGACGAAGCGATATTTGACGTCCGCCTTCTCCATCCGCTCGAAAGCGTGATTGATGTCCTGAATGGCGATGGTTTCGGGATCGGGCAGGATATTCTTGGCGGCGCAAAAATCGAGCATTTCCTGCGTTTCCGGCAGGCCGCCAATGGCCGATCCCGCCACCGATTTCTGCCCGCCCACCAACAGGCCGCTGTGCAGCGACGGGATCATGTCGATGGCACCGACGATCACATGGACGCCGCGCGGGGCCAGCAGCATCAGATAGGGGCTGACATCATGCGCCACCGGAATCGTGTCCAGCACCATGTCGAAACCGCGCGCGGCGGCCTTCATCGCGTCCTTGTCGGACGCGATCAGCACCTTATGCGCGCCCAGCGCCAGCGCATCGGCCGCCTTGGCCGGCGATGTCGTCACGACGGTCACGTCGGCCCCCAGTCCGACCGCCAGCTTGACGCCCATATGGCCAAGGCCGCCAAGCCTCGCGACCGCCACCCGGCTGCCCGGTCCGACCTTCCAGTGGCGCAGCGGCGACCAGGTCGTGACGCCCGCGCACAGCAAAGGCGCAGCGCGTTCCGGGTCCAGCCCATCTGGCAGTTTCAGGACGAAATGTTCGCGCGCGACGATATGGTTGGAATAGCCACCATAGGTGGGCGATTCGTCGGTGCGATCCTTGCCATTATAGGTCGGGGTTGCACGGTTGGCGCAATATTGTTCCTGCCCGCGTTCGCACTCGGAACATGCCATGCAGCTGTCGACCAGACAGCCGATCGCGGCCATGTCGCCGATCTTGAAACGGGTGACGTCCGCGCCGATCTCGGTCACTTGCCCGATAATCTCATGCCCCGGAACGCAGGGGTAAAGGCTATTATGCCAGTCGTTGCGGGCCTGATGCAGGTCCGAATGGCATACGCCGCAATAACGGATGTCCACCCGCACGTCATTGGCGCGCAGCGCGCGTCGCGCGAAGCTGAAGGGAGCCATCGCGCTGTCGGCGGACAGGGCGGCATAGCCGGTCGCATGGGTCATCGTCATTCTCCGCTCAATCACTGTCCATCATGCACCGTGGTAGGTGGGTTTGCGCCGCTCCAGAAAAGCGGCCACGCCTTCGCGCGCATCCGCTCCGCCCATCGCCACGCCGATCGCGGTCGCTTCCGCATCCAGATGCTTCGGCAGGGATGTGGCATAGCTTTGCGCGAGCAATCGTTTCACCCCTCCAAAAGCCTCGGTTGGTCCGGCGGCGATGCGTGCGGCAATGGCGGCGGCTTCCTCCGCCAGAGCCTCATCGGCAACCACGCGCGTCGCCAGGCCCAGGTCCACCGCTTCCAGCGCATCCAGCCGCCGCCCCAGATAGGCCATCTCCTGCGTCGCGCGCAGCCCGATCAGGCGCGGCAGCAGCCAGGTCGCGCCGCCGTCGGCGGTCAGGCCGATGCCGGTATAGGCCATCGCGAAGGAGGCGGAGCGACTAACCAGCACCACGTCGCCGCTCGCGACCAGGCTCAGCCCCGCCCCCGCCGACGCGCCCTGTGCCGCCACGATGACGGGCGCGGGATGTTGGGCAAGCAATGCCAGCCCTTCATGCAGCCGCCGCGCCAGGCGTTCGATGAAATCGGCCGGATCGCTTTCGCTGGCGAAACTGCGAATATCGCCGCCGACGCAGAAATTCTTGCCTTCCGCCCGGATCAGCACGGCGCGCATGCCGGGCGTCGCGGTCAACTGTTCCACCACATGACTGAAACTGTCGATCAGTTCCCAGCTCATCGCATTGCCCGCCTCAGGCCGATTGAGCGTGATGGTGGCAAGCCCGCCTTCCAGCGTTCCGGTGACGAGATCGGTCATGGCGTGGCACTCCTGTCGAAACTATGGTCGGTCTTGTAGGACATAGGTAGATAAGTCCAGCGCGAATGGATCATCCACGCGGCGCGATGAAAAGAGTCTGGTGCGCGCGGGCGAATGGCCCGTCGCGGTCTGCCAGGATCATGTCGGACCGGCCGACTCCCTGGCCGGCGCTGGCGGTCCGAGCGTCGTTCAGCAACCATTCGCCGACCGGCTCGCGTACCAGATGGATCGCAATGTCCAGATTGGCATAGGTCCACGCCGCCCCATCCACTTCGCTGCCCAGGCCGCCGCCAAAATCCCCCAGTATCGCGGTACGCACCAGCGGCGACAGGGGGATGCCCCGGACATGCTCATGGCCGAAGCGAACCCATAGGGTGCCGGGGCCGGCCACGCGCAGACCGCCTTCCACCAGCCGGGTTTCCATCGACCCGCCAAACGCCTTTTCGCCCATGAAGTCTCCGGGCGCGACATTTTCGGGCGGCGGATAGGCATGGGGCGCGGCGATCACCGGCGTATCAGCCTTGCGCACGCGCAGCGCCGTAGCGCGGGCCACGACCCGCTCTGCCGTCAGCAATTCGGCCTCCACCATCTGGATGCGGCGCCCGTCGCGCACGGTTCTGGCGCGCCCGATGGTCGGTCCGAAATCGGCCGCCGACAATATGTCGATCGTCAGGCGCGCCGTGGTCATTGTGGCGGGCGCGGGCACCTGTTCGATCAAATGGGTCAACAACCCGCCCAGCGCGACGCCATTCTGCTTGCCCCGCTCCCACGGACTGGCCGCCAGCCCCGTGGGCAGGAAAGCACCGTCTTCGACCAGATAGAAACAGGGCGGCGTCATTCCCTCAATCACGCGCGATATCCGTACCCGGCAGCGCGCCGATATTGCGCAGCGGGACATCGTCGAACGCGCTCAGCACCCGCTCCATCAGTGCCGCCACGTGGCTGCGATAGTCGCCATGGGTGACGATATGCGCCCGGTTCTCGCGGATTCCCGCCACCACCATCGGGCCGACCAGCGCCGCGTCCAGCCCCTCTGCGGCCTGGCTGTTGCGCAGGGCGATCCGTTCGCTCCCCGCCTTTTCCGTCGTCTCGCCCAGCCGGGTCGCGATCAGGCCGGGGCACAGCACCGACACGCCCACGCCATGGTCGGCCATTTCGGCGCGCAACACCTCGCTCAGGCCGACGACGGCGAATTTGGACGCCGTATAGGCGCCCAGCAGCGCGCTGGCGATCAACCCGGCCATCGACGCGGTATTGACGATATGCCCGTCGCCGCGATCGCGCATCCCGGCGGCAAAGCAATGGATGCCGTTGAACGTCCCGGTCAGCTTGATCGCCACCAGCCGGTCGAACGAGGCCGGGTCCATGTCCCCCAGGGCGCGGCCGTCCGGTCCGATCCCGGCATTGTTGACCAATATATCGACCGACCCGAACCCGGCTTCGACGGTCTGCTTCGCATCGGCCCAGGCCTGGCGATCGACCACATCGAGCCTCACCGCCATCGCATTGTCGCCCAGCCGCTCGACCTGCCGGGCCAGTCGATCCCCGTCGATATCGGCCAGCACGATCCGCGCGCCTTGCTCCGCCAGCGCTTGCGCAATGGCCAGGCCGATGCCGCTGGCCGCCCCGGTGATAAAGGCCGTCCGCCCTTTGATCCGCTCCATTTCCGTCCCCCAGCCTGCGGCGAATTTCAAATAAGGTGTACTACGTTATCTATGTTGAGCATGCGCGCAAGTTTTACCTTGCAGGCCGACGGCATGCCGGTTTACGCAGCCTCGCAAGACAGGATGGCTCCCACGGAAGGACTAGGATGACCGCA
The DNA here is from genome assembly GCF_900013425.1 of Sphingobium sp. Z007. Lineage (GTDB taxonomy): Bacteria > Pseudomonadota > Alphaproteobacteria > Sphingomonadales > Sphingomonadaceae > Sphingobium. The sequence goes on from NZ_FBXK01000001.1 coordinate 365,063, forward strand.
GCGCCTATATTTGACCTCACTGGGCGGGTCGCGCTCGTAACCGGCGCGTCGTCCGGGCTGGGCGAGCGTTTCTCGCATATATTGGCCGATGCGGGCGCGGCGGTCGTACTGGCGGCGCGGCGCACGGAACTGCTGGAGGCCACCAGGGCCGCTATCCAGGCCAAAGGGGGCCGCGCCATCGCCGTCGCCATGGACGTCGCCGACGAAGCATCGACCATCGCCGCCTATGACGCGGCGGAGGCGGCGTTCGGCACGGTCGACACGATCATCGCCAATGCGGGGATGAACAGCGAAGGGATGACGACCGACCTGCCGGTGGAGGAGTTTGATCGCGTCATGGCCGTCAACCTGCGCGGCCCGTTCCTGACCGCGCGCGAAGGCGCACGTCGGCTAATGGCGGCGGGCAGCGCGGAAAAACAGCATGGCCGCATCGTCATCACCTCCTCCGTCACCGCGCACAAGGTCGACGCCGGGCTTGCCGTCTATTCGGGGTCGAAGGCGGGCGTGCTTCAGATGGGAAAGGTCATGGCCCGCGACTGGGTTCGCAAAGGCATCAACGTCAACATGATCTGCCCCGGCTATATCAAGACCGCGATCAATGGCGCATGGTTCGATACGCCGGCGGGCGAGCGCCAGATCCAGAAATTTCCCCGCCGTCGCATGATGGAGGAAAGCGATCTCGACGCGATCCTGCTGTTCCTGGCGTCCGATGCGTCCCGCGCGGTGACGGGCACGCACATAACGATCGACGATGGCCAGTCGCTCTGACCATCGCTTTCAAGGATTCCACGCAATGGCCCGACCCGATCCCGCCCTGCTCGATCTGACACGCTATCCCTTTCGCCATATCATCACGACGCGCTTTGCCGACATCGATCCCAATCACCACATCAACAATGTGGCGATGGCCGCCGCCTTCGAGGATGCCCGCGCCCGTTTCGACGTGGCGCAGGGACATCTGGAGGCCATGGGCGACGCGCGCACGATGATCGTCGCCAACTATATCGATTATGTCGGGGAGGCCCATTATCCCGCCCCGCTCGACATGTATGTCGGCGTGCTCGACCTGGGCCGGTCGAGCTGGACGCTGGCCTGCCTCGCCACGCAGGAGGGGCGCGCGTGCGCCTTCGCCAGGGCGGTGCTGGTCGGGACGGTGGACGGCAAGGGCGCACCATTGCCCGAAACATTCCGCGCCGCGCTGGACGGAATGCGCGTGCGCCGGGACGACATGGCGTGAGCGGCCCGCTCACCGGCATCCGTATCATCGAATTTGCGGGCCTTGGTCCCGGCCCCTTTTGCGGCATGATGCTGGCCGATCATGGCGCGGACGTCATCCGTATCGCCCGCCCGCGCCCGCCCGGCCTGTTCGATGATCTCGACCGTCATGACGTGCTGGCCCGCTCGCGCCGCCTGGTGAATGTCGATATGAAAACCGACGCGGGCATGACTGTGGTGCGCGATCTGTGCCGGTCGGTCCACGGCATTATCGAAGGCTATCGACCCGGCGTCATGGAACGGCTCGGCCTTGGTCCCGAAAGGCTGATCGCGGACAATCCCGCGCTGGTCTATGGTCGGGTGACCGGCTGGGGACAGGATGGCCCGCTTGCCCAGGCGGCGGGCCACGACATCAACTATATCGCGATCAACGGCGTCCTCCATACGATTGGGCGGCAGGGCGGCAAACCGACCCCGCCGGTCAATTATGTCGGCGATTTCGGCGGCGGAGGCATGTTGCTGGCGTTCGGCATGGTCGCTGCGCTGCTCGCGGTGAAGAACGGCGCGGCGGGGCAGGTGGTCGATGCCGCCATGGTAGATGGCTCTGCGCTGCTTGCGGGCATGGTCTGGCAACTCAAGGGCGCGGGCCTTTGGGACGACGACACTGGCGCGAACTGGCTCGATACCGGCGCGCATTTCTACGACAGCTATGCCTGCGCGGATGGCAAATTCATCGCCTTGGGCGCGATCGAGCCCCAATTTTACGCTCTGCTGCGTCAGACGCTTGGCGTTGCCGACGATCCGGCTTTCGACGCGCAGATGGACCGTGCCGCCTGGCCAGCGCTCAAGGACAGGGTCGCCGCCATTATCGCCACGCGGACCCGCGCCCAATGGTGCGAGGTCATGGAAGGCACGGACATCTGCTTTGCCCCCATCCTCTCGCCGGACGAGGCGCTCGATCATCCCCATATCCGGGCGCGCGGTACCTTCATCGATGTCGGTGGCCAGCCGCAGCCTGCGCCCGCGCCCCGCTTTTCGGGCGCACCGGCCGACCCGCCGCGCCCGACCCGGCCTGCGGGCCGTGACGCCGCGCCTGTTCTGGCCAGCATCGGCTATACGCAAGACAGGATCGCGGCGCTACTGGCGTCGGGGGTTGTGCTCTAAGCCGGGCTACGCCCCGGTGAAACGGGGCGGGCGCTTCTCGCGGAAACTGGCGATCCCCTCGGCGAAATCCGGCGTATCGAAACTGTCTTTGAGCAATGCCCAGCCGCGCTGAGAGGCCGACGCATAGTCGCTGGTCGTACTGTCCCATAATTGCTGCTTGATAAGGCGCGTCGATCGCGGCGATGCGGTTGCCGCCATATCGCGCGCATAGGCCAGCACCTGTTCCAGGAAATCCGTCTCGATCACGCGCGATACCAGCCCGATCCGCGCCGCTTCCTGCGCCTCCACCCGCCGCCCGGACAGCAGCATGTCCGCTGCCAAGCCGCGCCCGACGATCCGGGGCAGCAACCAGTCCAGCCCGAATTCCGCCACGACCGCGCTGCGGAAAGGCGGCGGAGAACATCGCCGTTGGACTGGCGAAGCGGATGTCGCACGCCGCTGCGATCAACACGCCCACGCCCACGCACGGCCCGTTGATCGCCGCGATGACCGGCTTGGGGCTGGCCAGCGGAAAAGTATAGGTCGTCAGCAGCGCGGCGGGGGCATCGATGCCGGCAAAGGCGGCGGAGGGCGTGCCGGGCCGTGGAATGTCGAAATCGCCGCCAGCGGCCAGCCGATCGAGCCGTTCCATGTCGGCCCCGGCGGTAAAGGCGCGGCCCGCGCCCGTCACCACGATCACCCGCGCATCGCTATGATGGGCATCGACCCACGCCGCGTCGAGCGCGGGATGCATCGCGTCGCTCAGCGCGTTCAGCCGGTCGGGCCGGTTGAGCGTCAAAAGGCCGACGCCGTCCGTCACTGCAAATGTCACCACAGGCTGCATGTCTTCTCCCATCGGTTCAGCCGTCGGCCGCCAGCGCCTGTGCCCGTTCGCGCAGCACATTCTTCTGCACCTTGCCCGCCGCCGACAGGGGCAGGGCGCCGAGAAAATCGAAACTGCGCGGCAGCTTGAACCCCGCGATCAGGGCACGGCAATGGGCGGTGAGCGCTTCGGGCGTAGGGTTGGTGCCGGGACGCGGCACGATCACGGCATGGACCCGCTCGCCCCATGTCTCGTCGGGCGCGGCGATCACGGCGACTTGTGCGACGTCGGGGTGGCTCGACAGCGCATTCTCGACCTCCGCCGAATAGACATTCTCGCCGCCGGTGATGATCATGTCCTTCAGCCGGTCGATCACCGTCACATAGCCTTCGGCATCCATCCGGCCCAGGTCGCCGGTGTGCATCCATCCGCCCCGCGTCGCCTCCGCCGTAGCCTCTGGCATGTTCCAATAGCCCATCATGACGATCGGCCCGCGCACCACGATCTCGCCCACATCGCCGCGCGGCACTTCGCGGTCCTCGCTATCGACGATCCGCACCTCGCAGGTCGCACTCGCCCGGCCTGCCGATCGCAGCCGACCTTTCGCGCGCGCGTCCGGCCCATGATCCTCATGCCCCAGCACGGTCGCGACCGGCGACAATTCGGTCATGCCATAGGCCTGGCAGAATTGCGCATTGGGAAATGCCGCCATCGCCCGGTCCAGCAGCGCCTCGTCGATCGAGGAGGCACCATAGCGGATGCGCTGCACCCCGCTCACGTCGAAATCCGCAAAGCGCGGATGCTGCACCATCATCCGCAACATCGTGGGCACCAGGAAAAATTCGGTCACGTTCCACTGCGCGATCGCCTCCAGCATCGCCAGCGGCTCGAACGCGGGCAGAAACAGGTTGCAACTACCCGAATGGAGCGCGATCAACAGGCCCGACAGCGCGCCGATATGGAATAGCGGCGCGCTATGCAGATAGCGCGCGCTGGCATGGCCTTCCCCGCTCGCCATCGATCCGAGCGCCGACGCCACCAGATTATTGTGGCTCAGCATCACGCCCTTGGGAAAGCCGGTCGTGCCGCCGGTATAGAGGATCGCGGCCAGATCCTCGCCCCGGCGCATCGCGTCCTCGACGGGTTCCGCCGCTGCCAGCCATGCGTCCAGCCCGATGGCGCCGTCGCCGCCGTCGCCGGTCGTCACCACCATTTCGATCCCGTCGCAATGGGTGCGGATGGCGGGTAGCAGCGGCGCAAATAGCGTGTCTAGAATCAGGAAACGGGTCTGGCAATTGTCGAGCGAATAGCCGATCTCCTGCGGCGTCCAGCGCAGGTTGACCGGATTGATGACGCCGCCCGCCCACCATGTACCCAGCAGATAGACCAGGAAATCGCTGCCATTGGTCGCCATCATCGCAACCCGGTCGCCCGGCTGCAATCCCGCCGCTCGCAGCGCACCGGCAAAGCGCGCGACACGATCGCGCAGCGCCGTCCATGTATATATGCCATGGCGGTCGCCCGCTGCGGGGTCATCGGCTGCGCGTTGCACCATCCGGTGCAGGCTTTGGGTCAGGTACATCCGTTTCTCCGTCCTGCGCCCCTGTCCGGGCGCTGGAATGACGCATCTTAGGCACAGCCGCCCCGCAAAGAGAAGCCCGTCGGCATCATCCCTGACGCGCCGGTCGCCCCAGTGCGACATGGCAATAGACCGCCAGTGCGGCCATGACGCTGGCGCACAGTAGATAGGGCAGGGGCTGGCCGATCTGGTACAGGCCGATGCCGATCGATGGGCCCAGCACGAAACACAGGCCGTTGACCGCGGTGACATGGCCCGCGACGACGCCCTGCGCCTGTTCCTGGACTGCCAGCGATGCCCCGGCGGTAAAGCCCGGTCGCAGGAAACCGAAGCCGAGCGAGGCGATGGCAAAGGCGATGGCCAGCGCGTGCAGGTCATGCGCGACCGCGCAGCCCGCGCCTCCGGCCGCCGCCATGATCGATCCCCAGATCACCATGGACGGCGGCTGCATCCGCAACCGCGGTATGATCCCCCATTGCGCCAGCAGCGCCGCGCCCGCGCCCGCCATCAGCACCATGCCGATCAGCGGCTGCGCTTCGCGCGGCGAATTGGCGAGGCGATCGATGACCAGGAACGCCATCGTCTGCCCGGCGATCGCCTGGGCATGGCCCGACACCAGGCCGGCGATGATCCAAGGGCGGATGCGCGGGTCGAACATGGCGACGCGCGCGGTGCCCGGCGCCGGATCGAGCGCGATCGCCGATTCGTCGCTTGGCTCATATCCGATGACGGGGTCGCTCGCCGCCGCCCCTCGCCCTGTCCCCATGCCCTGGGGCAGGCGCATCTGCACGACGATCAACATGGCGATGCCCAGAAACGCGAAGGCGTAGAGCGGCCCGGCCAATCCCACGAACGGCAGCACGAAAAAGGGCGCCAGCGCCGGGCCGATGATGGTGCCCAGGCCAAAGGCCGACGCCAGCAGGCTGAGTGCGGCGGTCCGGTTCCCGCGCGATGTCCCGGCCACCACCATCGCCTGCGCGGCGGGTGGCGCGGCGGCGCCGAAGCCACCATAAAAACCCCGTCCGATCACGAAGAAGATGAAGGCCAATCCCGCCGAAATCCACCCCTTGACGCCAGCAGTCAACGCAAGGGCGCAGATCGTCATCGACAGGGTGAAGCCCGCCATGCCGATCAGGATCATCGGCTTGGCGCGGCGATCGTCCAGCCGCCTGGCCCAGAAAGGCGCAACCAACGCCCATAGCAGGGCCGACAGCGAAAAGGCGATGGCGATCAGTGCGTCGGGCAGGCCGATCGTCCGTCCGATCGCGGGCAGAACCGATTGCAACCCGGTATTGCCGATCGCCACGCACAGCATGACGCAGAACAGCAATATCTGGTCGTGCTGCGCGTCTTTCCGGGTGAATGCCACGCGGGTTCCTCTCTCTTCGACGCGCGAGCCGATATCCTGCCTTTACCGCCGCACGATCGGCCCGCCTGCACCTCCTTATCGTCACAGCGCAGGGACTTGCAAGCTGAGTGCGATTAAAGTGGACTGAAAAAGTCTAAAGGGTCTATTTTTGTCGAAAGCCCGCCATGCCGCATCGGCAATCGGCTCGGAAAGCGGCTTCAGCGGATCGTTCGAAACAGGCGAAAATCAAATCTCCAGCTGCGCGAGGCGCGGAATATCTCCTGGGAAAACGCGGTGCAGCCACTGGGATCGTCACCGGATTGGCGGCAAAATCGCCAAAGCGCTCCCAATAGAGCCGTCCCGACGACGCAGCGGTCCCCGGCAGCCAATAGAGCATGATATTGCCGATCATCTCGTCCAGCGTCGGATCGCCGCCGCCGGGCATGGGCAGGGTGAAAGGGGCGATGGCGGTCAGATGCTGCTCCCCGTGATTGACTGTGACTCGTCGCTCGGCGGCTGCGCGCCCCTGGTGACAAGGCGCATGATCTCGTGCCGGATCATGTCGAACGGCATGTCCGGGGCCAGCTTGCCGGCCATCTGCAATACCACAAGGCCATGGATGCCCGCCCAATAGACATGGCCCAGGATCGACGGGTCGCCCTGCAATAGGCCCGCCGCGATCATATCCTCGACATAGGCGGTCAGCGTCCGGCGCGATCGGCGTTCGGCCTCGCGCAGCAGTTCGCCCTTTTCGGCCTCCGGCTGGGAAAAGGCGAACATGAGCTGATAGGCGTGCGGCTCGTCGAAGGCGAAGTCGACATAGGCCTGCCCCACCGCGCGGGAGCGGTCCCACAGGTCCGTCGTGCTGGCATAGGCCGCTTCGACCCGATCGGAAAAACGATCATGCGCCGCCGCCCGCGTCAACGCCAGCAACTCGTCCTTGTTGCGGAAATAGCGATAGAGCGACGCCGCCGTCCAGCCCAGTTCCGCTGCGATCGATCGTAGCGATGTGGCGGCCAATCCACGGGTTGCGAACTGCGCCTCCGCCACGGCCCGGATGCGGGTGCGACACTCCAGAATTTGATCGTCGGTAAGAAGAATGGCCATGCCGCTTGTCATACTCAACGCCGTTCGTTACGCAATGATAAACAGCGTTTAGTATGATGGAGAGGCAAAAGGCATGAGCGCATTCAGGGATGGCCTGTTCGAGGGCAAAAGCGTGTTCGTCGCGGGCGGCACCAGCGGTATCAACCTGGGCATCGCGCAGCGATTCACGGCGCTGGGCGCCAAAGTCGGCGTCGTTGGTCGTGACCCGGACAAGGCGGCCAGAGCGGCCGGCAGCATCGGCCCAGGCGCGATCGGCCTGTCTGCGGACGTGCGCGATTATGCCGTCGTGCGCGCGGCGATGGAGCAGGTGGCGGCTGCCCATGGTGCATTCGACGTCGTGGTGTCGGGCGCTGCCGGCAATTTTCTCGCGCCCGCGCTCGGCATGTCGGCCAATGCGTTCAGGACCGTGGTCGACATCGACCTCAACGGCACGTTCAACGTGTTTCGCGGCTGTCACGATTTGCTCAACACGCCGGGCGCGTCGCTCATCGCGATCACCGCCGGGCAGGCGATCAACGCCGCCCCGCTTCAGGCCCATGCCTGCGCCGCCAAGGCGGGCATCAACCAGTTGGTCCGTGTGCTGGCGATGGAATGGGGGCCGGACGTGCGCGTCAACGGCATATCGCCCGGCCCGATCGAAAATACCGAAGGCATGGCCCGCCTTGCGCCCGACGCCGCCACCCGCGCGGCCTATTATGAGCGTATCCCGATGCGGCGCTGGGGCGAGATCGACGAAATCGCCGAAGCGGCTGTGTTTCTCAGCAGTCCGTCGGCCGGCTTCATCACCGGCACGATACTGGATTGCGACGGCGGATCGCAACTGGGCGACGCCAGCCGCCAGAGCCTCGAACGCGGAATGGCCTGAAAGCGGCAGGCAACAGAGTGCGCGTCGATCTAGACATATATTACCTAGTATACTACTAGCTTTCCCATCGCCCCGTTTCCTCGAAGCGGCGGCGGGCGACAGGCCGTGCCCCGTTCTGGCGCACGCGCAACAGCGGGAGCTTCCATGACCGACGTGCAGCGTATCACCGATGTCCTGCGCATTCGCGCAGCGACGATGGGCGACGCGATCGCCCATGACGATATGCGGCGTGTGCTGACCTTTGCGCAGTGGGACCGCGAAGCCGACGAGATCGGCGGCGGTCTTGCGGCGGCGGGCCTGATGCCTGGCGACCGTATATTCCTGCCGATCAGCAACACCCATGCGGTGGAAATGGCGATCGCGGTCCTCGCCGTTCTGCGCGCGGGCGGCATCGCCGTGCCGGTCAACACCCGGCTCTCGCGGCTTGAAGTGAACGACTATGCGGCGCTGATCGCGCCGCGCTTCGCCATCACGGATCAGCGCGACCTTCTGGCGGACGTGTCCCTCGATGCGGTCTGGACCGCCGATGCTATGCCGCGGGACATGGCAGCCCTGCCTGATCAGACCGCGCTCGATCCCCAGGCCGATGCCGAGATATTGGGCACGTCGGGCACCACCGGGCGGATCAAGGGCGTCGTCGTGACCCATGGCGACCTGCTGGGCCGGGCGCGCACGGGGCATGAGAAGGATCGGTCGACCTCCACTCTCCACGCGCTCCCCTTTACCGGGTCGGGCGGCAATCTGGGCGTGCTGATGCTGCCGCTTTATGGTGGCGCCACGACCTTCACCCAACCCCGCTTCGATCCCGCCGAGTTTCTGAAGCTCGTCGCGATCAAACGGCCGATGACCGTCTATCTGGTGCCCACGATGCTGCGCCTGATCCTCGATCATCCCGATGCTGCGACCACCGATTTTTCCAGTGTGCGCTATCTGATGACCGGCACCGCGCCGTTGCCCAACGACTCGGTCGTCCGCGCGATGTCGCTCTGGCCCGATGCCAGCATCCGCAACAGTTACGGCATGTCGGAAGGCGGCGTCGGCGTTTCGACGCGCGGCAAGGAAGTGCTCAAGCCCGGCTGCGTCGGCAAACTGCCAGCGCATATGCAAGTGCGGGACGAGGCGGGCCATGTCGCCGCGCCCATGGTCGTCGGCGAAATTTACGGCCTGCAATCCAATCCCCGCCGCTATTGGCGGGACGAAGAAGCGACGGCAAAGGGCTTTGCCGGTGGCTGGACCCGCACCGGCGACCTGGGTTTCGTCGATCAGGATGGCGACCTCATCATCAGCGGCCGATCGAAGGAACTCATCATCCGGGGCGGCTACAACATCACCCCGATCGAGATAGAAAATGTCCTGCACAGCCATCCGGCGGTCAAGGATGCGGCCGTACTCGGCGTGGCGCATGACGTTCTGGGGGAGGATATCGCCGCAGCCGTCGCCCTGCGCCCCGGTGCGCAGGCGACGATCGAGCAACTGGCCGGCTGGTGCGGTGAACGGCTGGCGAACAACAAATTGCCCCGCACCATCCTGATCCTGGACGAATTGCCGCTGAACGCGACCGGCAAGATCGTCAAGCGTGATCTCCTGCCCTTGCTCGAAGCCGCCGCGCAGGCCCGGCGCAAGGGAGCGGCACAATAGCCGCGCCACGGGTGGCCTAATGCGCCGACTCTCGCTAAAGAAGCGTTATAAAGAGGAACCTCAATTGACACCGACCCCGCAGAGCGAACTTGACACCATTCGCGCAATGGCCCGCGCCGATCATGCCCAGCGCCTGACCAGCGCCTATAATCCCTATCCCCACGGCACCGACAAGGCGGCGGCGTGGGGCGCGGGCTGGCGTGAAGAGAATGAGGCGTCGCATCGTCTGGACGAGGAAATCGTCAAGCTCCCTCGCTTCCGCGTCCGGGTCGATATCGTGGCAGGCGAAGGGCAGGGCGCGCGGCCGCTCGCGGCGCTGGACCGCACCGATTTCGCTGCCTTCACCGTATCGCAACTCCGCCGGGACGGGGACAAGGCGGTCATCTGGGAAAGCCCGGAGGCTCGTGCCCGCTTTCCCGGCGAAGCGGCGGTCGCCATCCGTGTCACCCATGAGGGCGAAGGCGGCATGTTCGACTGACAGGCAATGGGTGGGGAAAGGCATTAACCTGCCTCGCCATCGTCAGGCCCTGGCCAGCCATTCCGCCCCGATCGCGATGCAGCGCGGCCGCGACGACCGATTGCAGCCCCAAAGCCGCGCCTCCGCCCAGGCGGATCGTGCTAGGCAGCAGTGGGTCGAGGCCTTAGAAATCGATCGCGCCGCTATTGTCGGCGTGCGTCATGCGCTACTCCGCCAGCACCGCGACCAGTTCGGTCCAAATGTCGAACCCGTCCTCGCTGGCGGGCTGAGACACGGCCGCGCATCCGGGCGGTCAGCGCATGCGCATCAAGGTCGGCCATGGTCATGCACCGCCTCCAGCGTCTCGAAACCCCCGGCCAGGGCCATGGGCACCTGAATGGTACGCGCGCGCAGAAACTCGCCCGCCGCCTTGCCGATCTGGTCCAGCGCGATATTGCCGGTGCCGCTGGTCCCGAAATAGCCTTTCAAAACGAATAAAAGCCCGTTGATATTGGGCAGGTCGTGCCGCTCGACCTTCACCGACGGGTCCAGTCCCATCAATTGCGCCAGCCTGTCCGCGTCCAGCGTGTCGCGCAGCCATGGCCATGTCTCCGGCCGTTGCACCCACACGCCGATATTGGCGTTCGCGCCCTTGTCGCCCGACCGCGCATGGACCAACGATCCCAGCAGGACGGCGCGGGTTTCGCTCGTCGGCGCGGCAGGCGCAGGACCGGCGGGGGCAGGGGCGACAAAAGGTGCCATGGGCGGCATCGCCACCGCCATGTCCGGCCCATCGATGAAAGTCACCCGATGGTCCAGATCCGCCTGCCGCACCAGCCCCGGCCAGTAATGGACGCGCGGCTGGGGCGGCCCCGCGCCATCGCCCTGGAATCCGGGGATGCCGCCCAGCCCGAAGGAGGCATAGCCCGCCAGCAGTTTCGACAGGCTCGACCGGCTCTGCGCGGCGGCGGCGATGCGGATTGCGACGGTTGCTTCCGCCTCGCTCACCGGATCGGCGATGGGCTGGCCCAGCGGTTGGAAATGAAATTCATCCAGTGCCAGATCGGCCGTCATCGCCTCCATCTGCACGCGCAGCCACCCTGCTTTTTCGCGCCAGTCCGGCCCGGTGGCAAAGCCCCAGATCATCGCCCGCCAGCCATGCTGGTAGAAACAGCCGACCTTGGTCGTGTCCGGTGCCGGGTCGCCGCGCACGCCGCTCACCTGCACCCGGTCAGGGCCTTGCTGGCTGAGCGCGATCGAATCGATATGCAGCACGACGTCGGGATTCAGATAATGCGTACCCTGGATCTCGTACATCAATTGCGCGGTGACGGTATCGACCGTGACCACGCCCCCATCGCCCGCGCGCTTGGTGATGACGGCGCTCCCGTCCGCCGCGATCTCAGCGATCGGAAAGCCCAGCCGCGTAGGCGCGCCCAGTTGCGCAAAGCCCGAAAAATTGCCGCCCATCGCCTGCGGCCCGCATTCGATAATGTGGCCCGCCGCGACGCTCCCGGCCAGCGCGTCCCAATCATCCTTCGCCCAGCCATGCCACCACGCCGCTGGTCCCAGCACCAGCGAGGCGTCCGACACCCGGCCGCAAATCACGATATCCGCGCCTTGCGTCAGCGCGGCGGCGATGCCCCAACCGCCCAGATAGGCATTGGCCGCCAGCAATTTGTCGGCAATCGGGCCGATCGGCGCGCCATCGTCAAGATTGGCGAGTTGTCCTTCCGCCGCCAGCGCGGGCACCCGACCCAGCAGGTCGTCGCCCTCGACATAGGCGACACGCAGCCCCAGCCCCTGCGCCGCAGCCTCGCGCGCGATCAGGGTCGCCAGTCCGGCGGGATTGAACGCCCCCGCATTGGTCACGACCTTTACCCCGCGCTCGGCGATCCGCCCCAGTTCGGGCGTGATCTGGCGCAGGAAGATGTCGGCATAATAGCCCGCCAGCGCTTGCGGCTTGCCCGCGCCGCAAAATCCCTCCGCCACGCGCCCCATCGTCATTTCGGCCAGATAGTCGCCGATCGCCACGTCGATCGTCTCGTCGGCGATCGCATCGGCGAAGGCACCGATATAATCGCCGAGCGCGCCGGAAAAATTGGCGACACGGATGGGGGCTTTGGTCATATCGACTCTCCAATGCGGCTTTTGTATGTGAACACATACTTATGCTGCCCCGCGTCGGGAAGAAAGGAATTTTGCATGGCGGATGCTCAGGCGGCAAACGCTCCACCCCGGCGGCGGGACCGCGAAGCGAGCCGCCGCGCGCTGCTGGACGCAGGCATCGCGCTGTTTTCGCAGCAGGGTTATGATGCGGCGACGACCCGCGCCATCGCCGCCCGTGCCGGCCTCAACGAACAACTCATCACCCGCTATTTCGGTGGAAAGGCGGGGCTGCTCGCGGCCGTCTACGCGCATTTACTGGAACAGCGCGACAACGACGCCGCCTATGCCGCGCTGCCTTTGGCCGATTCCGCCAGTGAAGAGATTGGCCGCTTCCTGCACTGGAAGCATGAGCATCTCCACGCCATCGCCGCCCTGTTGCAGATCGTGGTGCCGCAACTGGTGCGCGACCCCGCGCTTGCGCCCGGTTTCGACAACAGCATTACCCAGCGGGGTGCCGTGATCCTCGCCGATCGGCTGGATGCGCTCAAAGCCATGGGCAAGGTCAGGGCCGACGCCGACACCGCGCGCGTCGCCCAGTTGGTCATATGGCAGTCGCTTGCGCTATCCTTCCTCATGCGGCGCTTCGCGGGGGACCGCGACCGCGAAATCCTGCTCCTGATCGACATTTTCGCGCAGGAAATGGGGGCAGGGCTGGCGACCGGCTGAGCGTTTTTCAGGTACCCACCTGCTCCAGCGTCTTGATATGGCCCCGCGCATCATAGGCGCGCAGGTCGGCAAAGCGGCTCTCCTGCACGATGTCGGCCCAGTCGGGATTGGCGATCAGCGCGCGCCCCACGCCGGCCAGGTCGAAATCGCCCCGGTCGATCATCTGCGCCAGCAGCCCCAGATTGTCGGCCGTGACTGCGCTGGTCGCGCTGCTGCCGCCGCCCAGAAAGGGCGATTCCAGGCCGATCGACCCCACTGTCATCGCCGCCTTGCCGGTCAGTTTCTTGGCCCATCCCGCCAGGTTCAGCGGGCTGCCGTCAAATTCGGGCAACCAGAATCGGCGTGTCGACGCATCGAATATGTCGACCCCAGCATCGGCCAGCGGCTCCAATATGCGCGCCAGCGCGGCGGGCGTATCGGCCAGCTTTCCGGCATAGTCCTGGGACTTCCACTGCGAAAAGCGGAACAGGATGGGAAAATCGGGACCAACCGCGGCGCGCACCCCCGCGACCAGTTCCACCGCGAAACGGATGCGGTTTTCCACGCTGCCGCCATAGGCGTCGTCGCGTCGGTTGGAGCGTTCCCAGAAAAACTGGTCGAGCAGATAGCCATGCGCGCCATGAATCGCCACGCCGTCGCAGCCCACATCCCTGGCGGCCAAGGCGCTGTCGGCGAAGGCGGCGATTACGCCGTCGATATCGTCCTTGCTCATGGCTTCGGCCGGGCGACGCTGCCTGTCGGACGCGCGGGCAGTGCCCGCTGCGGCCTCGGCACTCAGATCCTCGTCGGTCAGGGCGGATGCCGATATATTGGGCACTTCGGGATTGGCGCTGGCGCTGCGCCGCCGCGACAGGCCGGTATGCCATAGCTGCGGCACGATCGCGCCGTCCTGTCCATGGACCGCCGCCACGACCGCGCGCCAGCGCGCCAGCGCCGCCTCGCCATAGAAATGGGGGATATTGCGCGAATAATGGGCGACAGGATGCCCAACCGCCGTGCCTTCGGTGATGATAAGGCCCGTACCGCCCGCCGCGCGCCGCGCATAATAATCGTCGACTGCCCCGTCCAGCACGCCATCGGGGGCGAATTGTCGCGTCATCGGCGACATGACGATGCGATTGCGCAGCCGCATCGTCTTGCAGGTGAAGGGCGCGAACAGCGGGGACAGGTCGGGGATGTCGGTCATGCGCATTCCTCAAAACTCTTGGGCAATTCCAGTGCATGGGTCGCCAAATGGCTCGGGATCAGATTGGTGCTGATCGGCGCGACGTGGTGCAGCCGCGTCTCGCGAAATTGGCGCTCCACATCATATTTCTCGGCGAAATCAATGCTGCCATGCGTCTGGATGCACTGGTCGTCGGCCGCATAGCAGCTCGCCCCCGACGCCAGCATGTCGGCCATGCTCGTCTGGTGCCGCACGGTTCGCCCACGTCGAACATCGCAGCCGCCAATGCGTCCTGTTCGGTCACGCCGACAGCCTGCCATCGCCATTCGCCCGGAAATGTAGCGACCAACTGGCACGCCGTCTCGGATTTCGGAATAATTTTCGCTCGTCATCATTTTGCCGTCCCTGCGCTGGCATCATCGGCCTAGACGCTGTTAGCAATGGCCAATAGCTTTGGAAAGCAACATCGCTATCTAGGTGGACTTTGTAATTGTATAGGACCGCCAGGCTGCTAGAGCAACCGGAGGCATGGACATCATGTGAAACGGGAGCGGAAATATGCCGATGGACGCCGTAAGCTTTGCCGATCGCAGCCTCAGCCACGCCTTTGCCCTGGGCGCACGGACGCACGGCGCAAGCTGGGTCGCGCTCTCCTCCCATATCCGCCCCGGCGAACAGGCGCTGACACAGGTGCATGAACAGGGCCTGCGCTTTGGCGAGCATCTGCGCGCGCACGGCATCGGGCCGGGGGATATCGTTGCGGTGCAACTGCCCGCCTGGATCGAATGGTTGATCGCGGCGGTGGGCATCGCCCATGCCGGTGCGGTGCTGCTGCCGGTCGTGTCCATCTATGGCGCCAAGGAACTGCGCTTCATCCTGGCCCAGTCCGGCGCGAAGCTGATCGTCACGCCCGATCGCTGGCGCAAGGCGGACTATGGCCAGACGCTGGCGGAGGTTGGCGATCTGCCCGCGCTCGCTACCCATGTCATGATCGGCGATCCCGCGCCCGGCACCATGTCCTGGGATGCCATGCTCGCCCCCATCGCGATTCGACCGGCGGCAACGCGCAGTCCTGACGATCTGGCGCTCCTCGTCTACACCTCCGGTACCACCGCCGATCCCAAGGGCGTCAGACATTCCGCGCGCACCATCCTGTCGGAAATCGATGCTGTCGCCTGGTCCCGGCGTGACCTGGAGGATGAGATCGCCTTCTGCCCCTGGCCGCCCGGCCATGTCGCAGGCGCGTTGCAACTCATGCGGTTCCTCGTCACCGGCACGCCGGTGGTGATGACCGATAGCTGGGAACCGGGCGAAGCGGCGATGCTGGTGGAAAAATATCGCATCGTCTCCTCCTCCTTCACGCCCTTCCATCTCTCCGGCCTGCTCGAAGCGGCCGAACGCGATGGTCGCGACCTCTCCAGCCTGCGCAGCTGCATGGTCGGCGCAGCGCCGGTGCCGCCGACCCTCATCACCCGCTGCTCCGCCCATGGGCTCAAGACATTCCGCTGCTACGGGTCGAGCGAACATCCCACCGTCACCACCGGCCATCCCGACGATATGATGGAAAAGCGGCTGACGACCGAGGGGCTTCCGATGCGCGGTTCCGAAATCGGCTTTGTCGATGATGACGGCCATCGGGTGGCGGATGGCGATGAGGGCGAACTGGTCGTGCGCGGCCCCGAACTGTTTCTAGGCTATCTCGACGAAGCGCTCAACGACGCTGCCTTCCTGCCGGGTGGCTGGTTCCGCACCGGCGACATCGGCCGGCTGGACGCCGATGGCTTCCTCATGATTACCGACCGCAAGAAGGACGTCATCATTCGCGGGGGCGAAAATATCTCCTCGCGCGAAGTGGAGGATCTGCTCTTCACCCATCCCGACATTGCCGAGGCGTCGGTCGTCGCCGCGCCGGACGAACGCATGGGCGAAGTGGTGTGCGCCTATGTCGTGCCCCGGTCCGGTGCCAGCGTGGACCTGGAATCGGTGCGCGCCCATTTCGCGCAGGCCGGCATCGCCCGGCAAAAGACACCCGAACAACTGGTCGTGGTCGCAGATTTTCCGCGCAACAGCACCGGCAAGATATTGAAGCATGAACTGCGCGCCCAAGCGCGTGCAGCAGCAGGAAAGGCAGCGGCATGAACGATCTGATTAACATCGAGAAAGCGGATGGCGTCGCCATCGTGACGCTCAACCGCCCCGACGCGATGAACGCGCTGTCCAAAGCGCTGCGCGCGCGCCTTTATCAGGTAATGACCCAGATCGACGGCGACGATGATGTGCGCGCGGTCATCCTGACCGGCGCGGGCGACCGGGCCTTCACCGCAGGGCTGGACCTTAAGGAATTGGGGTCGGAACCGGGCGCGCTGGGCGCGGCCAATGCGGAGGGGGCGGACGAAAATCCCGTCAAGGCGATCGAAATCTGTTCCAAGCCGGTGATCGGCGCGATCAACGGCGTCGCCATCACCGGCGGCTTCGAAGTGGCGTTGGCCTGCGACGTGTTGATCGCATCGACCAATGCGCGCTTTGCCGACACCCATGCCCGCGTCGGCATCCTGCCGGGCTGGGGCCTGTCGCAAAAATTGTCGCGCATCATCGGCATCAGCCGCGCCAAACAGCTTTCCTTCACCGGCAATTTCCTCGACGCGGCCACTGCCGAACGCTGGGGTCTGGTGAATCAGGTCGTCGCCCCGGACGAATTGATGCCGCTCGCGCGAAAACTGGCCGCCGACATGGCCAGCATCGAACCGCGCATGATGGTTGCCTATAAGGGGTTGATCGACGAAGGCTATGCGGCCAGCTTCGGCGATGGGCTGGTGATCGAGCATCGCATTTCCTCGCTGGCCAATGGTCAGGTGACGCCGCAGGATGTGGAGGCGCGCCGCCTGGCGGTCCAGGCGCGCGGTCGGGGACAATAGATTTTGGGCGAGGGTAGGGTGGACGATACGGCCTTTTTTACGCGAGACGGCGCATCCTTTGTCCCGCAGGAGCCTGCGCGTGGCTGGTGGCGGCAGGATTCGCTGCATGGGCGCGCGCTGGTCGGGTTGATGGGCGCGCAGATTGCCGATCGGCACGGGTCACCTGACATGGTGCCTGCGCGCTTTACGATCGACATGTTCCGGCTCGCCGCTTTCGCTCCGGCGCGCATCGACACCCATATTATCCGCGCGGGACCGCGCATGGCCCTGGTCGAAGCGACGATGGTCGTGCAGGGGGATGCGGTGGCCCGCGCGACGATGCAGTTCCTGCGCCCCGCCGACGCCCCGCCCGGCCGGGTCTGGGCGCCTGAACCCTGGGACGCGCCCGACCCCGACAGCCTGCCGCCCCTGCCGGACGGACGACAACCCCGCCATTTCGAGATCCGCTCGATTGCCGGTCATCTGGGCGCGGTCGCGCCCAAGCGGCTATGGCTGCGCGAAACATGCGCCCTGATCGCGGACGAACCGCTTGGCCCTTATGCCCGCGCGGCACTCGCTGCCGATTTCGTCAGCGCCTTCGTCCATGCGGGCGATGCGGGTATCCGCTACATCAACAGCGACGTCACCCTCCAGCTTCACCGCCTGCCCAAGGGTGCATGGATCGGTTTCGAGGCGACCGGGCATGAGGCGTCGTGCGGCATTGCGGTCGGCCATTGCCGCCTCCACGACCGCGATGGCGCGATCGGCTTCATCACCTGCACCGCGCTCGCGAACGAACGGCGGCGCTGACGCCTATGTCGCCGGCTTGGGCCTTTCGCCCCGACCCGCTATCGTCAGCAACAGCAGGACGATAAAAATCAGTGCCGCCAGCGCGAAATATTGCCCGCGCAGGCCGAACAAAGCGCGCACCGGGGCCAGCACGAACGGACTGGCCGCCCCGCCCAAATACATGCACGTCATCATCAGGCCAACGGCATGGGGCACCACGTCCCTGGGCGCGCGTTGCATCGTCCAGGTCCACAGCGTCGTCAGCCCTATGCCCACGCCGACGCCGCTGATCCCCAGTCCCAGCGCGAACTGCCATTGCGCCTGCGCCGACCCCACGATCAGCATCGATCCCGCCACCAGCAGGAATACGATTCGCATGGCATTGGCCGGGGTCAGCCGATTGGCGACATAGCCAAAGCCGAACGACGCCAGCGTCACGGCAGCGGCGTTCACCATGAACACCAGCGCGATTCGGGCATGGCTGGTGATGCCGACATCGCTCATCAGGAACGTCGTCTGCACGTTGAACAACAGCATCAGCACGAACAGCGCCAGCGCGATCAGATAGACAGGCGTCACCGGCGCCAATCTGCGCAGCCGCGCGATGTGGCCTGGCTGCGTCCCGATCGGTGGCACAGCCGCGGCGGGCAGGGGCCGCAGCATCAGGATCGGCAACAGAAAGAGGATGCCCACCAGCCCGTGCAGCAGGAATGGCGCGCGCCACCAGAGCGACGCGACCTGCCCGGCGATGAACAGGAAGCCGATCGCCGCAATGGCCCCCGCGCTCACCAGCCAGCCGTTCATGCGCGCGCGATCCTTGCCGGTGAACCAGGCGGCGATCAGCGTCGTGCCGCAGGTGATCATCGTCCCGATGGCGCATCCCATCACGAAACGGCTGCCCAGCAGCAGCATCGGCTGGTCGATGAACGCGCCCGCCGTGCCGAACGACGCGAACAGGGCCAGCGCGCCCAGTTGAACCGGACGGATACCGATCGTCGCGATCAGCAGGCCGGAAAACAGGCCCGACAGCATCACGCCCAGCATCGGCAGCGTGCTGGCCAGTTGCGCCAAAAACTGGCCGCGTATGCCGCCGCCCAGCAGCTTGGCCAGGTCCGCCAGGATTGGCGGCAATGCGTCGTACAGCAGGGCAGCGGCGGCATTGCCGCTCAGGATCGCCGCGATCAACATCCCGCGCCGTGCGGGCGACAGCGCCCGTGCGGGGGAAGGGCCGGACTCTGCGCCTTGGGGATCGACATGATGCATCCTGCTCTCCTTGGCTGCCCGCTTTGCCGTCCCCGCGCCGCGATCAGCGGGTCAGGAATCCGGCCAGGCGTCCGTTCATGATGGTCACCGCATCGGCCATGATCCGGTCGATCAGTTCCTGACAGGTGGGGATGTCGTGGATCAGCCCCTGGACCAGGCCCGCGGTCCAGATGCCATGATCGGGATCGCCATTGTCCAGCCCTTCCTTGCCGCGCGCGCCCTTGACCAGATGGGCGACCGCTTCGAACGGCACGCCCTGCGCCTCGGCGGCCAGAACCTGCTGGGTGATCGCATTCTTCGCCACCCGCGCGCTGTTGCGATAGGTGCGGAAAATCAACGCGGTGGAGCGTTCGTCCGCGTTTACCATGGCCTGTTTGATATTTTCGTGAATCGGCGCTTCCTGGGTGGCGCAGAAGCGGGTGCCCATATTGATCCCCTCGGCGCCCAATGCCAACGCGGCGACCAGGCCGCGACCGTCGCCAAAGCCGCCGCTGGCGATCATCGGGATCGTTACCTTGTCGGCGGCGGCGGGGATCAGGATCAGGCCGGGAATATCGTCCTCGCCCGGATGGCCCGCACATTCGAACCCGTCAATGGAAATGGCGTCCACGCCCATCTTCTGCGCCGACATCGCATGGCGCACCGCCGTGCACTTGTGCACGACCTTGATGCCATGGGCCTTGAAGGCATCGACATGTTCCTGCGGCTTGTATCCGGCCGTCTCGACTATGCTGATACCCTCATCGATGATCGCCTGCCGATATTGTGCATAGGGCGGCGGGCTGATCGACGGCAATATGGTCAGGTTCACGCCGAACGGCTTGTCGGTCATCGTCCGGCACCGCGCGATCTCGCGGCGCAGGGCGTCGGGCGTTGGCTGGGTCAGCGCCGTCAGCATCCCCAGCCCTCCGGCGTTGGAGACGGCGGCCGCCATTTCCGCCGTGCCGACCCATTGCATCCCGCCCTGCACGATCGGATGTTCGATCCCCGCCAACTCGGTGAAGCGCGTGCGGATACGCGCGTCGGTACGCGGCGCGATGGCTTGTGATTCGACTGGCGACATGCGCTCCCTCCCGCTATTCATCTTTGATCCTTCTTGCCGCGCATCCTGCTATGAGGCAAGATATTTAACTAGGTTACAGGAGTATGCGCCCATCTCTGAACAACTGACCGATTGCGAACGCACGATCAGCCTGCGCATCAGCCTCGTGGCCCGGTTGCAGCGCAAGCGGTTCGACATGCGCGCCCGCACCATGGGTATGACATTGGCGCAATGGCGCGCAATCTATGCGATCAGCCGCGCGCAGGGCGCGACCCAACGGTCCATTGCCGAAGCGATGGATGTGGGCGACGTGACCGCCGGGCGTCTGGTCGACCGCCTGGTGGAAAAGGGTTGGATCGAACGGCGCGTCGATCACGACGATCGCCGCGTGCACCGTCTGTATCTTACCCCCGTCGCCGGGCCGTTGCTGGAACAATTGTCGATGCTGGGCGAAGATGAGCAGCGCAACCAACTGGCCGGCGTGAGCGCGCAGGAGCTTGCGCACATGAGCGATGTGCTGGATCGCATGATCGCCAATCTGGAACAGGCGGACATGCCGCTGCTGCCACCTGACCATATGGGAATCGAATAACCTATATCACTAAGTGACATTGCTCTTTTGCCATTTCTTTGCGATGGGATTATCCGATTCCCCGACGGCGACAGGTTCGCCCCATGCTGCAAAGGCACCGCGATGACGCTCGAATTTCCCCAGCCCGCCTATATGGCCGATGAGGAACTGACCATGTTCCACGATGCAGTCGGCAAATTCCTGGATCAGCATGCGCCTGCCG
Organism: Sphingobium sp. Z007; assembly: GCF_900013425.1. Lineage (GTDB taxonomy): Bacteria > Pseudomonadota > Alphaproteobacteria > Sphingomonadales > Sphingomonadaceae > Sphingobium. Next base: position 386,020 of record NZ_FBXK01000001.1, read on the forward strand.
AGCGGATGGACAAATGGCGCGAGGAGGGGCAGGTCGAACGCGCCTTCTGGCGCGAAGCGGGCGCAGCGGGTCTGTTGGGCGTGTCCGTGCCGGAGGCCTATGGCGGTCATGGCGGCGATTTTCGCCATGACCTTGTCGTTGTGGACCAGATTGCGCGCAAGGGCACCGATGGTTTCGCGGCCTCGCTGCACAATGTCATCGTCGCCCCCTATATCCAGCTTCACGGCACGGAGGAACAGAAGCACCGCTGGTTGCCGCGCATGGTGACGGGCGATCTGGTCGCCGCCATCGCCATGAGCGAGCCGGGCGCTGGGTCCGATCTTCAGGCGATCCGCACCACCGCGCTCAAGGACGGTAACGGCTATCGCATCAACGGGTCCAAGACCTTTATCTCCAACGGCCAGATCGCCAACCTGATCGTCGTCGTGGCCAAGACCGATCCGGCCAAGGGCGCGCGCGGCGTATCCCTGCTGGTGATCGAAACCGACGAGGTGGAAGGCTTCCGCCGTGGTCAGAATCTCGACAAGATCGGCAATGAGGCGCAGGATACGTCCGAACTCTTCTTCGACGATGTCTGGGTTCCGGCGCAAAATCTGCTGGGCGAGGAAGAGGGTAAAGGCTTTTTCCAGCTGATGGCGGAATTGCCGCGCGAACGGCTGTTGATCGCCATCACCAGCGTCATCGTAATGGAAAAGGCGCTGGCGCTGACGATCGACTATACCAAGCAGCGCAAGGCGTTCGGCCAGCCGGTCTTCGATTTCCAGAACACCCAGTTCAAGCTGGCCGAAATGTATGCCAAGGCACGGATCGCTCGCACCTTCGTCAATGATTGCATCGAAAAAGCGATCGACGGCACGCTGGATGGCGCGACGTCGGCCATCGCCAAATTATGGGCGACCGATACCGAATGGGAAATCGTCGACCAGTGCCTGCAACTCCATGGCGGCTACGGCTATATCAACGAATATCCGATCGCCCGCATGTTCCGTAATTCGCGCATCAGCCGCATTTATGGCGGATCGAACGAAATCATGAAGATGCTGATCGCCCGCACCCTCTAACCGGCGGCACCATCCAGAAAAAGGGCCAGCCGGTTTTACCGGCTGGCCCTTTTTCTGTCGATCCAAGGCGCTCCGTGGGGCGCGCCCGGCGATTAGTTGAGCTTCGACACTTCCTGACGGCTGAGCGACGTCATCACGCCATCTTCGGCCACAATCACCTTGTCGGCGGGAATCGTGACGAATTTGGATCGATAGATGAGCTGGACCGAACCGTCGGGATAGACGCGGTCGATCTTGCCCAGCCGCGCCTTGGCGGCATCGCGGATGATCGCGCCTTCCTTCGGCGGCGTGGCGGCAGTCTGCGCCATGGCGGGCGCTGCAATGGCGATCGCGGCGGCAAGAGCAAAGATGATACGCATGGATTTTTCCCTCTGTTTGCGATCCGGGACTCAATGATCGGGATCTGGTCACCTAGATACTGAGCAAGCATAGCATCTGCTCACTCAATATTGTCAAGCATATTTGTTGCAGAGCAGCATGAACGATCCGCTATCGACAGGGTCGACCGGGCGCGGGTTCGCCGGACCGCCTTGGCGCTAAGGTGATGTTAGCGACCGCCGTAGCGATCGGACGTTACAGAAAGACGCGCAGGGCAGCGATGAACCGGTCGAACTGGTCATGATGCAGCCAGTGACCGGCATCGTCGAACGTCTCGACCGCGGCATCTCGGAAATGCGCCGCAAGCGCTCTCTCCAACGGATTTTCCGCCCAGCTATCCTTGCCGTAGCACAGCAAGGTCGGGCAGGTTATGCGACCCCATAGCGCATGGAGTTCCGCCTCGCTGATATCGACCGGCGGTCCGCTGCGCACATAATTGTCGAATTTCCAGCTGAAGCTGCCATCTTCGTTCCGGGCGACGCCATGAATGGTCAGGTGCCGGGCCTGCGCCTCGCTGAGATGGCTGTTCTCGCCCTGCATCCGCGCCAGCGCTTCCTCGATCGACGCATATCGGCGCGGCTGGCGCGCTGCCAGCCCGCGCCGTTCCTCGATCCAGTCGCGCCACAGCGCGCTGAAAGGCTTTTCCACGCCCATGCCGGTCGCCGCCGATGGCAGGCCCAGCCCCTCGATCGCCACCAGCTTGCGCACGCGCTCGGGATACAAGCCGGCATAGCGCAGCGAAATCGCGCCGCCCAGCGAATGGGCGACGATCGTGACCGGCGCCCCGCCCTGCTGGTGGATCAACTGCGCCAGGTCGCAGATGAAATAGGGCATGGTATAGGCGCCGTCCGGCGACCATGCGCTGTCGCCATGGCCGCGCAGGTCGGGACAGATGATGTGCCAGTCGTTGCGCAGCGCCTGCGCCACTTGGTCCCAGCTGCGCGCATGGTCGCGCCCGCCATGGACCAGGATCAGCGTGGGCGCCTGCGCATTACCCCAGTCCAGATAGTTCAGGCGCAGCCGCTGCGACACGAAACTGTGCGATGTGGGACCAAGCGGTTCTGGCGTGGACATGGCGATATTCCCTGAAGGCTTCAGTCGTGCAGGATGACGGTTTCCGCAAGAGGCGCCCGGTCGGTGATCGCTGCCGTAGACGGATGATCGTCGTCTGGATAGCCAAAGCTCAGGCCGAACAGGCAGATCAGATCGTCGGACACGCCCAGTTCGCGCTTGATCGCTCCGGCATAATGGCTGATCGCCCCCTGCGCGCACGATCCCAACCCATGGGCCGTCAGCGCCAGCATCAGCGTCTGCGCATACATGCCGACATCGGCCGCTTCGCGCAGCCCGAAATAGCGCGGCATGAAGAAGAAGGCGGCGTGCGGCGCGTCGAACAGCTCGAAATTGCGCAGGAATGACGCCTCGCGCGCCTTCTTGTCGTTGCGGCCCACGCCTGTGGCCTCGAACAGGGTTACGGCCGACCCGATCCGCCGCGCTTTATAATGGTCGATATAGTTGGACGTCAGCGGCACGTCGGGGTCGATCGCGCCGGCCTTCGCCTGGTCCAGCAGCACGGCGCGAATGCGGCCCAATGTCTCGCCCGACACGACATGGGTGATCCATGGCTGCACATTGCAGTTGGACGGCGCGCGCCCGGCCACTGTGAACAGCCGCGCAATCAGGTCGGCATGCAGCGGCGTGGGCAGGAAGGCGCGCACCGACCGCCGATCCGCCACGATCCCGTCATAAATGTCCGCGCGCCTATCGGCCCTGCTCCCGTCGATCATGTCGTTCATAGTCTCTCCAGCCTATATGGTGTTGATGGCACGACACTATCGCGGTGCCAAGTTCGGTGCTCGTCGCTCACGCCAGCATCCACTCGCGCCTATGCGGGCGACCGCGTCGGGCTGCTCCATCGGCGCGACACGGCCGCAATCGGCCAGGGTGACGATCCGGCCCGCGATGCGTCGCTTTCCGACAGGATCGTGAAATGATCGTCCGGCCGTAACCGGACGACGCCGGGCGCCAGCATCAACGGATTGCGCATCAGGCCGCGCCATTCTCCTGCGCCCGGATACCGGCCAGATCGCGGGCATAGCCCTTCTTGCGTTCGACCTCCATGCTGCGCAATATCTGGATGCGCTGCGCCTGCGGACTGCCCGCGCCATGCAGCGATTCCGTCAGATAGCCCACCGCATTGCGCCCCAGCGTCATATTTTCGACCAGCCGCAACATGCGCTGGCGAAACTCGATCGGCACGTTGGCGCGGCCCTGTAAATATTTCTTCAGCATCGGCCCCGCGACATCATGGTCGAAATCCTGTTCGCTGGGCAGCGTCACCATCAACCCGCCCGCCAGATCCTGCGCCAGCCGACTGATCTCATAGGGAAAGCGGGTGACATTATGCTTGCACACATTGGCCAACATCGCGTCGTTCATGAAAATGCCCGACGGCAACTGCCTGGCTTCGTGGCTGGAAGCGATCGCGGACGAAAAGATCGTCTCGTTGAGATGCGTCATCTCGACCAACTTGTCCTTCACATGGCTGGCGGCGTCGGCGCCATTATAATCGGCGATCGCGGCCGCCGCGCCCACCATCACGTCGCCCAGCCCCGTCTTGCAGACGTAGGAGGCGCGATGATAGGCGGTAAAGCGCGCCACCATCTCCTGCGCGAACCCATATTCGCCGTCCATCAGCACATGCGCGTGCGGGATGAACACATCGTCGAACACGACCAGCACTTCCTGCCCGCCATATTGCGCATTGCCCTTGTCGATGTCGCCCGCTTCCATCGCGCGCGTGTCGCAGGACTGGCGACCATAAATATAGGTGATGCCCTCCGCATCGCCCGGCACCAGCCCGACGACGGCATAGTCCTTGTCCTTTTCGCCCATGTTCATCGTGGGCATCACCGCGATCCAGTGGCTGTTGAGGCCGCCGGTCATGTGCGCCTTGGCCCCCTGTACATAAATGCCCTTTTCGGTGCGGCGGCTGACATGCAGGAACAGGTCGGGATCGGCCTGTTCGCTTGGCCGCTTGGACCTGTCGCCCTTGGGATCGGTCATCCCCGCGCCCAGGATGATGTTGTTGCGCTGGGCCTCCTTCATGAAGTCCAGATAACGCTGGTGATAGTGCGTCCCATGCGCCTGATCGATGTCATAGGTGATCGAATGGAGCACGCTGATCGTGTCCAGCCCCGCGCAGCGCTGGAAACAGGTGCCGGTCAGTTGGCCCAGCCGCCGCTGCATCCGGTTCTTCATCACCAGATCCTGCGGACTGGCCACGATATGCAGGAAGCGATTGACCGGCGCGTCGATCAGCAGGGAATGGGCGGTCGCAAGGTCGGGGTCTTCCAACGCCAGGTCATAGGTGCGCTTCAACGCATTGATCGACGGGCGGATGATTGGATGATCGACCGGCTCGGCCACCAACTCGCCGAACAGATAGACGGTCACGCCGCGGTTGCGCAGCGACGCCACATAGTCATCCCCCGTCGTGATCGGCGCAAAGCGCGCCCAGCGCTCGGCGGCGCTCTCCTCGCGACGCTGCACGCCGGTGTCGATACGGTCGGGAATGCGCTCCATGCTGGTGGCCATGATGATCTCCTGGGCTTGCCGATCGTCGCGCGCCCTGCCGCGCCCGAACGAATTGACGCTGGTCTAGGCTTCCCAGTCACGCGCCAACAGGTCAGTATGGGCGATCTTAACTCACCAAATCAGGCAAGCCGAATGGCCACGATCGACCGCTATTATTTCCATGTCTGCACCGATGGCGCGCGCCGCCGCGGCGTGGATGTCGATCGGCTGCTGGCGTCGGCCGGAATCGCCCCGGCCCAGCTTCACGATCCCGCCTGGCGCGGCGATGTCGATGCGATGGCGCGCTTGGTGCGCAGCATATGGAGTGCGCTCGGCGACGAATATATGGGCTATACCGCCCATGCCATGCCGCTCGGCGCCTTCGCCTTCGCCTGCGAATCCGCGCTCGCCGGCCCCAGCGTGGCGGATGGACTGCGCCGCGCGATCCGCTTCTACAATCTCGCCAGCCAGGACATCCATACCAGCCTGCATGACGATGGCGACCGGCTGCGCGTCACCGTCCGCTTCGCCGATCCGGCGCGCGATTCCACCCATTATTTCAGCGAATTCTGGCTCATCATCTGGCACCGGCTCGCCTGTTGGCTGGCGGGCGAAACGGTGCCGATGCTGGAGGCGCATTTCGACTATCCGCGCCCCGACGCCTATTTCGAGGAGTTCAAATATCTCTTCCCCTGTCCGCGCCGCTTCGATGCGGGCGAACGCGCCATCGCGATGGATGCGCCCGCCCTGCATGGCCCGGTGCGCCGCAGCCGGGATGAATTGACGCAGATGCTGCGCGACGCGCCGCTGGCGATGATGTCGATCCCGGCGAGCGACCGCACCCTTGGTCGCCAGGTCCGGCTGATGCTGGCGCGCGATCCTGCCATGGGCGCGGACGGCGTGGCCCATGCGCTCGCCCTTCACCCCGACACGCTGCGTCGCCGCCTGCGCGGGGAGGGAAGCAGCCTCACCACCATTCGCGAAAATATCCGCCGCGACGCCGCCACCCGTGACCTCGCCAGCACCGGCCGCAGCGTGGAGGCGATCGCCGCCGCCCTGGGCTATGCCGAACCGCGCAGCTTCACCCGCGCCTTCCACGCCTGGACCGGCATGAGTCCGTCCCGCTACCGCCGCCGCCATGGCGCGGGGCAGGCGTAGTGACGTCTTTCGTCACCCCAGGATAACGAGAATCGACCATTTGCGGCCATATAACCCCTCCCCTTCAGGGGAGGGGCGAAAGAAAAGCAGCTCGTCCGCTCACCACCCCTTCTCGTCATTACCGCGAAGGCGGGAACCCATCTCCCAACCTCTCGACACGGTGTGAAGGCAGGAGATGGATCTCCGCCTTGCGGGAATGACGGTGTGGCAATGGCACGTCCGAAACCACCCAACGCCGCCGCCCCATTCCGCGCCCACCTTCAAAAAAACCTTTCAATGTAGGATTTCATTTGCTTCACACTGTCGGATTACAATTGCCGACTCGCCCCAGATCGCTATCGCCTTCACCCCGGTCCCGCTCACGCGGCAGCGGCATGATGGCTGGACGCTCACGACGCAGCGGCGCTTCATCGATGCGCTTGGCGCTTTGGGTTCCGTGGGGCAGGCGGCCCGCGCCGTCGATATGACGCGGGCCAGCGCCTATCGGTTGCGCGCAAGGCCGGGCGCGGACAGTTTCGCCGCCGCCTGGGACCAGGCGCTCGACATCGGCCGCGCCCGCATGTTCGACGTCGCCATGACCCGCGCGATTGACGGGCATACGACCATCCGCATCACGCGCGGCGGGGCTTTCACGCTGGATCAGGGCGTCGCACGCCATCTGGTGGCCGCCGCCATCCGGGAGGCGCCGCCCCAGCCCCCAAAGATGCCATAAGGTGACAAGGGCGCGCGCTTCTTACGGCGCCTTTGTCACCTTAAGCCGCGTCTCCACCCTTTTAGTTGCGCAGCACCCAGCCGCCATCGACATTGATCGTCTGCCCGGTGATCCACGCGCCCGCCGGCGAACAGAGCAGGAGCAGCGCGCCGACCAGTTCGTCGGGCTGGCCTTTCATCCGCAACGGGATGCGCATCTTCATCATGTCGACCAGCGGCCCTTCTTCGGGGGTCAGCATCTTGCCCGCGTCGCTCTGCGTCATGCCCGGCGCGATGGCGTTGACGGCGATGCCCCTGGGGCCAAGTTCAGTCGCCAGCGTGGTGGTCAGCCCCAGCATCGCCACCTTGCTAACGCCATAGGCGGTCTGCGCCGGGAAAGCGCCGGCCGACAATTGGTTGACGATGCGCCCGCTCCCGCTTTTTTCCAGCAGGGGCAGCGCGGCGCGGCAGCAATTGACCGCGCCCTGCACATTGACCTCGATCAGCCGCCGCCACGCCTCGACCGGCATGGCGAGCAAGGGCGTGCCGACCGATTCCACCATCAGTGCCGCATTATTGACCAATATGTCGACGCCGCCGAACGCCGCCTGCGCCGCCGCGACCATGGCCTCGACGGCGGGGATGTCGGTGATGTCCACCTGCACCGCTATCGCCTTGCCACCCGCCGCGACGATTTCGTCGGCCACCACTGTCGCACCCTCGCCATTGATGTCGGCGACGACCACCGCCGCCCCAGCCGCTGCGAGTCCCGTCGCATAGGCGCGGCCGATATTATTGCCCCGGCCGCCCGCGCCGGTGACGATCGCCACCTTGCGGTCCAGCCGAAATTGTTCGATCGAAAATGTCATGTCGTGTCTTCCTGCTCAGGCCGGGTTTCAGGCGATGGTGACGGTCTTGTAGTGCAGGAATTCCTCGATCCCCGCCTTGCCGCCTTCTTTGCCGAAGCCGGAAATGCCGATCCCGCCAAAGGGCGTATGCGCATTGATCTGGGTCGCGCCGTTCACATAGACGCCGCCTGCATGGAGCCGCTCGGCCAGCCGGTGCACGCGCTTCAGGTCATTGGACTGGATATAGGCGGCCAGCCCATATTCGCTGTTGTTGGCGATGGCCACGGCCTCATCCTCGTCATGGAATTTCATGACGACGATCGCCGGGCCGAAAATCTCGACCTGTGCGATCTCGCTGTCCGGGTCGGCGTCGGCGATGATCGTCGGCTCGATATAATTGCCCGTGGCCAGTGCCCCGCCGCATCGGTTTCCGCCCATCACGAACCGGCCCGACCCTTCCGATCGCACCCGGTCGAACATGCCCAATACCCGGTCCACCGCCGCCGCGTTGATCAGCGGCCCGACCTGCGTGCCCTCCTCGAACGGATTGCCGACCTTGTACCGGCTGGCGATCGCGGTCAGCTTTTCCAGCACCGCGTCATAGATATCGGCATGGACCAGCAACCGGGTCGGAAGCGCGCAACCCTGGCCCGCCAATATGCCGATGGTCCAGAAAATCGCCCGCTCGCATGCCGCGTCTATGTCCGCGTCGGGGAACAGCAGGCTGGCCGATTTGCCGCCCAGTTCCATGATCGACGGCTTGATCCGGTCGGCGCACGCCGCCATGATCTTGCGTGCGGTGATCGGCCCGCCGGTAAAGGTGATAAGGCCCACTTTGGGATGCCGCACCAGCGCTTCGCCCGCCTCCGCCGTGCCCGGCAGGATCGACAGCACGCCGTCGGGCACACCGGCTTCCTTTGCCAGTCGCGCGAAAAGTTCGGGTGCGAAGGGGGTGAGTTCGGCGGGCTTGACGATCACACAATTGCCCGCCGCCAGCGCCGGGCCGACCTTCATGCCCAGAGAGATGAGCGGACCGTTCCAGGTTATGATGATGCCCACGATGCCGATCGGTTCGGGCATTGTGTAGGAAAATTCGCCGCGCGTATCGAGCGTGGAGAGCATCTCCCCCGACAGTTTGTCGCACCAGCCGGCATAATAGCGGGTCCAGGCGACAGCCGTGCCGACGCTGCCCGTTCCCATCATCAACGGCGTGCCGCCGTCCAGCGCGGCCATCTTGCCGAAATCCTGCGCGTGGGCCTCGATCAGGTCGGCCAGCCGGTTCAGGATGGCGCGCCGTTCTTCGGGCCGGGTGCGGCGCCATTGCTCGCGCACCGACTCCGCCTTGGCGACGGCGCGTTCGATTTCGGCGGGACCGGCCAGCGGGATGCTTTGCTGCACCGCGCCCGTGACCGGGCTGACATGGTCGTAACTGCCGCCCGACCCGGACGACAATATCTCATGACCGATATGCAGGCTGACGGTGGGGGCTTCCAGATTCATCGCATTTCTCTCCTGAGACGGGGCATTAGTCCTCGTTCGAGTCGGGACTCTCCCATAAGTAAACAGCGGTATACATGGCTTGTCAATCGCGACATGGCCTGACATCATGGCGGCCATGGCAGACAGAAAAAGAAATGCGGACGCGACCCGCGACCGTATCCTGGTCGCGGCGCGGGACGTTTTTTCCCGCCACGGTTTTGGCGAAACCGGCGTGCGCGACATCGCCAAAGCCGCCGATGTCAGCCCTGGCCTGGTCAGCCGCTATTTCGGGTCGAAGGAGGGTTTGTTCGAAGCCGCGCTGGAATCGGTGTTCGACCATCGGGTGCTCACCAGCGTGCCGCGCGACGATTTTGGCCACGCCCTGCTGGAACGGCTGATCGAACAGGACGGCACGGGCGGCCATCCGCTCAACATGATGATGCTCTCCACCTCCGATCCGGGCGCGCGGGCGATTACCGAACGGCTGGTCCGGACCCGGCTCGCCGCGCCGCTGGCCCAATGGTTCGGCACGGACGACGCACAGGACCGCGCGGCGCGGCTGTTGCTCGTCACGGCGGGCCTGTTCCTTTACCGCTCGGTCTTTCCGCTCGACCCGCTGACCGGCACGCTCAGCCCCGGTATGCGCGCCTGGCTGGAGGCGCAGTTGCAGGCGATCGTCACGCCCTGATACAAACATAGTTGACCTATATATCTATGTTGGTCCAAGGCATGTGGGAATCATAAGCGGGGCGAAGCGCTGGAACATGGATATTGCAAGGCTCTTTGACGTAAAAGGCAAGAGCGCCCTCGTCACCGGCGGATCAGGCGGCATCGGCTATATGATCGCGACCGCGCTGGTGCAGGCGGGATGCCGGGTATTCATCTGCTCGCGCAAGCAGGTCGATATAGAAGCCGCCGCCGACCGCCTGCGCGCATTTGGCGACGTCACCGCCATCGCCGCCGACATCGCCACCGAAGCGGGCGTGGCCAAAGTGGCCGATGCCGTCAATGGGGCGGGACCGCTACATATTCTGGTCAACAATGCGGGCACCAGTTGGGGTGCGCCCATCGACCAGTTTCCCCGTGCGGGCTTTGAAAAAGTGCTCCAACTCAACCTGCTCGCCCCGTTCGAGATGACGAAAGCGCTGCTGCCAGCCCTGCGCGCTGCTGGCACCGAAGAAGATCCCGCCCGGATCATCAACATCGCCTCGATCGACGGGATGCAGGTGCCACAATGGGAAAGCTATCCCTATTCCGCGACCAAGGCCGGCATCATCCATATGGGCCGTCACATGGGCAAGTTCCTGGCCGGCGATCATATCAGCGTGAACACGATCGCACCGGGCTTCTTCCCGTCGAAGATGACGGCTTCGGTCGTCGATCTGGACAATGAAGCGGACATTGCTGCCGCCGCCTCGCCGCTTGGCGGTCGGGTCGGCATGACGGAAGATATTGGCGGCGCAGTCATCTACCTCTCCTCGCGGGCGGGCGCGTGGCTATCGGGCGTCACCATTCCGGTGGGCGGCGGCCGTGGCACCATCGACAACTAAAGGACAAGATATATGGGCAAGCCGATCATAGTCACGGGCGCAGCGGGCATTTTGGGAGCAGCCGTCGCGGCGCATCTGGCCGCGCAGGGTCTGGACGTGGTGGGTATCGACCTGGCGGACAGCGCGCCCGATTTCCCCGGCACCTTCATCGGTGGCGTGGACCTGACCGATACCCAAGCGACACTGGCTGCCTTCTCCCACCCCGCCCTTACACCGGGCATAGCGGGCCTTGCCAGTATTGCTGGCGGCTTCCGCTGGGAAACGGTGATGGACGGCAGCCCGGACAGTTGGGATTTCCTCTACCGCATCAATGTCCGCACAGCGCTCAATGCCGCCCGCGCCGCCGTGCCGCTGATGCCCAGGGGTGGCGCGATCGTCAATGTCGGCGCTGCCGCCACGGCCAGGGCGGCGATGGGCATGGGCGCCTATACCGCCAGCAAATCGGGCGTTGCGCGCCTGACCGAAGCGCTCGCCGAAGAGCATAAGGGGCAGGGTATCCGCGTGAATGCCCTTCTCCCCTCCATTCTGGACACGCCCGCCAACCGCGCCGAGATGGGCGCAGCCGATGTGGCCAAATGGGTGACGCCGCTGGAACTGGCGCAGGTCGTCGCCTTCCTTCTGTCCGACGCCGCCTCCGCCATCACCGGGGCCAGCCTGCCCGTCACTGGCCGCGTCTGACGACGCGCCATCATTCGTTCATTCATACACTGAAAGACTGTCAGCCATGTCGATGCCCGCCTTGCTCAAGGACCGCCTGACTATCCCTGCGATCGCCTCACCGCTGTTCATCATTTCGCAGCCTGAACTGGTGATCGCGCAATGCCGGGCAGGCGTGGTCGGGTCTTTCCCCTCGCTCAACGCGCGGCCATCGGGCACATTCGAACAATGGCTGCAAAAGCTGAGCAGCGAGTTGACGGACAAGGACGCGCCCTATGCCGTCAATCTGATCGTCCACGCCACCAATCCCCGGCTGGAGGAAGATCTGGCGCTTTGCGTCAAATATAAGGTGCCGATGGTCATCACGTCGCTGGGCGCGCGCACCGATGTGTTCGACGCGATCCACAGCTATGGTGGCATCGTCTTCCACGACGTCATCGACAATGCGTTCGCGAAAAAGGCGGTGGCGAAGGGGGCCGACGCGCTGGTCGCCGTCGCTTCGGGCGCGGGCGGCCATGCCGGTACGCTCTCGCCCTTCGCCCTGATCCAGGAAATCCGCAGCTGGTGGGATGGCCCGCTCGCCTTGTCGGGGTCGATCGCGACGGGCGACGCCATCCTGGCCGCACAGGCGATGGGGGCAGACCTGGCCTATATCGGCTCGGCCTTCATCGCGACGCAGGAAGCCAATGCGGAACCGGCCTACAAGCAGATGATCGTGGATAGCAGCGGCGAAGACATCGTCTATTCTAACCTTTTCACCGGCATCCACGGTAATTATCTCAAACCGTCGATCGTGGGGGCGGGGCTGGACCCCGATAATCTGCCCGAATCCGATCCGTCGAAGATGAACTTCGCCGAACTGTCGGACGGCAAGAAGGCGTGGCGCGACATCTGGGGGTGCGGCCAGGGCATCGGTGCGCTCGACGCGGTTTTGCCGGTCGCCGCGCTGGTCGAAAAATTCGCCGCCCAATATGCCGCGGCAAAGGCACGCATTGCGGGTTGAGGCCCGAAACATCATTTCAGGGGAGAATGGCCATGGCGGCAGTCGAAGCCAAGCAACAATATTCGCAACGCGCGATGGAGATCGCCGCGCGGGTGGAAACATTCGTGCGCGACGTCGTCGTCCCCTATGAAAAGGACACACGCCGCAACAGCCATGGCCCGTCGGACGAACTGGTCGATGAACTCAAGGCGCTGGCCCGCGACGCGGGCGTCCTGACCCCCCATATCCTGCCCGACGGCAGCCACCTGAACCAGCGCGAAACTGCGCTGGTGCTGCGCAAGTCGGGCCTGTCGATCCTCGGCCCGGTCGCCTGCAACACCACGGCGCCCGACGAAGGCAATATGTATCTGCTCGGCAAGGTGGGCAGCGCCGACCTGAAGGAACGCTTCCTCAAGCCTCTGGTGGAAGGGCGGATGCGCTCGGCCTTCTTCATGACCGAACCGGCGAGCGAGGACGGCGCGGGGTCGGACCCATCGATGATGAAGACGACCTGCCGCCTCGACGGCAATCACTGGGTCGTCAACGGTCGCAAGAAATTCATCACCGGCGCGGACGGCGCAGGCGTTGGCATCATCATGGCCAAGGCGGAGGGCGGATCGGCCGATGGCGGCGCCTGCATGTTCATGATCGACCTGCCCGATCCGGCGATCAGGACGACGCGCGTGCTCGATACGATCGACGATGCGATGCCCGGCGGCCATGCGGAAATCGAAATCGACAATCTGCGCATCCCGGCCGACCAGATGCTCGGCGAGCCGGGCGAGGGCTTCAAATATGCGCAGGTCCGCCTCAGTCCCGCGCGCTTGTCCCATTGTATGCGCTGGCATGGCGTGGCCACCCGCGCGCACGAAATCGCGGTCGATTACGCCAACCGTCGCAAGGCTTTTTCCAAACAGCTGATCGATCATGAAGGGGTCGGCTTCATGCTGGCGGAAAATATGATCGACCTCAAACAATCGGAACTGATGATCGACTGGTGCGCCGACGTGCTCGATAGCGGCAGTCTGGGCACGGTGGAAAGCTCGATGGCCAAGGTCGCAGTGTCCGAAGCGCTCAGCCGGGTCGCCGATCGCTGCGTTCAGGTACTGGGCGGCACGGGCGTCACCCGCGACACGATGGTGGAGGCTTTCTATCGCGAAATCCGTGCCTTCCGCATCTATGACGGCCCGACCGAAGTGCATAAATGGAGCCTGGCCAAGAAGATCAAGCGCGACTGGAAACATGCCCAGGGCGCAGCTTTGGAAACCACGCCGGCGATGGAGGTCCGATGAGCTTCGAGGATCAGAAGGGCACCAGCGCCGTGCGCGACCAGCATCGTTTCGACGAAGCGGCGCTGGCGGCGTGGATGACCGCCAATGTCGCGGGCTATGAAGGGCCGCTGACGGTCGAACAGTTCAAGGGCGGGCAATCCAACCCGACCTACAAGCTGGTGACGCCCGGCCGTTCCTATGTGATGCGCCGCAAGCCGCCCGGCCAGTTGGTCAAGGGCGCCCATGCCGTCGACCGCGAGGCAAGGGTGCTGACTGCGCTGGAAAAGGCGGATTTCCCGGTCGCCCATGTCCATGGCCTATGCACCGACGACAGCGTCATCGGCACCTGGTTCTTCATCATGGATATGGTCGAAGGTCGCATCATGTGGGACGCGACCTTCCCCGACGTCGCCCGCGACGATCGTCCCGCCTATTTCGCCGCGATGAACGCCGCCATCGCGGACTTGCACAAGGTCGATTACAAGGCCGTGGGGCTGGAGGATTATGGCCGCCCCGGCAGCTATTTCGAGCGCCAGATCGCACGCTGGACCAAGCAATATCTGGCCGATGAGGAAGCGGGTCGCGATCCGCATATGGACCGGCTGATCGCCTGGCTGCCCACCGCCATCCCCGATGGGGAGGAGGTGTCGGTCGTCCATGGCGATTTCCGTTCGGACAATATGATCTTCCACGCCAGCGAACCGCGCATCGCCGCCGTGCTCGACTGGGAACTCTCGACGCTGGGCCATCCGCTCGCCGATTTCGCCTATCATGCGATGATGTACCGGATGCCGCCGCTGATCGTTCCGGGTCTGGCCGGGGCCGATCTGGCCGCGCTCAACATCCCCAGCGAAGAAGACTATGTCGCGGCCTATTGCCGCAACAGCGGCCGCGATTCCCTGCCCGGCTATGATTTCGCGATGGCGTTCAACTTCTTCCGCTTCGCCGCGATCATCCATGGCATCAAGGGCCGCTATCTGCGCGGCACCGCCGCCAATGCGGAGGCAAAGACCCGTGCCGACGCTTTCCCGGTGCTGGCGGAACTGGCCTGGCAGCAGGCGGTGCGCGCGGGCGCCTGACGCCGGGTCAGGCGATGCGCTTGTCGCTCGCCGGCCAATATCGGTCGCGGATTTCGCGCTTGTACAGCTTGCCGGTGTCGTGCCGGGGCAGTTCGCGCGCGAAATCCACAGATCGCGGGCATTTGATCGCGCTCAATTGGCTGCGGCAATAGGCCATCAACTCCTGCGCCAGCGCGTCGCCCGCCTCGGCCCAGTCGCGCGGCTGTACGACTGCCTTGACCGCCTCGCCCATCTCCGCGTCCGGCACGCCTATCACCGCGACATCGGCGACCTTGGGGTGAAAGCTCAGGATATTTTCTGCCTCCTGCGGATAGATATTCACCCCGCCGGATATAATCATGAAACTCTTGCGATCGGTCAGGAACAGATAGCCGTCGCTGTCGAGATAGCCGACATCGCCCAGTGTCGACCATGTAGGGTGCACCGGATTGCGCGCGTCCGCCGTCTTTTGCGCATCATTGAGATAGTGGAAATCCCAGCCGCCTTCGAAATATACCGTGCCCTGTTGCCCCGCGGGCACTTCGCGGCCGTCCTCGTCGCAGATATGGATGGTGCCCCAGTCCGCCTGTCCGACCGACCCTTTCTTGCGCAGCCATTCTTCCGATGTGATGAACGTGGATCCGTTGCCTTCCGACCCGCCATAATATTCGTAAATGATCGGTCCCAGCCAATCGATCATCGCCTGTTTGACGTCGACCGGGCAGGGCGCGGCAGCATGGACCACATGGGTCAGCGACGACAGGTCATAGCCCAGCCGCTGTGCATCGGGCACGCGCAGCAGGCGCAGGAACATGGTCGGCACCATCTGGGTGGCGGTCACGCGATAGGTCTGGATCGCGTCCAGCGCCGCTTCCGGCGTGAATTTGCCCAGCATCACCACCGTGCCGCCCAGCCGCTGAACCGCGGTCGAAAAGGCGAGGGGGGCCGTGTGATAGATCGGCGCGGGGCTGAGAAACACGCTATGGGCACCCGTACCATAGCGACTCTTCTGTCGGTCGGCGAGCATATGCGGCTCGGTCGCCGGGCCGCCGGTCAGCGGCAGGCGGATGCCCTTGGGCCGCCCGGTCGTGCCGGACGAATAGACCATGTGGAAACCCGCGCTTTCGTCCGCGATCGGGCTGTCGGAAAAGGGCGCGATGGCGTCGTGCCATTGTACCAGTCCCGCCCCGTCGCCGTCGGCGGTCAGGATGGTCGCCAGTTTCGGGCACAGGGCGGATCGCGCCGCCAACAGCGCCTTCAGCGCGCCGATGCCAGCGTCCGCCACCAACAGCCGCGCCTCGCAGTCATTGAGGATATAGGCTGCTTCCTCCGCCGTCAGCTTGGTGGAAATCGGCGTGATATAGAGGCCCGCACGCTGCGCTGCCCAATATATCTCGAAATAGCGCAGCGTGTTGGGCAACCAGATGGCGATCGTATCGCCCGCGCCGATGCCCAACGACCGGAAATAATGGGCACCTCGGTTGCCGATCGTCTCCAGCGCGCCGTAGGTCAGCGTTTCGCCGGTTTCGGCCAATATGGCGGCGGCTTTGGCAGGGTCTGCGGCGGCGTGAAGGCGCGGGTGCATCATGGCTCCTTGAAAAATACCCGCGCGCCGGGTCGGCGCGCGGGCAGGATGGTCAGAATTTATAGCTGCCTGCGATCCCGTAGGAGGCAGGCTGCGCCCAGGCGATCGCGTCGCGGGCGGAGCTTTCCGACCGGGACAGCGCGAATTTCGCATTGGTCAGGTTGCGCCCCCACAGCGTCAGCCGGACCTGATCGTTCAAAGACCAGCTGATGTCGGCGTCCAGCGTGAAATAGGATGGCTGCTGGATGCGTTCCTGAAAACTATAGTTGATCTTGCTCGACCAATAGGGGCGGACCCCAAAAGCCACCTCTCCGCCATTGTCGAGCGGGATGCGGTAATTGGCCGCCGCGCTCAACGTCAGTTCGGGCGCGCGCAGCATCTGGTTGCCGCTCGCGTCGACCAGGCTCTGCACATTGCCGCAATTGCGATCCGGGCAGGGCGTTCCGTTCGAAAATGTGGCCGACGGTGTGAAGGCCGGCGCGCCGGGAAAGTTGGTGAATGCGGCGTGGGTGTAGGAAATCGCCGCCCGCGCGTCGAAATTTGTCGAAGGACGCCAGGCGGCGTCCATTTCGAAGCCATAGACTTCCGCTTGCGCCGCGTTGAACAGGCGGGAAATGCCCGACGTATAGTCATAGGCAGTGACCTGAATATCCTTATAATTGTAGAAATAGGCCGCTGCGTTGAAATCCAGTGTGCGACTGGCGCTTTTGAACCCGATTTCATAGGCGTCGATCTTTTCCGGGCGGACCGGAATGATCGACGGCGAGGAGATGTTGTAGAGGCCGCTCTTGAAGCCCTTGGAGAAGGTCGCATAGATGTTCGACCTGTCCCCGACATCATAGCGCAAGCCGAAGCGGGGCGTCCAGCTGTTGAAGGTCGCGGACGTATCGACAGTAAAGGCGCCGCCGGGCAGGCCGCGCTTGAACCGGCGCTTTTCGCTGCTGTACCGTAGGCCCGCGATCACGGAGATTTTGCCCAGATCATAGGTGCCATCGGCAAAGCCGGAAATCGAATCGCTGGTGATGCGCGCCTTGTAGAAGGGGCGGCCATTGAGGTCCCAGCTTTTCGATCCCGCTGCGTTCCAATAGTAGAACACGCCCACGACCCACGAAAAATCCCTGCCTGCCGGTGACGTGAAATTGATCTCCTGGCTGAAACTGTCGTTAAACTGGTCATAGGTCGCATAGGATGCGGGCGCATAACTCGAATCGAGGTCGGTTTCGATATAATCGACTTCGGTGCGATAGCCCGAAATCAGGTTCAGTGTCGCAAAGTCGAACTTGACCGATCCGTTGAGCGACACGGCGTCGGTATTGGTGTCGATTCGTGTCGGCAATTCCTGGCTGACATGCCGCCGATCCGTCGCGACGGGCAGCGCATTGGGGAAATTGCGGCCGACCGTGTTGCCGTTGAGGGAGGTATAGTTGAGGCCGGAAGGATCGTTGGTTTCGTTGTGCGATCCCGACAGGACGAATTTCACGTCCTCGGTCGGTTCGAACAATAATTTGGATCGCAGGTCCAGGCTCGACTGCTCGCCGCGCAGCGCATCGGTGCGCAGGTCGCGCACAAAGCCGTCCGACGCGCGGTAATAGGCCGACATATCGACCGCCAACGTGTCGGTCAGGCCAGTGGTAAGATAGGCGCTCAGCTTATATTCGTTGAACCGGCCATAGCTGGCGTTGATCTGCCCCGACAGGTCATAGCCCGGATCGCGCGTGGTGATCAGGATCGCGCCGCCGGTCGCATTGCGCCCGAACAGCGTGCCCTGCGGCCCCTTCAATATCTGTACCGATTCCAGATTGGCCAGGTCGAACATCGCGCCGGTCTGGCTGGCGACATAGACGCCGTCGACATAGATGGCGACGTTGGATTCCGCGCCGCCGCCCTGCACGCTCGCGCCGATGCCGCGCACCGTGGGTTGCAGATAGGCGCCGGTCTTGTTGATGATGACGCCGGGTGCCTGGCGCGTCAGGTCTTCCATGCCGTTAACGCCCGCGCGGGCCAGTTGCTCGCCGCTGATCGCCACGATCGATGCGGGCACATCGACCAGTCGCTCCTCGCGCCGCTGCGCGGTGACGACGATGTCGGTATAGCTGTCCGGCTGGGCGGCCGCCTGCGGGGCTGGTGCCTGTTGCGCCTGCGCGGACATGGCGGCCGTGATGGCGAACATTGAGGCCGCGCCAAGCGCAGCGCGATACACGCACTTCATCATCTCTCTCCCATTATGTCTCGTCTTTTTATGCCTCGACACAGACTATAGCGCAGCACCATTGTCAAGCGGATAGAGTCAAAGCGTTAGCGATATCGATCTATGGACTGGCATTGCACTGCGCCCTTTCCTAGAAGACCAGTCATGACCGCAGAAACCGTCCTCCTTCCCACGCGAAACGTCGCGGACCAGATCGCCTCCACCCTCCGGGCGGAGATTGCCGCCGGCGTCTGGGCGATCGGGCAGATGTTGCCTGCCGAACATCAGTTGATGGAGCGGTTCGGCGTATCGCGTCCTTCCTGCCGCGAAGCCTTGCGCATCTTGCAATCGGAAGGGTTGCTGGAAATCCAGCGCGGCAACCGGGGCGGCGCGCGTGTCGTCCCGCCCGACCCCAGCCGCATCGCCTTGTTCGCGGGCGTATTCCTGCAAATGCGCAATGCGACCATCACCGAAGTGTTCGAAACGCGCATGACGATCGAACCCGCAGCAGTGCGATCCTTCGCGCGTCATGGCAGCCGCGAAATCCTGTCGCAGCTTGCGCAAAATGCCGCGTCCCAACGCTTCATCATCCATGACCGGCCGACCTTCTACCAGCGGGGCCGGGATTTTCGCGAATTGCTCGTGCGCAACTGCGGTAGCGAGTCGTTGCGGCTGCTGTGCCTGGTCATCGGCGAGATCGCCGACATGCAATTGTCCGTCCTGTCGCACGCCTTGCCGCAAGATCCCGACCAGGAAAGCCGCTTCCTGACCGCGATCCGCATCAAGGAGGAGATGATCGCCCATGTCGAGGCGGGCAATGGCGATGCCGCCGCGCAGAGCTGGCATGGCTATCTGCGCTATTATCTCGACCGGCTGCATGAGATCACCCCGCCGGACATCCGCACGATGAAGCCCTTTCCATTAGGCGAAAACGCCCAAGCAAAGCCGCTTTGAACAAATCGCTTTCTAATTAAGCCCAAATCGCTACCGTATAGATAAACGACCGCAAAGGTCGATACGGAGAGGCATGTCCATGAGCGATGCTGGGAATATGCGGCGTGATGCGCCTGAACGGGATTTGGTGGACGAACGTGCCTTTCCGCGCCCCCTTGTCGCCTGGACCAGCACCATCATTCTGATGCTGCTCTTTGCGACCGCCTATCTCGATCGCCAGATCATTTCGCTGATGGTCAATCCGATCCGCACGGAATTTGGCGTCGGCGATTTCGAAATCAGCCTGCTTCAGGGTTTCGCCTTCGCCGTCCTCTATGCCGTATGCGGCCTGCCGCTCGGCATGGCGGTGGACCGTTACCCGCGCCGCTGGATCGTCATGGGCGGGGTACTTATCTGGTCCTGCGCGGCGATGATGTCGGGCCTGGCAGAAAGCTATAATCAGATATTGGTCGCCCGCATATTCGTGGGCGCGGGGGAGGCTGCGCTGGCCCCGGCGGCCTATTCCATCCTGTCGGACCTGTTCCCCAAAAGGCGGCTGACCTTTGCGCTGGGCGTCTTCATGATCGGCGCGCTGCTGGGGGCGGAAGGATCACTGGCGATCGGCGGCTACATCCTGCATGTCGCGGCCGACGGCATCACCGTGCCGCTGCTCGGCCGTCTGGAGGCGTGGCGCTTCGCCTTTGTCGTTACTGCGCTGCCCGGCTTCGTCCTTGCCGCGCTGGCGATCTTCATTCATGAGCCGGCGCGCGAACGACCGGCAGGCCACGGGGCGGGATGGGGCGAGGTCTTGCGCTTCATGGCCAGCCGCAAAACCTTCTATTTCTGCCAGATTGTTGGCTTTTCGCTGGTCATGGCCCTTGTCTATGCCCGGCTTGCCTGGAACCCGACCTTCCTGATCCGCACCTATGGCTGGAGCGTGCAGCAGGCCGGCTATGCGCTGGGCGCCTTTGGCTTCGTCGCCGGGATCGCCGCGCTGCTGGTCGGCGCGCGGATCGTCGATGGCATGTTTGCGCGGGGCCGTCTGGACGCGCATTTTCGCTATTATGTCGTCGGCGGGACGATATTGGGCCTGTTCGGTATCGCCACCTATCTGGCGCCCAGCCCTCTCCTTTTCTTCGTCGGATCGCTGTTCATCATCGTCCCGCTCAATATGGGGGCGATCGGCGCGTCGGCGGTGCAGGTGGCGACGCCGCCACATCTGCGCGGGCGCATATCGGCGCTTTATCTGATGAGCGTCGCGCTGCTGGGCATGACATTGGGACCGGCGGTGGTGGGCTTCCTGACCCAGCATGTGTTCGTCAGCGACGCGAGCATCGGCACGGCGCTCGCCTGGACCTACGGCATCCTTGGCCCGATTACCGCGCTGCTCTTTTTCGCGGGCCTTGGCCCGATGCGCGACGCGGTCGCGCGAGAGGGCGAGTGGTGAGCGCGCGCGACGCACCGTCCCCCCGGCTTGACCTTCATGCAGCCATGGTCAAAACAGGAACCTGTTTATAAAATGGAGGCGAGGATGAAGATCGACGGCACGGTGGCGGTGACGGGCGCGGGCGGCGGTATCGGTCTTGGCATTGCGGCGGAGGCCGCCCGGCGTGGCTATGCGACCTTGGCGCTCATCTATGATGAAGCCCAGCGCCCCGACCTGGAGCGCGCGGTCGACGGCTTGCCCGGCAACCTGGCGATCCAATGTCTTGACATCACCCGACCCGGCGATTTCGCCTTTCCCGACGATCTTGACGTGCTGGTCAACAATGCTGGCATCCGCCTCAAGAATCTGCCGATCGAACATATCCCGCTCGACGAATGGCGTCTCTATTTCGACGTCAATTTCCTGGGCCATGTCACCATGACCCAGCGCGCGATCCCGATCATGCGCGCACGCCACAAAGGGTTGATCTGCAACATCAATTCCGGTTCGCTCTACAGCCCCATGCCCTTCCTGGCGCCCTATCGCGCGACCAAGGGGGCGATGATGGCCTTCACCGAAACCTTGCGGGCGGAGGTGGAACAGTTCGGCATCGGCGTCCTGGAAATCCTGCCCGGCGCGGTCAAGACCGGAATCAACAAGGAATCGGTGACGGTCCGCATCGCCCATGCGGTCGACTATCCCGAATATGCCGCGATGGCGCAGCGTCAGCGTGACCTGTTTTCAGGGGATTTCACCATATGGTCGATCGAGGACGCCGCCCGCTTCATCGTCGATGCGATGGAGGATAATAAGGGCCGGATGCGCCATGGCAGCGATCCGCAAAGCGACGCCATGGCCATGTCCGGCTGGCGGCCCGACGGCGGCGAGGAACAGATCGCCCGGTTCATCACCATGATCGACCCAAGCAAACAGACTTAGCGCATCGCGACCATTACAGCATGACAAAAAACAGTGACGAGAGGAGCCTGCATGAGCGCATATGAGGACATCAGCCTGGCCGTCGCCGACCGCATCGGCACGCTGACGCTCAATCGACCCGAAAAGGGCAATACGCTGCGTGCGCGGACGATGGAGGAAATCTGCATCGGCATGGACGTCCTGGTCGCCGATCCGGCGGTGTCGGTCATCGTGCTGGCGGCAGCGGGCAAGCATTTCTGCGCCGGGGCGGATTTCTCGTTCCTCGACGAATTGACCCGCACCCCCGCGCCGCAGATCAAGGCGCAGATCTACACCCATTTCCAAGGCGCGGCCAAACGCATCTATCATTGCCCCAAACCCACCGTCGCGCTGGTGCAGGGGGCTGCCGTCACGGTGGGGTGCGAACTCTCGCTCGCCTGCGATTTCCGCGTCGTGGCCGACAATGCCTTCTTTCAGGAAAGCTGGATCAAGCTGGGCATCATGCCACCGCTGGGCGGCGTCTTCCTGCTACCGCGCATCGTCGGCCTTGGCCGCGCGGCGCAGATCGTCTTGCGCGGCCTGCCGGTCAAGGCGCAGGAGGCCGAACGGATCGGCCTGGCGTCCGAACTCGTGCCGGTCGATGCGCTCGCCGATCGCGGGCGCGAACTGGCGCTCGAACTCGCCGCCATCGCTCCGCTCGCCTATGCGCAAGTGAAGGAGGCGCTGCATCGCGGGCTGGAAACCTCGATGGAGGCCGAGTGGTCCACCAACGTCCTCAATCAGGCGATCCTGCTGGGCACGGACGACTTCAAGGAAGGGCTGGACGCTGTAAAGACCAGGCGCGCGCCAATATTCACGGGCCAATGATCCGCGTCGCCCCGCCTTTGCCGACCGGTGGCGTCACCGGCTGGGAAAGGCGGAGCGCGCAAGCCGATCCGTCCTAAAAGGCCAGATAGAGCGACGCCGACCCCAGCAGCACATCCTTGTACCCCGGCAGGAATGTCGGATTGACTACATATTGCAGTGCTGGGGCAACGCGAATACCCGGACCAAGATGCACCGCATATGCGCCCGATATGCCCACCTGATGCCGCGCCGTGTCAATCCCGCGCAGGGCATAGGACTGGTGCAGGTCTTCGCTGAATCTATTGTAACTGACCGTCAGGTTGAAAGAATCCGTTGGCCTCGCGTCGAACGGTCCGACATAATAGGCGCGTATTTCAGCCGCTTTGCTGAACGAGCTGACCGACTTGCGCGCCGCACTGTAACTGGCACCCAGATAAAGCCCACGAAAGAATAATTGGTCGTCCGGCCGGGTCGCCTGGAAATCGATCAGCGCATAATAGGAATGATTATGGTCGCGGCCCCCCAGGAAACGGTCATAATCCGATGTATTGTAGAGATAGCCGACCCGCGCCCAGAAACTGCGCTGGGTCGGAGACGCACGACGCCGGATGCCCACTTCGCCGATATACAGGGCTTTGGCATTATCCTGGTCCCAATCCAGGCCGATGCCGTTGGTGCGTATCTCCCTGCGATGCCAAGCGGGTTGAGCGACCGCTGCACCCCGCCCAGCACGTAAAACCCCTTCTTGCCGTTGATCTGGACATTGACGCCCGGTGTTGTCGCCGGTTCTGCGCTCAGGCCCGCCTGTACCGGCAGCAACGATACCAGTCCCGTCGTCAATGTCGGGTTGCCCCCGGTGATTAGGCCCGCGAAATGCAGGTAATTTTGCAGGAAGCCAGCCTTCACCTCCACGGTGCGGTTGGCAAAGCCATGATAGAGGGACAGCGTCTTGAACGTGATGGAATTGCGACCGTTCGGGTCGAAACTGGTCACCGAATAGCCGCCGCCGACCGTCAACATCGTGTCGCCCAGACCTATATCGTCCAGTTTCTTGGTGACGTAGATGTTGAGCGCATTGTTGCGCAGCGTCAATGTCTGCCCATTATAAACCTGGGGATTGCCCGGCATCCCCGTCGGGGTCAGGTGCATCTGGATGGCGGTGGCCGATTGCATTTCGATGCCGATACCCCGGTCGGCCAGCGCATCGCGAATTTCGCCGCTGTCTCCCACGATCGTGTCGATGAGGCCGGGAAACTGGGTCGTCAGCATCGGTTCGCGCAGCGCGTCGAAGCGCGCATAATCCTTCGGATCGCGCTTCCCCGGCTTGCCGGGCGGGGCGAGCGAGGATGCGCCGGGTAGGGTGGGGGATGCTGGCATCTCCGATTGGTCCGCCTGTGCCGCATCGTCGGCAACGGCCGGTCCTCGTTGCACAGCCTGCGCGGTGGCGGCCCCAGGCCAGAACAGGCCGCATGTCAGCGCGAGCGCACCCAGAGGCAGATTTGAAAAGGCTACTCGATTGATATTAAACAAGGACAACGCGCACTCTCCCGACCCGGAAACAGAAACCTAGTTATATAGGTTCGCGCGTAACGAAGGCGCAGGCACGGCGCCAGCCCGTCGATCGGCTGTCGATCGCGTTTGCAGCGGGTTGCTGGGCGAAAAAGCGGTGGGTCGCACAATTTTGCGATGAAAGGACGCATCGTCCGCCGCACATGCGCGTCAACTATATGACAAGACAGGTAGAAAGCGAATCATGATCGATGATGCGGACATGCGCCGCACCGCCGATCATGAACAATCGGCTGACCGCCTACCAGGTGCCGCCGTCCACCCGCAGCAGCGTGCCTGTGGTATAGCTGGACGCCGGACTGGCAAGGTAGAGGGCAGACGTCACCACTTCCTCCGGTCGACCCGGTCGCCCCAGCGCATTGCGCGCGGTTTCCCGCGCCTCGGGGCTCCAGGCGTTCGCGATGTCGGTCAGGAATGGCCCTGCTGACAATGTATTGACCCGTACCTTGGGCGCATATTCATGCGCCATCGACAGCGTCATCGCGTTGAGCGCCGCCTTGGACGATCCATAGGGGATGATGGCGGGCAGGGGCATGACCCCGCCGGTCGACGACACATTGATGATGGTCCCGCCATCGCCGTCATACATGCGCTTGGCGATCTGGCTCGCCAGCCGGAACGGCCCTTTGAAATTGAGGTTCAGCACGCTGTCGAACAGCTTTTCCGTTACCTCATGGCTGGGCGCGGCAGGGCTCATGCCCGCATTGTTGACCAATATGTCGATCTTGCCGAACTGCGCATAGGCCGCCGCGATCAGAGCGTCGATGTCGTCCCATCGCCCGCAATGCGCGGCATGGGCCATCGCCCTGCGTCCCTTGGCCCGCACCAGCGCGGCCACTTCTTCGCACGCGTCCAGCTTGCGGCTGGCGATGATGACGTCCGCGCCATGATCGGCAAAGGCCAGCACCATTTCCCGCCCCAGCCCCCGGCTGCCGCCCGTGACCAGCGCCACCTTGCCGCTCAGGTCGAACAGCGGATCGCTCATAGCGCCGGCTCCAGCGCGGGATCAGCCAGGACGGCGGCATATTTCGCCCGCACGGCGGCCAGTCGATCGGGAATATGCTCGCGCGGAAACAGTCCCTCGGATGGCGTCGCCTTGCGGGTATAGGCCTTGGCCACTTGCACCTTATGCACTTCGGTCGGACCGTCGGCCAGCGCCAGGCTGGGCAGGCTCATCCACATTGCCGACAGCACGGTTTCGTTGGTGACGCCATAGCTGCCGTGAATCTGGATCGCGCGCTGGACCACGTCATGATAGATTTTGGCCATCTGCACCTTGCACATGGCGATCAGCGTGCGGGCCGCGCCGTGCGGTTGATTGTCGATCACCCAGGCGGTCTTGAGCACCAGCATCCGAAACTGCTCTATCTCGATCGCGCTGTCGGCGATCATGCCCTGGACGAACTGATGGTCGTCCAACAACTTGCCCTGCGTGCGGCGGGACACGACGCGCTCCTGCATCATCTCGAACGCGCGCTGGCACCGCCCCACCGTGCGCATCGCATGATGCACCCGTCCGCCGCCCAGCCGCGCCTGCGCAACCTTGAAGCCTTCGCCCGGCGCACCCAGCATCGCGTCGATCGGCACGCGGACCTGATTATAATGGATATAGCCATGGATGCCGTGGCTGTCGTCCAGCGGATCGTCGCCGATCGTGCCGACATTGCGGATAATCTCTATCCCCGGCGTTTCGGCGGGCACCACCAACATCGACATGCGGCTGTGCGCGGGCGCATCGGGATCGGTCACGGCCATGACGATCAGGAAGGAGGCATAGCGGGCGTTGGACGAAAACCATTTATGGCCCTCGATCACCCATTCGTCGCCGTCGCGGGTGGCCCGGCACACAAATTCCTTGGGGTCGGCCCCCGCCTGCGGCTCTGTCATGGAAAAGGTCGATACGATGTCGCCGTCCAGCAGGGGCTGGAGATAGCGCGCCTTCTGCGCCGGCGTGCCGAACATCGCCAATATCTCGGCATTGCCGGTATCGGGCGCGGCGGTGCCGAATATGGTCGGCGCCCAATAGGACCGGCCGATAATCTCGTTCATATAAGCGAGCTTCATCTGGCCATATCCCGCGCCGCCCAGATGCGGGTCCAGGTGGCACGCCCACAGGCCCTGCGCCTTCACCTGGTCCTGCAACGGCGCGATGATCGCGCGCGCCTGCGCATTGCCGGTGTCATAGGGGTCGCCATGATGGGGGAACAGCAGGTCGATCGGCTCGCACTCGGCCTTCACGAAGTCTAGCATCCAGTCCAGCTTGGCCTGAAACGCGGGGTCTATGGTAAAATCCATGGGGTTTCCTCTCCATTCTTATGGGAATGTGTCAGCCGATCCGGCGAATGAGGTCGGCCGCGTTGGCAAAGCTTTCGAGTACCAGGCGGGAGAAGAAAGTGCCGGTTTCCTTGGACAGAATGCCGGCCTGCGCCTGGGCGACCTTATATTCCAGGATGCACCCGCCCTTGAACATGGCCAGGATCGCATAATAGTCGAAATCGGCCATGTCGCGGCCCGTGCCAGCGGCATAATAGCGCGCCATTTCCTGCCGCGTGGGCCAATTCTCGCTATTGTAGAGCCGCTTAGAGGGCAGCACGTCCGGCGCATTTTCGTCGCGCATCGCATTGGTGAAGCTGGCAAGGTCGAGCAGCGGGTCGCCGATGGTCGATAATTCCCAGTCGATCAGTGCGTTGAGGCGACAGGGCGGCCCATCGGCGAACAGCGCGTTGGGCGTGCCGACATCGCCATGGATGATGCCCGCCTGAAAGGTGGAGGGGATATTGGCACGCAGCCAGTCCCGCGTCAGTGCATAGCCTGGCAACTCGCGGCCGGGATAATTGTAAAGCTGCTTGTAGCTCAGCAACTGTCCTTCCCAGCGATCCACCTGCCGTTCCAGATAATTGTCCGGCTTGCCGAAACCCTCCAGTCCGACCGCCTTGTAATCGACATTGGCCAGCGCCACCAGGCCATCGACCATCGCATAGGCGACGCTATATTCATAAGGCGGCTGGTCGAACGGCGCCTTGTGATAGATATGCTCGCCGATGATCGTCGCGGCCCATCCGTCGACCTTGTCCATCACATAGAAGGGCGCGCCGATCACGTCCGTATCGGCGCAACTGCCCCGGCAGATCGGGTGCGGCACCGGCGTGCCGTTCAGCGCAGTCAGCACCCGCGCCTCGCGCAGCACGCTTTTCTCGCTGCCCGGCGGCGCGACTACCGGCGGACGCCGCAGCACCATTGTCTCGCAGCCGCGTTCCAGGGACAGGATGACGTTGCTGGTGCCGCCGTGAATCTTCCGCGCCGACAATGGGCCGTCGCCCAGTTCCGGGATATGCGTATCCAGCCATGCCGTCAGTCTGGCGATGTCGACCAACCCGGTCAGATCGTCGCTCATGCGTCTTCGCCCACGTCTTCGCGCTCAGCCATTGCGCGCAGATTTTGGCTCATGATCGCTCGGATGGCGCGAAGGTCCGCCACCGCGCGGGCGATCATGTCGGGGTCGATCCCCTCGGTCAGTTGCGCCGCGCGGCGCAGCCCCTCGGCATCGTCGCCTTCGCGCATCGCAATACCCTGCGCCGTGGGGATCAGCAGGCGCGCGCGCTTGTGATCGGGATTGTCGCGCCATTCGATCAGCCCGCGCGTCGCCAGCATGTCGGCTGCCCGCTGAACCACCTGGCGCGGATGGCCCAGCGCCCGGCCGATCTGCGGCACGGTGGGCGGGCGCTGCGCATGGGTGACGGCGGTCAGCACGATATTCTCCACCTCGGTCAGGCCATGGGCTTCCCGGATGGAGCGGAAGGCCAGGTCGGTGCGCCCGCGCGATCGCGCGATCTCGTCGACCAGTTCGATAAAGATTTCTGCGGCTCTCTTCATGGAACATAAATTCCATAATGACACATTAGTGTCAATATGGAATATGATCAGGCATTTGCCCGTTCAAAAGAAAAAGCATCCCAAGCGCCATCAGGCGCTTGGGATGCTTTTGGCAGAACAGAGGCGATCGGGCCAGGTTGGCGCGGCGGCCGATCCGGTTTGATCGTCCGCCGCGCTCAAGGCAGGGTCAGATCCGTTCGATGATGATCGCCGGTGCCATACCGCCCGCCGCGCACATCGTCACCAGGCCATAGCGGCCGCCCGTCCGCTCCAGTTCGTCCAGCACCGTGCCGATCAGGATCGCGCCGGTCGCGCCGATCGGATGGCCCAGCGCGATCGACCCGCCATTGACGTTCACCTTGGCGCGATCCAGGTCCAGGTCGCGGATGAATTTTTCGGCCACCACGGCAAAGGCCTCGTTAATCTCCCACAGGTCGATATCGTCCTTGGTCAGGCCCGCCTTGGCCAGCACCTTCTTGGCGGCGGGGACTGGTGCGTTCAGCATCAACGTCGCATCGTCGCCGACATTGGCGGTCGCCACGATGCGGGCGCGGGGTTTCAGGCCATGCGTCTCGGCATAGGCCTTGGATGCCAGCAGCACCGCCGCTGCGCCATCGACCA
This sequence comes from Sphingobium sp. Z007, assembly GCF_900013425.1. Taxonomy (GTDB): domain Bacteria; phylum Pseudomonadota; class Alphaproteobacteria; order Sphingomonadales; family Sphingomonadaceae; genus Sphingobium. The sequence goes on from NZ_FBXK01000001.1 coordinate 414,687, forward strand.
CGCCCGACGAATTGCCGGCATGATGGAAATGTTCGATCGCCAGGTTGGGGAATTTCTGGTTGATCAGGCCGCGCGGCGTGTTGCCGTCTTCGTCGATCACCATGTCGGCGATCGCGGTGAAGGAAGGCTTGAGCGCAGCCAGGCCTTCGGCGGTCGTCTGCGGACGGGGAAATTCGTCCTTCGCCAGCACGACATTGCCCTCATCATCGATCACCGGCACCACCGATTTGTCGAAACGGCCTTCGGCCATCGCGCGTTCGGCGCGCTTCTGGCTTTCCAGGCCCAGCGCATCGAGCGCTTCGCGGCTGATGCCCTCCATGCTGGCGATCGCGTCGCCGCACACGCCCTGGTGCGACTGGGGGTGGACAGACTGAAGGCGCGCATTGCCCGATCCCATGCCCAGCGGCATGATGCCCGCGGCCATTTCTTCCTGTGCCATGGTGGCGGTCAGCGACATCATCTCGGTGCCGCCCGCCACGATCAGGTCTTCCATGCCCGACATGATCTGCGCGGCGGCCAGGCTGACGGTGGTGATGCCGCCGCCGCAGAAACGGTCCAGCGTCATGCCGCTCGCCTTGGGATCATAGCCCGCGTCGAGCGCCGCCATCCGTCCCATGTCGCCGCCCTGCTTGCCCTTCTGGGTGGATGTGGACCAGATCACATCGTCCACATCGGCGGTGTTCAGGTCGTTGCGCTCGGCGATCGCCTTGAGCACGGTGGCGGCCAGATGCTGCGGGTGCATATGGGCGAGCGCGCCCTTTCCGACCTTGCCGATGCCACGCGGGGTGCGGACGGCGTCGATGATATAGGCTTCGGACACATTCTTCTCCTGGGTTGCGCAATGGCTCGCTGCCTGCCAAGGCAGTATTTGGATACATCGCCTACTTAGTTGATGATGTGATGCAAAGCAAAAATTTTGATGCCGCCGATATGTCATGTCATGGCGGGCGACAATTGACGATCGCCGACCGACCCTCGCTTTTAGCCACCATGAGGAAGCCCGTGCCCAAAGCCCTGTTCGACCTGCGCGCCACCCATAATTCGCATCGCTTTCACCTGCCGGTGACGATGGATCTGTGCGTGGGGGTGCCCGACCGCCGCTTCCTGTTCGGCGGGGTCGGGCTGGCGGCGGCGATCGATGCGATGCAGCGGACCAGCGGTCGCCCGGTCATCTGGGCCACCGCCCATTATCTCTCCTTCGCCCGGCCCGGTTCTACGGTCGACTTGGATGTCTGGATCCCGGTCGCAGGCAACCAGACCAGCCAGGCGCAGGTGCTAGAACATATAGAAGACAGCAAGATCATCAGCGTGGTCGCCGCACTGGGCGCGCGCGACAGCGCCATTGCCGACCAGTGGGTGCCGATGCCGCAGGTCGCGCCGCCCGGCGATTGTCCCGTGGCGCGCAACTGGCGGGCGGGCGACGATGGCCTGCAAAGCCGGTTCGAAGTAAGGCTGGCCCATGGCCGCTATCCCGACGGCACGGCCAATGATGGGCGCAGCCAAGACGGTCGCGTCGCTTTCTGGATTCGCTCGACCGAAGGATTGCTGGCCGATCCGCTGTTGCTGGCGGTGGTGGCCGACTATATTTCGATGGCGATCGGCAATGCGATCGGCGCCTTTGCCGGGGGCAACAGCCTCGACAACACGATCCGTTATGCACGGGTTGAGCCGTCCGAATGGGTGTTGTGCGACATTCGGATCGAATCGGTCCATCATGGCGTGGTCCATGGCGTGATGCACCTGTTTGAAGAAGGCGGCCTGTTGATGGCCACCGCCAGCCAGTCGCTGATCCTGCGTCATTATGACAGCCCGGCAGAGGTCGCGGCCCGCCGCGCCGGCATCGCTCCTTGATATATTCGCATCGACCGCAGTCCTGCCATCGAAAGTCACTGGTGACGCGGCAAAAGCCCATGACTTTGGATTGCTGTTGCACCACTTGTCTAACTACCTTATGTCGCAACGCAGCATAAGCAGGTGGGAACTATGATGCTTGATGACGCAGGCAGCCGGTTGGCCGATGACGGGCCGCATGGCTTGGACGATGGCTGGCGACCGTTCGACAGCGTCAGGCAGACGGGTTTCGAAAATGCGCTGCCCCCGCTCGACGTCCGCCCCATCCCCGGCGGCGCGGAGATGCGGACCCAGCCCCATGCCGGCTGCGCCAATGTCATGGGGTCGCTGCACGGCGGCTTCCTCTCGGCAATCGCCGAACAGTCGCTGTTCCTGCCGCTCTATCTGCATGGCCGGTGCAGCCGCGGCGGCATCGTGGTGATCGACTTCTCGCTCAGTTTCATGGCCGGTGGCGACATCGCCACGCCCATCGTCGCCCGGCTCGAACTGCTGCGCGAAACCGGACGCATGGCGTTCGTGCGCGGTACGTTGTGGCAGGGGGACGTTGCCATCACCGCCTATAGCGGCACGGTGCGCAAACTCGACAAGCGCTAGGAGGCGCTCACCGCTTGCCGAAAGTGCCGCCGACCCGGTTGGCGAAGTCCGGCCCGACACCGGGGCTGGCGACGATCTCATGGGCCAGGCCCGCGTCCAGGGTCATGCCATCGGACGCATTGAGCAGCGCCTTGTTGCCGCGATGGCTGTGCCAGGACAGCGCCATGATGTCGCCCGTCAGGCGCGCCAGTTCCTCCTCGAACGCCGCGTCCGTTACGCACAGATTGGCCAGCCCCATCGCCAGCGCCTGCCGTCCGTCATAGGTGCGGCCCGTGAACATCATTTCGCGCGCCTTGTGCTGCCCCACCCGCCGGGGCAGCCGCTGCGTCATCCCCCATCCGGGCACCAGCGCCCATTTGCCGTGGGTGTCGGCAAAGCGCGCCGATTCCGCCGCCAGGATGATGTCGGCGGCCAGGACCAGTTCCAGCCCGCCGGTATAGCATGGCCCCTGCACCGCCGCGATGACAGGCTGGGGCAGGTTCGCCAACCGGGTGATGGTCGCGGCCTGGAAAAATCGGCGCGGCGGCTTCTGCTGCTTGCCAAGGTCCGCGCCCGCGCTGAAGACCGGCCCCGCCGCGCGCAGCACGACCGCGCCGACCCCGTCGGTTTCGCGTTCCAGATCGGCCAGGTGCGCGTCGAGCGCTGCGAACATATCGACATTGAGCGCGTTGCGTTTGTCGGGGCGGTTGAGCGTCAGCGTGGCGACGCCATCGGCATCGCTCCGCAGGATCAGCGTCTGGCTATCGGTCATCGGCGCACTATCCCGCCTTCGGACGCGCTTGTCCATCGCAGTTATATAACCTAGTTGACAACGCAACCCGGATCGCGGCACCCCGATCATGGATATGGGCGAGGAGAAGCGGGTTGGGCAAACTGGACGGACGGGTCGCCATCGTCACTGGCGGCGGACGCGGCATCGGGCGCGCCACGGCGGAACGCTTTGCACGTGAAGGCGCAACGGTCGTCGTCGCGACGCGATCCGCCGCGCCGGGGCAGGATGTGGTCGACGCCATCGCCGCAGCAGGCGGCACCGCCATTCTCGAAACCCTGGACATGGGCGATCGGCAGGCGGTCAGGGCGATGGTGATGCGCACGGGCGATCGGTTCGGACGGATCGACATCGTCCTGCACAATGCGGCCTTTCTGACCCCGGCCAGCCTGGCCGACATGCCCGACGATGTGCTCGACGCGATGTTCGACGTCGGGGTCAAGGCCGCCTTCTGGCTGACCAAGGACGCGCTGCCCTGGCTGGAAAAAAGCCCGTGCGGGCGCATCCTCGTCACATCTTCGGTCGCGGGCAACCGCAAATCGCTGCCCGCCCGCGTCCATTATGGCGCGGCCAAGATGGCGGTGACCGGCTTCGTGCGCGGCGCGGCGCTGGAACTGGCGCGAAAGGGCATCACCGTCAACGCGATCGAACCGGGGCTGACCCGCACCCACGCGCTCGAATCGAACGCTACCGAAGAACAGATCGCCGCCATGGGTGCGCAGGTGCCGGTCGGACGCCCCGGCAAGCCGCAGGAAATCGCGGCGGGATTTCTGTTCCTGGCGTCGGATGAAGCCGACTACACGACCGGACAGACATTGACGATGGATGGCGGCGCATCGCTTGGCGACCCGCACGGCCTGCTCAGCGAACGGGAGGACTGATCGCCATGCCGATGAAACGCAACCATTATACAGACGATCAGGAACAGTTCCGTGACACGTTTCGCCGCTTTCTGGCGCGCGAAGTGATCCCCCATTCGCCGCGCTTTCTCGAACAGGGGATGATCGACCGCGACGTCTATCGCCGGGCGGGGGAGGGTGGTTTCCTCTGCTATTGGGTCGATCCGGCCTATGGCGGCCTTGGCCTCACAGACTTCCGCTACGATCAGATCATGTATGAGGAAGTGGCCAAAAGCCATGAAACCGGCCTATGGATGGGTGCGCTCAATCGTAATTCGCCGCCCTATATCGCCAAATATGGCAGCGAGGCGCAAAAGCACCACTTCCTGCCGAAGCTGGTGTCGGGCGAGATGATCTGCGCTATCGCCATGACGGAGCCTGACGCGGGCAGCGACATTGCCGGTTTCAAGACCCATGCCCGCCCGCTCGGCGATGGTCGCTGGCTATTGAACGGCCAGAAAACCTACATTTCCTATGGCCTGACCGCCGAACTGTTCGTGGTCGCGGCCAAGACGGACCCGGCAAACCCCCGGCAACTGGGCCTGTTCCTGGTCGAAAAGGGGATGTCCGGTTTCCGCCCCGGCCGCAAGTTGGAGAAGCTTGGCTTCCTGACGCAGGATACGTCGGAACTTTTCTTCGACAATGTCGAACTGTCGCCGCTGCACGTCATCGGCGATCCGACGCGCGGTTTCGACTATATGCGCGGCGGACTGGCGGAGGAGCGGATCACCACCGCCGCACAGTCCCTCCCCAATGCGCAGGAAGCGATCCGGCTGGCGGTCGATTTCACCATGGGGCGAAAGGCGTTCGGCACGCGGATCGCCGATTTTCAGAACACCAAGTTCAAACTGGCCGAATTGCGCACGGAAGTGGACTGCGCCCAGGCCTTTCTCGACCATTGTGTCGACCTGTTCAACGCAGGCGAGCTCGACCCGGCGACCGCTGCCGCCTGCAAACTCAAATGCAGCGAAGTTCAGGCCCGCGCGGTGGACGAATCGCTGCAGCTCCATGGATCGGCCGGCTTCATGCGCGAATATCCGATCTGCCGCCTCTACGCCGACGCGCGCATCTCGCGCATTTTCGCGGGCACGTCGGAAGTCATGAAAATCGTCATTGCAAAGGACATGCTGGGCTGACCGGCATCAACATCGGGGAGACTATCCTATGGACGTGAATGGACTTTCGGCCGTCGTCACCGGCGGCGCTTCGGGCCTGGGCGCCGCCACGGCGCGCGCGCTGGCGGCAAAGGGCGCCAAGGTCGCGATCTTCGACCTCAATGTCGAAGCGGGCGAAGCGATCGCGCACGAAATCGGCGGCGTCTATTGCGAAGCGAACGTGACCTCCGACGATTCCATCGACGCCGCCTTCGCCAAGGCGCGCGCCGCGATCGGGCAGGAACGCATCCTCATCAACTGCGCGGGCATCGGCCCTGCGGCCAAGACGGTCAGCCGCTCGCGGGAGGATGGCTCGATCAAACATTATCCCATGGCCCAATTCAACACGATCATTCAGGTCAATCTGGTCGGCACCTTCCGCTGCATCGCCAAGTCGGCGGCGGGCATGGTGACGCTCGATCCGCTGGAATCGGGTGAACGCGGCGCGATCGTCAACACAGCGTCGGTCGCGGCGGAGGATGGCCAGGTCGGCCAGGCCGCCTATTCCGCGTCGAAGGGCGGCATCGTCGGCATGACGCTGCCGGTCGCGCGCGACCTGATGGGGGAGGCGATCCGGGTCAACACCATCCTGCCGGGCATCTTCGAAACGCCCCTGATGCTGGGTATGCCGCAAAATGTCATCGACAGCCTGGGCGCATCGGTGCCTTTCCCCAAGCGCCTGGGCAAGCCGCCCGAATATGCAATGCTGGCGCTGCACCTCATCGAAAACGCCTATTTCAACGGCGAAGACATCCGTCTCGACGGCGCGATCCGCATGGCGCCGCGCTAAAACAGGGGCGGGGGCGACGCATCGGGCGCCCCCGCCATCCTTCATTCCCCCGACTTGTAGCGCGCGAACAGTTGCGGATTGCGTTCCTGCGTGAAGATACGGTGGTGCGAATTGGGATAGCACATCGGCGTCTGGCTCGCCCGGTCCAGCGCCTCTGTCTCCGCGTCGGTCAGCGCCCATTGCGCCGCCGCCAGATTGTCGGCCAGCTGCGCGTCGGTGCGCGCGCCCACCAGAACGCTGGACACGCCAGGACGACGCAGCAGCCAGTTCAGCGCGGCCTGGCTGTGGCTCACACCGTCCCGCGCGGCGACGATGGCGTCGATCGCGTCCAGCACGGCGGTGCCCGTTGCCGTCTCATAGGCCTTGAGCCGACCGCTCTGCTGCAACCGGGTCGCGTCCCCCGTGTCGGCGCGGAACTTGCCCGACAGATAGCCTTGCGCCAGTGGACTCCAGATCAGCGCGCCCACCCCCTGATCCACGCCACAGGGCAACAATTCCTGTTCGGCGTCGCGCACCATCAGCGAATATTGGATCTGCTGGCCGACATAGCGTTCATAGCCCTGTTCGCGCGCCACCGCCTGCGCTTTCATCAACTGCCATCCGGCATAGTTGGAACAGCCCACATAACGGACCTTGCCCGCCGTCACCAGATCGTCCAGTGCGCGCAGCGTTTCTTCCAGCGGCACCAGCGCGTCGAAACTATGCACCTGATACAGGTCGATCCAGTCGGTGCCCAGCCGCTTCAGGCTCGCCTCGCACGCGGCGATCAGGTGGCGGCGCGACAGGCCGGTGTCATGGTCGTTGCGGCCCATCCGCCCGAACGCCTTGGTCGCCACGACGACATGCTGGCGCCGTGCGCCCAGCGCCTCGCCCAATATCTCCTCGGATCGCCCGGCGGCATAGACGTCCGCCGTGTCGAACAGCGTGACCCCCGCGTCCAAGCACATATCGACCTGGCGGGCCGCATCCGCCCCGCGCGTCGCGCCCACGCCACCAAACTGACCGTCGCCATCGGAAAAGGTCATCGCGCCAAAGCCCAGCACCGAAACCGACAGCCCGCTACGGCCCACAAATCGCCTCTCCATATGCCCGCTCCTTATTCGATGGTATTCCAGGTTATACAGGTTGCTATCCGCCACCCACGCTCTATCGTCAAGGCAAAGGCAAAGGCAAAGGCAAAGGCGCAGGACAGGAACATGACAATGCGGCGATCCCCCCGATGAGCGGCCCGCGCGTGCTGGTCATGAGCCGGGCCATCCTCAGGATGCTGCGTCCTCCGCCGGGCGAATTTGATTATATCTGCCTGGACGATCATGCCGATCGTGACGCTTTTCTGGCCAGCGACGGCGCGGGCATCGCGGCCATCCTGTGTTCGGGCATGGAACGGCTCGACGTCGCCCGCCTTGCCCTGCTGCCCGATCTCAGGGTGATCGCGGTCGTCGCGGCGGGCATGGCGGGGATAGATCTCGACGCGGCGCGAGCGCGCGGCATAGCGGTGTGCAACGCGGGCGACATCAATGCGGCCGACGTCGCTGAATATGCCGTCACGATGATGCTGGCGCACCGCCGCGCGGTGATCGCCAACGACGCCTATGTCCGGTCGGGCCGCTGGGTGGAGGCGCGCCTGCCGCCCGGCCATGCCGTGTCGGCACAGCGCGTGGGCATCGTCGGCCTTGGCCATATCGGCCATAACATCGCGCGGCGGCTCGACCCCTTCGGCTGTGCGATACGCTGGTGGGGACCAAACCCCAAGCCTGTATCCTGGCACCGGATGGAGTCGCTGGCGGATCTGGCCGATTGGGCGACGACGCTGATGGTCGCGGTGGCGGGCAATGACCACACGCGCGGCCTTGTCAGCGCCGACATCCTCGGTCGGGTCGGCCCGGACGGGCTGATCGTCAATGTCTCGCGCGGTTTCGTGATCGACGAACCCGCGATGATCGCGGCGCTGCGCGATGGCACGCTGGGCGGCGCGGCGCTCGACGTGTTCGATGGGGAGCCGATCGACGGCAGCGGCTGGGTCGACGTCCCCAATGTGCTGATGGCTCCGCATGTCGCGGGCGCTACGGTCGAATCACTCGCTACGGTCATGCAGGGCGCGCTCGACAACATCCGCCGCCATTGCGCCGGGGCGCCGCTGGAACGGCGCGTCGTCTGACCGCGCATGACCGTTGTTTCGTGCGCCTACAGGAACGTCATATAGCCATGGTCCAGAACGATGCGGTCGCGTTCGACCACGCGCGCGGTAAAGGCCGCCGCGCCCGGACCTTCGCGCCAGATCGCCGTCTCGATCGTTTCGCCCGGAAAGACCGGCGCGGAAAAGCGCGCATCCATCCGCCGGATCCGGTCGGGTCGATTGTCGGCCAGCGCGCGCAACAACGCCCGGCCAACCACCCCATAAGTCGCCATGCCATGCAGGATCGGTCGCGCAAACCCGGCCGATCGTGCGGCCCTGGGGTCGATGTGCAGCGGATTCATGTCGCCAGACAATCGGTACAACAAAGCCTGATTGTCGCCGGTCGACAGCGCTATCAATAGGTCGGGTGCGCGGCGGGGGATCGGATGGGGCGCAATCTGCCCCTCGGACGATCCGCCGAAACCACCATCGCCGCGCAGGAAATGGGTGTTGCGCACGGTTGCGATATGGCGGCCATCATCGGCATGGATCTGACGCGTCTGGTACAGGATCGCGCCTTTCTCCGCGCCCTTGTCCACGACCGGCCCGAATGTCGTATAGCTGGTCAATTCACCCTTGACCGGCATGGGCGCGTGCAACGTCGCATGGGTTTCGGCGTGCAACATCTTTTGCCAGGTCACGCCATAGGCCGGGTCGCGCCATACCGATCCGGCATAGGCCATGGTGGCAACCATGGTGGGCAGCGCCACCAGACCATCTTCATAGACGAACGGCAATTCGTCCGCGCCCACCCCCAGCGCATAGAGCATCACCTTGAATGGATTGATCTTCTGCCGCGTCTCGACCGGTGGCAGGTCGATCAACCGCTGTGGGTCAAATGCCATGATCGTTACACCGGGTCATAGGGCCAGATGTCGCTAACCTGCGCCAGCGGCATCATGTCGCCCGCCATCGCGGGCAACAGGTCGCGCACGATGCTGCCGGCTGTCCAGCCCTCCGACCGCTGCATCGTTCTGACCGGGCGCGGCTTGTTGAACAGGAAAATCTCGTTCCGCCGAACGTCTGGCCGTTCACGTCCCGCGCCCCGTCCGACAGCAAGGCGGCGACCATCGGCGCGATCTTGTCGGTGGTCATCGTCTGCATCCGCGCCGTGGCCCCTTCATCATCCACCTCGATAGCTGGGATCGTCGCGACCAGGCGGCTCCAGGCGAATGGCGCGATGCAGTTGGACCGCACGCCAAAACGCCGCATGTCCAGCGCGATCGCATTGGACAGCGCGAATATGCCCATCTTGGCCGCCGCATAATTGGCCTGGCCGACATTGCCGACCAGCCCGGATGTCGATGTGAAATGGACATAACTGCCCGAACCCTGGTCCTTGAAATGGGGCGCCGCCGCCTTCGCCACATAAAAGGCGCCATTGAGATGCACGTCCATCACCCGCTGCCAATCGACGATGCTCATCTTGTGAAAGATGCGGTCGCGCAGGATGCCGGCATTGTTGACGACGCCGTCTATGCGTCCGAAATGCGCGATCGCGTCGGCTATGATGGAGGCCGCACCCGCCGGTTCCGCAACGCTTGCGCCATTGGCCACCGCCTTGCCGCCCTGGTCGCGGATCATGGCCGCCACCGCCGCCGCTGGCCCTGTATCGGCGCCTTCCCCGTGGGCGGAAGTCCCCAGATCATTCACGACCACGCTTGCGCCCTGCCGGGCGCACAGCAACGCCACGTCGCGCCCGATGCCGCGCCCCGCACCAGTCACCGCCACAACCTTGCCGTCCAGCCGCGCCGAATCGTTCATCATCATCCCGCAGACCGCTTTGCCCGATACTAGACCAAGCTATATAACCTATTCAACCAGCACCTTGCCCGCTGGCGGTCGCGCTGCGCGCCTGCGGCCGTCGGCGCGCCACCCATCGCCGCATAAAAAAGCCTTCAAATGTAGGATTTTATCTGCTTCAAGGAGATGGTCAGCCCTGCGACCGGGGCCGTCCGCCCGCCGTCCTGCCGTCCATAAAGGCAAAGGTGACATAAGGTGACATTTTGGCGTGGCGATTGCGGTGCCTTTGTCGCCTTAGTGGCGTGGCTTCGCCCTAGATGCCCGATCCGTTCGCAGCAAAGTGCACCTGGCTAACTATGTTGCTGTTCTCCGGTTGCGCGGCGCGGCGGATCAGGGCAAAGACCGATGCAAACAGGATTTGCAAATCGAGGAGCCTTGCATGAGCGAAGTCGGAACATACAGCATCGAGGATGGCGGCATCGGCGTCATCGCAATCGACAACCCGCCGGTCAACGCGCTGGGCATCAAGACGCGCCTGGCGCTCGATGAAGGCTTCCGCACTTTCGCCGCCGACGACCGCGTGAAGGCGATCGTCCTGATCTGCGGTGGCCGGACCTTCTTTGCCGGCGCGGATATTTCCGAATTTGGCCAGCCGCAGCAGGAACCGGGCCTCCATGACGTGTTCGACATCATCGAAAATGGCAGCAAGCCCGTCGTCGCCGCGATCCATGGCACGGCGCTGGGCGGCGGCTATGAACTGGCGCTCATCTGCCATTATCGCATCGCCGTGCCGTCGGCGAAGGTCGGCCTGCCCGAAGTCAATCTGGGACTGCTGCCCGGTGCTGGCGGGACGCAGCGTTTGCCGCGCATCGTGGGCGTGGAAACCGCGCTCGACATCATCACCGGCGGCGCGCCCGTGCCTGCGAAAAAGGCGCTCGACCTTGGCATGATCGATGCCGTGGCGCAGGAAGGCAATCTGCGCGAAGACGCCATCGCCTTTGCCCGCACCATCGTCGATAAACCGCTCCAGCGCGTGCGCGACCGTCAGGACAAGGTCGCCCCCGCGCGCGGCAAGCCGGACATTTACGAAACCTATCTCAAGAAAAACGCCCGCGCTTTCCGGGGTTTCAAGGCGCCCTATAATATCGTCCGCGCGATCGAGGCATCGGCCGAGATCGAGGATTTCGACAAGGGGATCGAGCGGGAGAAGGAACTGTTCGAAGAACTGGTGACCAGCACCGAATCCGCCGCGCAACGCTATTATTTCTTCGCCGAACGGGAAACCGCCAAGGTGCCAGACGTGCCCAAGGGCACCGCCACCATTCCCGTCCAGACCGTGGGCGTCATCGGTGCGGGCACGATGGGTGGCGGCATCACCATGAACTTCCTCAATGTCGGCATCCCGGTGACGCTGGTGGAAATGACGCAGGAAGCGCTGGATCGCGGTGTCGGCGTCATCCGTAAAAATTACGAGAATACCGCCAAAAAGGGCCGCATGACCGCCGATCAGGTGGAACAGCGTATGGCGCTCATCACGCCGGCCATCGGCCTGGAATCGCTGGGCGATGTCGACCTCATCATAGAGGCGGTCTATGAGGAGATGGGCGTCAAGAAGGACGTCTTTGGCAAACTCGACAAGATCGCCAAGCAGGGCGCGATCCTGGCGTCCAATACCTCGTTCCTCGACCTGGACGAAATCGCTGCGGCGACGAGCCGGCCCGACTGGGTTATCGGCCTGCACTTCTTCTCGCCCGCCAACGTCATGCGCCTGCTCGAAGTGGTGCGCGGCGCAAAAACGTCGAAGGAAGTGATCGCCACCGCGATGGCGCTGGCCAAGAAGATCGGCAAGGTGCCGGTACTGTCGGGCGTATGCTTCGGATTCATCGCCAATCGCATCATGGCCCAGCGCGGCAGCCAGGCCGACGCCCTCGTTCTGGAAGGCCCGACGCCGCAGGATGTCGATCAGGCCATCTATGATTATGGCTTTGCGATGGGACCGTTCCAGATGATCGATCTGGTCGGCCTGGACGTCATCGGGCGCGACGAGACGGAACGCAGCGTGCGCGGCGACCTGGTCAAGGCGGATCGGCTGGGCCAGAAGAAGAATGGCGGCTATTACGACTATGACGAAAACCGCAAGGCGACGCCGTCGCCGGTCGCAGCCGCCGCCATCGCCGACTTCGCCGCCGTCAAGGGCGTGGCGAACAAGGGCGCGCTGTCGGCCGAAGACATTGTCGCCCGCCTGCTCTACCCCGTCGTCAACGAAGGGGCCAAGGTGCTGGAGGAAGGCATCGCCATCCGGGCGTCGGACGTCGATGTCGCCGCGATCCTGGGCTATAATTGGCCCGTCTACACCGGCGGCCCGATGTTCTGGGGCGACACGGTCGGCTTGCAGAAGATCGTCGATGGTCTGACCGCCATGGGGATAGAACCGTCCCGGCTGCTGGTCGAAAAAGCCGCCAAAGGTGAGAGCTTCACCCGCTAAATATCGGCGGGCGCGGTGGTCCGTGCGACCGCGCCCGCCATCCCTGTCCTACTGGGCGCTGCCGGCGCGCCCGGCCAGTTCCTGCCGCACCAGTCGGGCGGCAACAAAGCAGAGCAGCCCGCACGCCACCAGCCCGCCCAGTACGAATAGCAGCGAATAGCGGATGGCTTCCTTGCCGAAAGTCGGTTCCAGCAGGTCGTTCATCACTCCGACGAAGACCGGGCCAAGGCCGATGCCCACCACCGTGGTGCTCAGCGTCAGCAGCGCTGTAATCATCCCCCGGTTGCGCACCGGCGACATGCCCACCGCCACCGCATAGGTCGGCGGCATCCAGAACGTCATGAACAGCTTGGACATGAACAGACCGAACAGCGACATCATCGGATCGCGTGCCAGAAGGAACAGCAGGCCAAAGGGCGCTGCCAACATCGTCCCCCATCCCGCAACGCGCATATAAACGGCAAAATCCCCCTTGGCGACCCGGTCGGCGATCCGCCCGGCGCCGATATTGCCCAGGAACAGGCCGCCCGCCACGGCCAGCCCCATCATGCCGCCGACCTGCATCGTCGTCATGCCATGGACGCGGATATAAAAAGTCGGACCCCATCCCAGGATCGAATATCCCGCAAAGGAACAGCACATAGCGACCACCATCAACAGGCGCAGCGGCGGCGAACGAAAGGCGAAAGCGAAGGCTTCCCTGAACGGCGGCGTTTCGACCGGCGGCGCGAAGCTGGTGCCTGCATCGGCCATGCCGCGTGGCGGATCCTTGACGGTCAGGTGGATGCCCACCGCCAGCAACAATCCAGGCAGCCCGACGACGATGAACGCTATGCGCCAATCAAATGCGGTGTTGAGCCAGCCACCGAAGAACAGCCCGAACGCGATGCCGATCGCCTGGGCTGCCAGCCATATGCCGATCACCGTCGCACGCTGCGATACCGGATAGAGATCGGCCAGCAGCGACTGGGTGGCCGGGCCGCCGCCCGCCTCTCCCGATGCCACGCCGATGCGGGCCAGGGCGAGCTGGACGAAATTCTGCACGAAGCCGCACAATACCGTGGCCAGGCTCCATACCGTCAGGCACCCCACCAGCACATTGCGCCGCGAGCCCCGGTCGACCATCCGCGCGATCGGGATGCCCGCAATCACGTAAAAGGCGGAAAAGGCGATCCCCGAAAGCAATCCCATGGCGGTGTCGCTGACGCCCAGGTCAGTCTTGATCGGTTCCAGCAGGATGGCCAATATCTGGCGATCCACGAAATTGACGATCCCAACAAGGCACAGGATGGACAGCACATAATGGCGGCGGGGCAATGTCCACCATGCGTAGGAATCCGGTTGGTCCGCCGTCGTCGGTGCGGACGCACTGCTACCTGCTGATTCCACGCCACTCTTCTGATTATTAGATATATAACCTAGGCAACCATGTTTGACGGGCAGGGACAAGAAAAAAAGGGGCCGTCACGGCATGACAGCCCCTTTTTCACGTCGAGTGCCGGTTCAGGCGGCGATCAATTGTGGATTGGGGTTCAATATTTCATGCTTGAACCGGAACAGGCGCGCCGCATTGCCGCCCAATATGTCGATCTTGTCCTGCTCGCTAATGTCGATACCGGCGAACAATCCCTCAATTACCGACTGCGAATGGGGGAAGGTGCCTTCCGCGTGCGGATAGTCCGACGCCCACATCAGCGCGCGCGTCCCCGTAACGGAACGTGACATGATGCAGGCGCGGTCATGCTGGAACGAGCATGTCACCTGCCGCTTGATGATCTCCGAGGGCATCATCGAAAGCTTGGGGCGAACGAAGATGTCATGTGCGACATAGACCTCGTCCATACGCTCGGCGATCGCCGCCAGCCAGCTCGCGCCACATTCGATGACTGCGACCTGCGCCTTGGGATTGCGGTCGAGCAGGCCACCCGACACCATATACATTATCGCGTTGATGCCGTCGTTCATCTGCATACTATAATTGATGACGGCCGCGCCAGGACCGCGTTCGTTGACCACAGTTTCGGCCCCCGTCCCGGTATGGAGCACGAAGACGATGCCCAGATCGCCAGCCAACCTGAACAGCGGATCCCATGCCTCGTCATTATATTTGGGGATGCCCGTCATCGGGATGGATGGCAGCATCACGGCAGTGAAGCCCAGCGTCGCGATCCGACGCAATTCCTGTTCAGCATATTTCAGGTTCCGCACGGGCAATACGCCGCACCGGACGAAACGGTTGAGATGGCCGGAAAAATACGCATTGTTCCAGTCGTTGTAGATTTCGCACTGGGCCAGTTCGGCGTCTTCATCGTCGATCGCATAGAGCCACAGGCCAAGGCTGGGGAATGCGATTTCCGCATCGATCCCGTCTTTTTCCATGTCGATCAGGCGTCCGCCAAGATCATGGATGCCCAATCGAGTCGCGCCGCCGAAATCGGGGTTTTTGGCCAGGCGCAGCTTGAAGATCGTCTTGTGCTCGGTCTTCGTAACCAATGCGTCGCCATCCTTGATGGTGTGTACCGCGTGCTGTTTCAGCGATGCGGGCAGGTTATCGAGAAACAGGCTGTTGGGTTCGCGCACATGGCTGTCGGCGCTGAAAATAAAGGGCTTCATGGGCATTTTTCCTTTCCCGTGGGCCATCGCCAAAGGCCCGAGTTCCTGACATTATCGTACTTCGTATCCAGCATCGGCAACAACGGTCGGCGTACCTGTCGACGCTGTGCCATGGCCCGGCCGCAGCGGTCTTCCTGTCGGACGGGTGCACATGCCTGGGATGTCCCTGCATCTGCCACGCATCCTTATACGCCGCGCCGGAACGACTGTCTCGCAAAAAAAGATACCTCTTTTGCTATATCCCGTTGCTGCACCTTCTATGCGCGGTACGTCCGGTCGGCGCGAATTTGCGCGGCCCAACATGTCGCAGTGTGCGATTCGTTCCGTAGCTATGTCGATCATGGGCGTGGCGACGCTCACGCCCCCAAATTCAAGGCGATCTCGCATGGCGCAGAAATACTCTTTGGACTCAAGGCGCAAGCAAAAGTGGCTGACATGATATTGTCGTCAAAGGGGCTGAAAAGCGCACATTGCCCGATCCGGCGGCCGATGCGACTCTTCCCTCCCGCGTCCTTTGCGCGGGCATGTAGCAATGTGCCCCGATGCGCCCCAATGCGCCATGGCGACCCCAGATATGAGCGCAGAGCAGGGGCGAGTGGTCTGACATGATAAGTAGGTTAACTAAGATGACCAGTTCATGTGGGAAAAATACCATTGGGAGCCTTTTTGGATAAAAGAGATGCCTATATAGTTGCGTTCGCGGTGACCGCTGTGTAATTGGGCCTTGTACGAACCCCAAAGAGGTTCTTTAGAGGTTCTTTTTTACAACAGGGAGGTTGTCGGATATGCACGCACGTCGTAACTCGGTACGGGGGGCTGTGACCGGCCTTTTGCTCGGCACTGCATTCAGTGCGCTGGCCGTGACGCCCGCCTTCGCACAAACGCCGCAATCCGGCACCCAGGGCGGTCTGGAAGACATCGTCGTCACCGCGCGGAAAGTCGCGGAAAATCTTCAGGACGTGCCTGTCGCGATCACGGCTTTTACCGCGGAATCGCTGCTTGAACAGGGTGCGACCAAGGTGTCGGACGTCGCCCGCACCACGCCCAGCCTTACCGTTCGTGAATCGCCCTCTAACCCCACGGCCATCTCGATCACGCTGCGTGGCCAGGTTCAGACCGACATTCTCGCTACGCTCGATCCTTCGGTGGGCACCTATGTTGATGACGTCTACTGGTCGCGCGCCTATGGTCTCAACCAGGATTTGCTCGATCTGAGCAGCGTTCAGGTTCTCAAAGGCCCGCAAGGCACGCTGTTCGGGCGCAACACCACCGGCGGCGCGATGCTGTTCGAAACCAATAACCCCAATTTCGACGGCATCTCCGGCAGCGTCGCTGCGACGTATGGGCGCTTCAACGAACGTGTGGGCACGGTGATCATCAACATTCCGCTGATCGATGACAAGTTGGCGATCCGTGGAGCGGTTCAGCGGAACTTGCGCGATGGTTGGATGAAGGATCGCGTGACGGGCGACAAATATAATGACCGGGACAATTGGGCTGCGCGCGGGAAGATCCTCTATCAGGCGACCGACAATCTGAGCTTCCTGTTCTCCGGCGAATATTTCAAGCAGGATGTGAGCGCTTCGGGTCGTCAGATGCTGTATCTCGTTCCGTCGGGATTGACGGCGCCGTCCGCCGCGAACAATACAGCGCTCCAGTCTGCCGGGGCCGCAGCTGCCGCGACGCTGACCGCGGCGGGCCTTCCGGTTCCGGCCGGAATCAATCCTTTCAGCTATGGTGCGATCGGATCGAGCGGCGCGCTTCAGGCGGGCGGTAATCTCCGCAATTATTACACCAACCTGGGCGCCAGCGAGACTGAATTGTCGCAGGGCGTAGCGGGAAATCCGAACTTCCCCAGTTCCTCGCCACAGACTTATGTCAAGACGCAGACCTATAACGGCACGGTCAACCTCGACACCTTCTTCGGCGCGATCAAGTTCGTAGGCGGCTGGCGCAGGGTTAGCACGACGTCGCGTCTGGATCTCGATGGTTCGGCCGCGCCGATCCACACCACCACCGGCGACCAGACCCTGACCCAATATTCAGGCGAATTGCAGATCACGGGCCAGGCGCTCGACGATGCCATCGATTTCGCCGGCGGCGCCTTCTATTTCCATGAATCGGGCTTTGACACCTCTTCGTCGATCGCGCTGCCCTCGTTCAATCCCACCACCTTGCTGTTCAGCGGCCAATTGGACAATGACAGCATCGGTACCTACGCGCAGGCGACCTATCATTTCAATGATCGCCTCTCCTTTACCGGCGGTTTGCGCTATTCGGTCGATGACAAAGGGTTGACCACCCGCAACAAGAATATGTCGCGCGCCACGGGGATATCGGTGTGCCAGATACCGACCGCCAGCATAACCAATGACTGCGCCCTGCGGGTCCGTGACGAATTTGACGGCGTTTCCTATCTCGCCAGCCTGGATTACAAGCTGAGTGACGATGTCCTTGTCTATCTCAAGACCAGCAAGGGTTTCCGGTCAGGCGGCCAGAATTTGCGTGCCAACTCGGTCGCGACTGCCATCCCCTTCCGCCCCGAAGTCGCCTACGCCCATGAAGCAGGCGTCAAGAGCGAATTGTTCGACCGTCGCTTGCGTGTGAACCTCGCGGGCTATTATTCCAACGTGGAAGATATTCAGCGCACCACGCTGATCGGTCTGCCCAACGGCACGACCCAGACGGTTCTGACCAATGCGGGCAAGATCCGCATCTGGGGTCTGGAAGGCGAATTTGTGATGCAGTTGCCCGCCGGGTTCCAGATCGGCGGCACCGGCGCCTATACCAACGCGAAATACAAAGAATATCAGGAACTGCCCAGCCGCACCAACCTGACCGGCAGTCGCCTGACGGAGCGTGTGGAAGGCGTGCCGGAGTGGACCTGGTCGCTGACCGGCAGCTACGAACATGAATTCGACTTCGGCCGGTTCAACATACGTACCGACTATAGCTGGAACTCGGCGATCAATCTGCAACCCTACACGCCCTTTCTGGGCGATCCGCAGGGCGTGACGATCGATCCCAATACCGGCAAGACCATCGCGCAGAACATCATCGACGCCACGACCTCGCCCAAACAGGGCGTGCTGAGCGCGCGGGCAGCACTTTCGCTGATGGACGACAAGCTGGAACTGGCAGTGTTCGGTCGCAACCTGACGAACAATCGCAAGGTGGTTCAGGCGCTCTATGTCGGCGGCATCGGCTATGTGTCGGGCGTGCATCGTGAGCCGGTGACCTATGGCGGTACGATCACCTATCGCTTCGGAAACTGATGCTTGGGGCAGGGTCGGCGGGTGCGTCCCGCCGACCCTCCCGCTTGTCGAAACGCCTCGCTTTTGTAATGAGCGTCCTACCCAGCCGGATTGCGACATGCGCAACGGGACCGGCAAGGACGGGATGCTCATAATGACCAATGATCTTGACTTGAATGAAGCGGTGGGACTGGGCGGCTCCGTCGTTTCGCGAACCGTTCGGCAATTGACCCAGTTCAGCCTCCAGGCGCAGGACGGCGATTATCTCGGCTCCGAAGCCGAACTGCTCGAACGCATGAGCATCAGCCGCCCGACCCTGCGTCAGGCGGCCAAGGTGGTGGAAAGCGACTGCCTTCTGTCGGTTCGGCGCGGCGTCAATGGCGGCTTCTACGCCACCCGGCCCAGCGCGCGCCATGTGGTCCAGTCTCCGGCCCTGTGGCTGCGCCTCCAGTCCGCGACGCTCGACCAGATGAACCGGGCGAGTATGCTCATCTATCCTACCGCAGGCGCAGAAGCGGCCAAATGCACCGACCCCCGGTTGATCGCCGAACTGACCGCGTTCCGCGCCGCGATCGACGAACGGGAAGCGCGGGGCGAAAGCCAGCGTGAAACGCTGGACGCCGAAATCGCCTTTTCCCAACTGATCGCGAATATGAGCGGCGATCCCGTGCTCACGCTGTTCATCGGCATCAGCTACACGTTCGGCCTGCTGGAGAGGGAATATCGCTTCTATCGCCGGTCGCCGCAACGGCGCCAGCGCTGGCTGTCGCTGCAACGCAGCTATTGCGACGCCATTTTGTCGGGCGACAGCGACATCGCCATGTTGATCGGCAAGCGGCGGGGACAGCAGGTGGAAAGCTGGATCGCCGAGGACAAGGCGGCAACGCAGCAGGACGGCAGCACCGACCCGGCGAAAACAGGGGAAAAGGATGATGGCGCAACTTGACTATATCGGCTTTGGCGGCGTGCGTCTTGCCGCGCAAAGCTATGGTCGGGACGATGATCCTGGCATATTGTTGCTGCATGGCGGCGGCCAGACGCACGCCGTATGGCACGCCGCTGCCTTGGCCCTGGCCCAAGCGGGTCGCTATGTCATCAGCCTGGACCTGCGGGGCCATGGCGCAAGCGAATGGCCCGGCGATGGGCGCTATGATCTCGATGCCTATATCGGCGACATCCGGGCCGTGCTGGCGACCTTGCGCGCCAGGCCTGTGATCGTCGCCGCGTCCCTTGGCGGCTGGATCGCCACGGCAGTGCTGGGCGAAAGCGAAACGCCGCTGGCGACCGGCCTCGTTCTGGTGGATTCTCCGCCCCGGATGGACCCGGTCCGATCGAGCCGGATGGGCGATGCATTGCGGCGCGTGGCGACGGCCAATGGGGGTCATTGGGATCCGCGTATGTTGGACAGTTTCGACCTGCCCGCGGTCGAGGATCGGCTGATCGAAGCCGCGCGCCGGCTTAAGGTGCCTACGCTGGTCGTCCGGGGTGAACGCAGCCTTCTCAGTACGCAGGAATCGATCGCTGAACTGGCGGCCTGCATAGCCGATGTCGAAGCGGTCGAGGTCGGCGATGCGGGGCATCTGGTCGCGGTGGACCAGTCCGACGCCTTCAACGCCCTGCTGCTCGATTTTCTGGAACGCCGGATTCCCCTGTCGCCGCCGCAATATGTCGCGGGGTCCGATTCCCGCACCTTGCGCGATGCGCTGGGCTGCTTCGCCACCGGCGTGACCGTCGTCACAACGCTCGACCGCGATGGCAATCCCGTCGGTTTGACCGCCAATTCGTTCACGTCGGTATCGCTCGATCCGCCGCTGCTGCTGGTGTGTCTTGCCAATGGCGCCGGCAGTCTGCCCGCCTTTCTTGCTGCCCCCCATTTCGTGGTCAATGTGCTCCATATCGGGCAGCAGCCGGTGTCGGGCCGCTTCGCCAGCCGGACGGAGGATCGCTTCGGCCAGACCGATTGTGAAATCTGGGACAGCGGGGTGCCGGTGATCCGCCATTCGCTCGCCAGTTTCGAATGTGCCCGCGACACGGTGCATGATGCGGGCGATCACAAGATTCTGATCGGCCGGGTCCAGCGGGTGCAGTTCGAACCGCATCGCGACCCGCTCCTCTATTTCCGCGGCAAATATCGCCGCCTGCATTTCAGCTGATCGGTGTGCCCTAGTACATATATCACTAGGTTTTATGGGTAGGCATTTTTTGGGGTGACAAGAGGTACCCATTTAGGCACAAGGTCAGGACAATAATCGCTGCCCGTGATTCATCAGGCAGGACGGAACCCGGATGGGCACATGCCCTGATCGGGAACTGGCATCGAAAGAGCAGGAACGGGATGACCTGGGTAAATCAGGATAAATGCGCGATCGTCGGGATTGGCGCGACGGACTATTATGTCCGTGGCAAAAGCTGGCCTCGCACCATCAACGACATGGCCGGCGAAGCCATTTTGAAAGCGTGCGAGGATGCGGGCATATCCGTCAACCAGATCGACGGCATCGCTTATTATTCCGGCGCAGGCGCGGGTTATCTCGACAAGTTCGATACCGCCACCCTGATGGAGACGCTGGGCATCCCCTATGTCGGCTTTTCCGCCACGCTGACCAGCGGCGGCGGCGGCTGCCCCGGTGCGATCGGCCTTGCGACTGCGGGCCTTATGAACCAGGATTGCACCTATACGGTCACGTTGATGGCGTTGCAGCAATTGCCCCAGCACCGGCTGGGCGTCGTGTTCGGCGCGTCCGCGCCCAACCCGGAAAATAGTTTCCTGCAACCCTCCGGCCTGGTCGGTCCCGGCCATCTGATGAGCGTGCTGGCGCGCCGTCACATGCATCTCTACGGCACCGATCCCGAAGCGTTCAAGGAAATCGTCCAGGCGACCCGCGACAATGCGGTGGACCGACCCAAGGCGATCCGGCGCAAGCCGCTCTCGGACGAAGAATATTGGAACTCGCCCATGTTGGCGGACCCGCTGCGGCGGCTCGATTTCTGCCTGGAAACCGACGGCGCCGTCGCGGTCATCACCACGACCATGGACCGGGCGAAGGATTGCCGTCACAAGCCTGCCGTCGTCCATGGCGTCGCCCATGGCGGCACGCGCGAATGGGGACGGGCCTTCGCGTGGATGGGGATGCCTGATCCCGATTTCGCATCGTCGGGCCATAAATTCGTCGCGGATCGCATCTGGGACCAGACCGGCCTGACCGCCAGGGACATGGATGTCGCGCTGATCTACGACCATTTTTCGTCGATGGTGCTGATGCAGTTGGAAGATTATGGCTTTTGCGAAAAGGGGGAGGGCAGCGATTATGTCTTGTCCGGCAAAATCCGCTATGACAAGGCGACCGGCAAGGGTGTGAATGGCGGCGTGCCGGTCAACACCCACGGCGGCAATCTCAACGAAGCCTATATCATCGGCATGACCCACATCGTCGAGGGCGTGGAGCAGGTGCGCGGCACGACCGTCAACCAGGTCGAGGATTGCGAATTTGCCCTTGTGACCGGCGGCCCTGCGTCGCTCCCCGTTTCCGGTCTCGTACTGAGGAGAGCCTGATGAGCTACGGACCCGCGCGCGTCCTTCCGGGCGAAGGCATCAAGATCACGACCAATCCCGATACCGAAGCCTTTTGGGAAGCGGCGAAGGAAAAGCGCCTGACCGCCTGTCAGTGCGGCGATTGCGGGCATTTCCGTATGCCACCATCGCCCTATTGCCCCAAATGCCAATCGACGCAGAAAGCCTGGCCCGACCTGCCGGGCACCGGCACGATCTTCAGCTACGCCATATGCTCGAAAAATCCCGCCACGGGGGAGGATTATGTCTACGTCCCCGTGGTCGTCAGCCTGGACGGCACTGACGATGCGCGGCTCGTATCCAATCTGGGCGGTATCGACGCTGACGATGTCCGCATCGGGCAAAAGGTCCAGGTCGACTGGAACCCGATCGACGATGGCTGGATGCTACCCATATTCAAGCCGGTGGAGGCCGTATGAGCGAGACCGAAGAAATGACCCGCCCCGCAACCGCGCATGGCCCTTTGCCCGACGATCTTCGCTATTTCGATCCGCAGATCGAAACGCTCCCGCGCCCCGAACTGGACCGGCTCCAGGAATTGCGCCTGCTCTCGATGCTGCAATATATCTATGACGGCAACGGCCTCATCCGCGAAATCTGGGACGCTGCCGGGGTCAAGCCTTCGGACATCACGTCGCTCGCCGATTTTCGGGCCAAGGCACCGTTCATCGACAAGGATATGATCCGCGACTATCGCGACCGCAACGATGATCCGTGCGGCGGGCTGCGCGTCGCCGATTATCGCGACATTCCCCATATCGGCTTCACGTCGGGCACCACAGGCGATCCCACGCCGGTCCCCAATGGCAAGGGCAGCCCCACCGAAGCGGAAGTCCTGCGCGAATTTTGGCAGATCGGCGCGCGCGGCGGCGACTATGTCACCTATATGATGTTCACGTTCCGCAGCGGCATCAGCCGCACCTCCTTCCTGAACGAGGCGGGCTTCACCCCCATATTGTCGCCGCACGACCCCGCCATGCTGCCGCAGATGATCGACGCGATCGAAACCTATCGCCCGACCATCCTCTACATGCTCTCCACCCCGATGATGATCGGGCTGGAAAAATATTTCGAGGCCAGCGACAAGGATCCGCGCGACGTCTTCCGTTCCGTAAAGGGCGGGGTGTTCGGCGGCGAACCCATGAGTCCGCGTTTCCAGAAACTCGCTAAGGATTGGGGCATCGAGATTTTCGATTATACCTCGCTGGGCGATGTGACCGGGGCGATGGAATGTCGCGCGCATAACGGTTTCCATGCGTGGGAAGACCTGGCGCTGGTCGAAAATCTCGACCCGGACGGCAATCCCGTACCCGATGGCGAAATGGGCGAATTGGTCGTGACCGCGCTGACCGATCCATGGGCGCCGCTGGTCCGTTTCCGCACCGCCGACCTGGTGAAGTTCGATCGCTCGCCGTGCAGCTGCGGTCGCACCCATCTGCGTTTCTGGACGCTGGGCCGTGCGGGCGACCAGACCTTCATCCAAGGCATGCCTGTCCTGCCGCGCGACATCCAGGCGATCGTCGAACTGTTCCCCGAAACCAAGTCCGCCCTGTTCCAGATCATCCGGCCCCAGGCGCAGATGGACGTGCTGCGCCTGCGGGTGGGCTATGACGGGTTGACCGACAGCCCCGATGCGCTCGCCGCGCGGATCGCCAGCAAGGTGACGGACATGCTGGGCGTGCCGTCCGCCATCGAGCTGGTGCCGGCGGAGGAACTGCTGAAGCTTGGCCCACCCCAGAAAATTCCGAGGGTAACGAAGTCATGAGCGCCACCATGTCTATGATCCGCCCCAGCGCAATTGCGCAATTTAACGATAATGGCACCACCCGCCTGCTGCCGATCAGCGAACGGGAAGTCAGCCGGACCACGTCCTTCTTTCGCCGCATATTGGCGAGCGACTGGGATTTACGCGGTCGCTTCGCGCTGATCCTGGGGACGCAGGCCGACGCCTATTTCCTCTCCGCGTTCGAACGCGCGTTGCAGGAACGCGGCGTGACCGTGTGCAATTCGGAAGCGAACAGCTGGGACGGCGCGCGGTCCGAAGCGACGATCCGCCGGTTCGACGTGGCGATCGTCGCGGTGGTGACGCCGATCGTGCTCGACGCCATCCGCAATGCGGGCCATGACGCCAAGACCCTGTTCCAGGGCAAGATCGTCTGGGCTTCGGGCGCTGCCTATGATGTGCTGGACGGTACTGCGGGTATCGACCTGCGCCGCTGGATTCCGCTTGGCCCCGCCTTCGCGATCGAGGGGCGGCACCGGGGCGGCGCGCATTATGACGGCCGCGAATGGCTGATCGAAACGCAGGGCGACACCCTCTATGTCACCAGCCGGCTCGATCGCGCCATGCCCTTCGACCGTCTGCCGGTCGCGCTTGCGGCGCGGATCAATACCGATCCCTGTCCCGGCGGCGCGCTGGGACCGCGCCTCGTCCTTTGATCCGGTTCGACGGATTTGGCGGCGTTGCCCTGGCGGCGGATGTGGCGGGGCCGGCCAACGGCGCCAGCGTCCTCTTCCTCCACGGCGGCGGCCAGACCCGGCATAGCTGGGGGCGCGCGGTCGATGAGGCGGCGGCACGCGGCTTTCGCGCGATCACGCTCGACCTGCGCGGCCATGGCGATAGCGACTGGGCGCCCGACGGCGACTATCGCATCGACGCGCATGTTGCCGACATTCGCGCCGTCGTCGCCACGCTGCCCGACGTGCCGGCGCTGGTCGGCGCATCGCTGGGCGGCCTCGCTTCCCTTCTGGCCACCGGCGAAAGCCCTGCTCCGATTGCACGCGGCCTGGTGCTGGTCGATGTCGTGCCCCAGATCGAAATGGAAGGAGCGCAGGAAATTCGCGCCTTCATGACCGGAAATGCGGACGGCTTTGCGACCGTGGAGGCCGCCGCCGATGCCGTCGCCGCCTATCTGCCCCATCGCACTCGACCATCCAGCAGCGCAGGTCTGATGAAAAATCTGCGGCGTCGCGACGATGGCCGCCTGCATTGGCATTGGGATCCCGCGATGCTGGGCGATCTCAAGGGGCTGGACCCGGCCGCGCGCGAAGCCCGCTTCACCCACGCAGCGACGAAGGTGCGCGTGCCCACCCTGCTGATCCGCGGCGGCATGAGCCGCATCGTCAGCATGGACGGGGTCGCCGCCTTCCGGCGCGCCATGCCCCATAGCGAATTCATCAACATCGAACAGGCGGACCATATGGTCGCGGGGGATGCGAACGACGCCTTCAACGCGCCGCTGCTCGATTTTCTGGACCGGAGCCGATGACGAACCACGCTGATCTCGACCCCTATATCGCCGTCCACCATTATGGCCTTGGCGACCTGCTGCATGAACAGGCGCGCAGCCGCCCGCATATGATCGCCGCGATCGATGGGGACCATCGCTTCACCTACGCGCAGTTTGACGAGCGGGTGAACCGCCTCGCCGGCGTCCTGCGCGCGCGCGGCGTGGGCCATGGCGACCGCGTCCTCTGGCTGGGCCAGAATAGTATGCGCGTGATGGAGGCGCTGCTGGCCTCCGCGCGTGTCGGCGCCATCTTCTGCCCGGCCAACTGGCGCGCGTCCGTGCCGGAAATCGCCGCCATGCTGGACGATTTCGATCCCAAGGTCACCTTCTGGCAGCATGAGGAAATCGGTACCGGCAACCGCCAGGCGCGCGACGGGTGGAAGCCTGACAGCCACTGGATCTGCCATGACGGCTGCGATGGAGAGGACAGCTATGAAGCGCTGCTCGCCGCCGCCGATCCCGAAAACGAATTTGCGCCGGTCGACACCGGCACGCCCCTGCTTGCCATCTATACCGCCGCCTTTTCCGGGCGGCCCGGCGCCGCGCTGCTCAGCCATGAATCGCTGCTCATCATGGCCTGGCTCGCGCTCCAGTCGCAAAAGATCGACGAACATTCGGGCTATCTCGTGTCTGGCCCGATGTTCCATGTCGGCGTTCTCATGGGCACGCTGGGCACATTCCTGGCGGGCGGGCGCAATGCCTTCGTCCCCCGCGTCGAGGCGGAAAATCTGCTGCGCATGATCGAGGCGGAAAAACTCACCCACGCCTTCGTGCCCCAACCCACCGTGGTGCAGATGCGTGAAGTGAACAAGGATGGCGCGTATGACGTGACCAGCCTGTTTGCCGACAACCAAATGTCGGATTGGAAAATTCCCATGATCATGCCGGCCGACGCGCCGGCGATTGAAAAGATGGGCGGCTATGGCCAGACCGAGATTGGCGGCCTGACGTCGGTGTTGTGGATGGGGGGGCAGGGCGCGGGGCGCGCGGTGCCCTTCGTCGCGTTCAAGATCGGCGATGAAGACGGGCATGAAGTGCCACGCGGCCAGACCGGCGAAATCTTCGCGCGCGGCCCGATCGTCATGTGCGGCTATTGGAACCGGCCGGAAGAAAATGCCCGCCGCGTCGTCAATGGCTGGCATCGCACCAATGACCTTGGCAAGCGGCTGGAGGATGGCAGCCTGGTCTTCGTCGGCCCCAAGACGACGATGATCAAAACCGGCATCGAAAATGTCTATCCTGCCGAAGTGGAAGCGTGCCTGCGCCAGCATCCCGCCGTCGCCGATGTGTGCGTCATCGGCGTGCCGGATCCCAAATGGGACCAGAATGTAAAGGCGGTCGTCATTGCCAGGGACGGCGTAACGGTCGATGCGACGACACTGATCGACCATTGCCGCGATCGCATGGCGTCCTACAAAAAGCCCAAGATCATAGACTTCGTCGACACGCTGCCCCGTAATGCCCATGGCTTTGTCGATCGTGCGGCGGTCGATGCGGCCTTTGGCGGCGGCGGTTATCCCAGCGTGGGATGATCCGCCCGCCCTGCGTCAATCCGCCGCCACCCCGGCGTTGCGCGGCAGGGCGAAGGCCAGCAAGGTCGCGACGATGCACAGCGACACGATCACCCCCATGGTCAGGAAAAAAGCGCCGGTGGTGGGGTAACTCGCGCCGCCGCCCGGCGTCATCACCGTACTGGTCGCCAGCAGCACCGATACCATCTGCGCGCCGATGCCCAGGAAGGCCTGGCGCATCACCGTCATCATGCCGGCCGCCTCGCTGGTGCGTTCTGGCGGCACCGCCCCGGCCAATATGGTCGGGCCGACCGCGAACTGCATCGTCGCGCCGAAGGATATGAGGATCAGGATCAGCGTGATGACCAGGATGCTGTCATTGTAGAACATGGCGAGCAGCCAGCCCGAAGTGGTCAGCAGCCCGCCGGTTATCATCGTCGTTCGCCCGCCTCCGCGCGACGTCATCCAGCCGCTGAGCGGCCCGGCCGCCAGCGAACTGATATTGGACGGCAGCTTCGCCAGGCCCGCCAGCGTCGCGGTCGCGCCCAGGCCGATCTGGGTCCAGGTCGGCGCCTGCAACAACAGCGAAAAGACGAGGGTGATCTGGAGCGTGCTCATCGCCACCAGCGCGGTCACCGCATTGGCGATGAACACCTGACGATTGGCGAACAGGCGGACATCGAACAGTGGATTGGCCGTGCGCAGGCTCGCTCGTATCCACAAGGCCATCAGCGCCAGGCCGAGCGCTACGGTGATCGCGGTGCGCCCATCGAACAGGCCCCATTTGGGACCACTGGTGATCGCCAGCAACAGCGCGAAAATGGCGGGCACGAACAATATACCCCCGATCCAGTCCAGGCGGCCATCCATCCTGGCGCGCGGCGACGAAGGCAGCGCGCAATAAATCGCGATAAAGGCGATTGCGGCGAACAGCGCACTGGCAAAAAACACGCCATGCCAGGAATAATGATCGACGATCATTCCCCCGATCACCAGTCCGCAGGCGGTGCCCGCCGATGCGCCCGATATCATCAGGCCGATGCCCATAGGCACCTGCTTGGGCGACAGGTTTTCACGCACAAGGCCCACGCACAGCGGCAGGATGGCCCCGGTCAGCCCCTGGAGGCATCGGCCCGCCAGCAGCATCGGATAATTGACCGAAAAGGTGCTGACCAACGATCCGACGAAGGCGATCGTCAACATGCCCAGCATCAGGCGGCGTCGCCCGAAAATATCGCCCAGCCGCCCCGCCAGCGCGGCCGCCCCGGCGCCGATCACGAGATAGGATGTGATGAGCCAGCCTACCCGCACCGGGTCGCCCAGATCATCGGTCAGCGCGCGTTGTGCGGCATAGATCATGGCGGTTTCGAACGATCCGGTGATCTCGGCGATCCACAATGCGCCGATGATCGCTGCTGTCGATTTGCCTCGCATCCGCCGCCTTCTCCTGAAGTCTGGCCATTAACTGGCCATCTGTCATTTTCATCGACCGCTATAGCGAAGCCTCGTTCACTGAGATAGTGCTATCATACCTAGTTAGCGATGAAGGCATAATCATGAGGAGGCGGATAGCGTGAACATCCCTGCACATCATATCGTGGTCGAACCGCCGCCGTTCGAATCGCCGCCCTTTCCTGCCGATTGCTTCGTCGGTCAAACGGTGGTCGTGACTGGTGGCGGATCGGGCATGGGCCTGGCGATGGCGACGGCATTCGGGCAGGGCGGGGCAAAGGTCGCGCTGCTGGGCCGGACCGCCGAAACGCTCGAAAAGGGCGTGGCCACCTTGACCGATCTGAGCATCGTCGCGCTGGGCATCCAGGGCGACGTGCGCAATCCCGAAGCGATCGCATCCGCCTTCGACATGGCCGAACGGGAATTGGGTCCAGTGACGCTACTCGCCAACAATGCCGGTGGCAATTATCCGGTGTTGGCTGAAGCCATGTCGCCGGGCCAATGGCGCTCTATCACCCGCATCGCCATCGACGGCACCTTCTTCGTCTCGACCGAATTTGCCCGCCGCCGCATCGCGGCGGGCGGTGGCGGCGCGATCGTGAACAATTCGGCGCAATATGTCTGGTCCGGTTTCCCCGGCGACGCCCATTCGGCGGCGGCCAAGGCGGCGATCGTCACCATGACCACCGGCCATGCCGCCGACTGGAAACCGCATGGCATCCGCGTCAATTGCGTGGCGGCGGGCTTCTTTCCGCACGAACGCTCCAATGCGGCGGACGATGCCGAAGCCGTCGCACGCCTTGGCACCATGTTCCCGCTGGGCCGGGTCGGGCGCATCCGCGAATTTGGCTGGGTTTCGGCCTTTCTCTGTTCGTCTTACGCATCCGGGGTGACGGGTGAAACCTTGGTCATCGACGGCGGCGACCGATTGCGCCGTCAGTTGATGAGTCCTGCCTTCGTGCCACCACGCGAACGCGAATCCATCTGGGGAGTAGCGCCATGACGACATTGCCCACCTTGCTTGAAGGGCGTCATGCGATGGTCGCCGGGGTCGGCGACGCGGTCGATCATGTCGCGACGGCGTTGGCGGCGCTTGGTGCCAGGATCAGCCGGATCACCGCGCCTTCCGTCGATGGAGAAACAATCGCGGCCGCCTTTTGCGATGCGGAAGCCCGGCAGGGACAACCCGTTGACTTGCTTGTCCACGGCGGTGCGCCGCTCGGCGTGGCGGACGCGGCAACTGTGTCGCTCGATGTCTGGCGGGATGGGTTTTCCGCCGACATTGACGGGCGTTTCCTGCATGCCGCCGCCTTTGCGCGCAGCCGTATCGCCGCGCATGATCGCGGTGCCATCCTGTTCCTGCTGCCGTCGCCCCGCATCGCTGCGGGCCGCACGGCGCAACTGAGCGCCCATGGC
This sequence comes from Sphingobium sp. Z007, assembly GCF_900013425.1. Lineage (GTDB taxonomy): Bacteria > Pseudomonadota > Alphaproteobacteria > Sphingomonadales > Sphingomonadaceae > Sphingobium. The sequence goes on from NZ_FBXK01000001.1 coordinate 444,255, forward strand.
GCCCTCGACAATCTGGTCAAGTCGCTGGCGGTGGAATGGGGCCGCGATGGCATCAGGACCAATGCGATCGCCAGCCATGTCGTGGACGGGTTCGCGCAGGCGACGGAGGCTGCGCGCGCGTCGCTGGGGCATCTGGCTGCTTATATCCTCAGCGACCATGGCGCCTATATTAGCGGCATGGTGATGGGAATCGACGAACTCCCTTCCTGAAGTCGGCGGGTCTCTGCCGACCGGCGGACGCCCATCCTCCAAAAAGAGGGCCGACATTATGTCGGCCCTCGACGGGGGATCTGAATGCTATGATGTGGGCGTCGATGCCTGGCGCTGGCAGTTCTTGGAAATAATGCTTCCAATGTAGGATTTCATTTGCTTCATATTATCCGATGAAATCGCCCGCTTCCATCCAGTCCTCGTCTCCTGGCCCTGGCACTTGTCTTGGCCCTGTCCCTTGCTCAGCCAAAAGGCACTAAGATGACTTAAGGTGACATTTTCAACCGCGCGATGCGGTGCCTTTGTCACCTTAGGCCAACATTCTGCCGACGCTTCGGGGATAGAAGCGTCGGCAGCCTGGTTCAGAAGCCGCCGAACTTGAACGTCGCGGTGACGCCATAGGTAGCCGGGTCGTTACGCTTGCCCATCGCCGCGAACAGCGGCGCGCCGAACAACAGGCCCGCCACGTCGACGCGACGGTTCAGGATGTTGCGGCCAAACAGCGCGACCTCGATCGTCTCGTCGGCGAAGGACACACCGACGCGGCCGTTCAGTTCGCCACCGGCCGGACGGGTCAGCGCCTTGGCAATGGCATTGGTGATGCTGTCGTCCAGCGCGTTGCCGGTCTGGAGGGTGCGGTAGGAATACAGCGCGGTATCGTCCTGCCAGGCATAGTCCAGATGGGCGCGGACGGTGCTGGACCCGATCGACTTTTCATAGTCGCCCGCGATGCTGAACGTCCATTCGGGGACGTTCTGGAACACCTCGTCGCGGCGGTCACCGCTGGCGTCGGCAAATTCCAGATATTTCGCATTGGACAGCGCCGCCGTGCCCGACAGGGTAAGGCCTTCGAACAAACGGGCCGTCAATTCGGCTTCACCGCCATAGAAACGTGCCTTGCCTGCATTGCTGACGACAGTGGAGGTCGAACTGCCGTCGGCACTGACCAACAGGGTCGTGCGCTGGATGTCCTTCACTTCATTGTAGAAGGCGGCCAAGTTGAAACGAACCCTTCGGCCGAACATCTCGGCCTTCACGCCCGCTTCATGCTCGCGCGCCACTTCCGGTCCAAAGGGGGCAAAGGCGCCGCCGGTCGTCGAACCTGCCGCACGCAGATTCTGTCCGCCCGACCGGAAGCCCTTGCTGGTCTTGATATAGACCAGCACATCGGGATTGATCTGATAGTTCAGGCCCAGCGTATAGGAGATGCCATCGAAACCCGACTTGGACTGCGCCCGGCATGTCCCCGGCTCGGCCGTGGCGATCAGGCACGACAGCAGCGTATCCGTATCCGCATTGCGAGTGGCGTTGAAGGACACGATATTCTTGTCCTCCACCGAATAGCGGACGCCGCCGGTTGCCGACAACGCATCGGTGAAATGAAAGGTGCTCTGCACATACATGCCCATCGACCGATTGGTGATGTCGCCGATATAATAGGTCTGCGGCAACAATCCGCCAGCGGAAACGCGTGTCAGTGCCGGCAGCGCAATCGACGTCGACTCGTCCCGGCCGGTTTCGTTGAAGGCAAAGAAGCCGCCCGCGAAATCGATCTTGTCGTCCATCGCCGTCCCGGTAGCCTGCAACTCGCCGGAATAGGATTGCAAATCCTGCTTGCCGGTCGTCTTGACGATCGAATAGGGCGATCCGTCAAGATCGAGGGGCGCGAACGACTTGATCGTACGATAGCCGCCTATGAATTTGAGCGCCCCCCAAAATGTGTCGAGATTGGCGGTCATTACATAAGTCTGGGTCTTGACGTCCACGCGCGGATCGCCGTCGTTCAGACGAGATCTGTCCGTGCCGGTATAGTTGGCGATATAGTTGGAATAAAGACCGCTACCAATACCCACCAACTGCCCAACGCCGCCCGGAACGGCCAGCAAAGCTGCGTTGGCCGGATTGGCTTCCAGCGCCGCCTCGATATTAGCAGGCGAAGTCGGCGCGACATACAACAGTTCATAGGGACGGTCGTAATTCTTCATCCCGTAAAATTCGCCCGAAAAGATGAGCTGGAAATTGTCGGTGGGGTCCAGGCGCAGCTTTACCCGTCCGGTATAGCTGTCACGCTCCGCCAGATCGCGGCCGCTAATCTCGTTCTTGATGAAACCGTCCCGCTTGTTGACGGTAAAGCCTGCGCGAAGGGCGGCCTTGTCGGCGACGATCGGCAGGTTCAGCACGGCGTCCGCGTTGCGTTCGTTGAAGCGGCCATAGGTCGCCGACATCATACCAGACACGCCATCATAATTGGGGTCATTGCTCTGGATCAGCAAAGCGCCGCCCGTGGTGTTACGGCCAAACAGCGTGCCTTGCGGACCGCGCAACACTTGCGCGCTCTGGACGTCGAGAAGATTGGCGTTCAGGCCGTAGGCGCGCGCCCAATAGAAACCGTCGACATAGACACCGACAGACGGATCGAGCGTAGCGAGTACATCGGTCTGGACCTGGCCGCGAATCGTAATGTTGGATGCAGAACCATTGGAGGAGGCCTGCGTGAAGGTGATGCCGGGGGTCAGTCGCGCGATATCGGGCACCTGGACTGCCGACTGCTGCCTGAGCGCATCGCCGGTCTGTACGGTGACGGCGACGGGAATGTCCTGCAGATTTTCAGCGACCTTGCGCGCAGTGACGACAATGTCCTCCAGGCCACTGCTGCTTTTTGCGACGGGGCCCTGCGCGATAGCCGGAGCGGCCCACAGCATAGCCGTCAGCGCAGCTCCTGAAACCGATCGCGTGAGCGCATGGCGAAGTGTAAAACAGGATTTCATATCATCCTCCCCTTAGCTGACCGCGTATCAGTTTCGCGGGTTTCAGCTAGTTGGCTTAGTTGCACTTGTTGGTCAATAGGGCTGCGGCAACAAACTAGGCGCTGTTGTTTTGACAACACTTTCGTTGAGCAAGCTCAGCAATTCGGACTACGTTGGCGCAGCTCGCCCGCACCGACAGAAGAATGCCATTGCGTGAGAGACATGGTTAGCTTAGTTGGAGAGGTGAATAGATAATGCTTACACACACAAGGAACGAGCATGAACTTTGACCTGTCCGACGAACAGAAAATGCTCGCGGAGCAGGCGCGCGGGCTGCTGGGCGAGCGATCATCGTCCGACCGGCTGCGCGAATTGATCGATGCGGGGAAGGAATGGGACGAGTCGCTCTGGCGCGAAATTGCCGAGATGGGCTTTCTGGGCGCTGCCCTGCCGGAACAATTTGGCGGGTTGGGCATGACCGAACTGGACCTGGGCGTCATCAGCGAAGAATTGGGCCGGGCTAATACGGCACTGCCCTTCTTCTCCTCCATCGTCCTTGCCGCCGACGCGATCAACCTGGCCGGGTCCGGCGCGCAAAAGGAAAAATGGCTGCCCCGGCTTGCCAGCGGCGATGCCATCGGCACCCTCGCCTATGCCGAGGGGCCGGCCGGGTGGACCGGCAACGCGGTCAAGACGCACTATGCCGCAGGCGCAGTGACGGGCACTAAGACTCCCGTGGCCGATGCCGGTATCGCGACGGTCGCGGTCGTGTTGGTCAAGGCCGCCGATACATTCATGCTGTCGCTGGTAGAACTCGACCAGCCCGGTGTTACCCGCACCCGCCTCAACAGTTTCGACCAGTTGCGCGCCCATTACAGCCTGGCGTTCGATGCAGTTCCTGCCGAATTGCTGGAAAATGCGCTGACCCAGGACGTGATCGATCGGCTATTTGATCGTGCGGCGGTCCAGGCCGCGTTCGAAGCGGTCGGCGGCGCGGACGCCTGTCTGGTGATGGCGCGCGACTATGCCATGGATCGCCAGATTTTCGGTCGTCCGCTGTCTAGCTATCAGGCGATCAAGCACAAGCTTGCGAATATTGCGGTTGGCGTCGAACTGGCGCGGTCGAACGCCTATTTTGGCGCCTGGGCGGCACTGAACGATCCCGATGCTCTGCCGGTTGCCGCGGCATCGGCCCGGTTGATGGCCATCGACGCCTTCGAAAACGCCGCGCGAGAAAATATCCAGGTGCATGGCGGCATTGGCTACACGTTCGAGGCGAACTGCCATTTCTACTATCGGCGCGAAAGGACGCTCGCGCTCAGCCTTGGCGGCCGCGAATCCTGGGCAGATCGGCTCATCAAGCATCTTCCCGGATCGCAGTTCAAGGCGGAGGCGGCATAATGGATTTCAACGACACCCCCCAAGAAGCGCTGTTCCGCCAGGAAGCGCGCCAATGGCTCGCCGCCAATGCGCCGGCTTTCGAAAAGTCCGAAGGCATTTCAGAAGCGCAGGAAGTCGCGCTGGGCAAAGCCTGGCAAAAGCGCCTGTCCGAAGGTGGCTATGCAGGCATATTGCTGCCCCGACAATATGGCGGTCGCGGCGCCACCATCGCCGAAGCGACTGTGTTTGGTGAGGAAGAAAGCAAATATCATCTCGCCAAGGAAGCCTATATCGGCATCGGGCTGGGCATGGCTTTGCCGGTGATCTTCAAGCATGGCACGCCCGAACAGATCGAAAAGTTCGCTGGCCCCACTCTGCGCGGTGAAATGACCTGGTGCCAGCTGTTTTCGGAACCGTCCGCCGGGTCCGATCTGGCCGCGGTGCGCACGCGCGCGGTCCGGGATGGCAACGATTATGTGGTCAACGGCCAGAAAGTCTGGTCGAGCTGGGCGCATCATTCCGACTGGGGCATATTGATCGTCCGTACCGATCCTGGCCTGCCCAAGCATAAGGGGCTGACCTTCTTCGTCGTCGACATGAAAACGCCGGGCATCGAGGTCCGCCCGATCCGTCAGATCTCGGGCGCGAGCGATTTTAACGAAACCTTCCTGACCGACGTGCGCATCCCCGAATACTGCCGCATCGGCGCAGAGGGCGAGGGGTGGGCCTGCGCTATGACAGTGTTGATGGGCGAGCGTCTGAACCAGGGGAGCGAGGGCAATGGCGGCGGCATCGCCGACTTAATCCAATATGCGGCAGACACACCCCGCGCCGAGGGTACTGCGCTGGATTCGTCCGCGACCCGAACCGCACTCGCCTGCGCCTATGCCGAAGAACAGGCGGAGCGCTATTTCCAGGCCCGCCTGCGTACCATGGTATCGCGCGGCGAAAATCCTGGCGCGCTCGCCTCGATGGTCAAGCTTGCCTACACCAATCGTTATCAGAAGACGTCCGGGCTGGCGCTCGAAATGCGCGGCCCGGCGGGTCTGGTTGCCGAAGAGGGTAGCGACACCGCGCGAATTCAGGGCGACTATATCTGGTCTACGGCGCTGCGAGTCGCTGGCGGCGCAGACGAGGTGTTGCGGAACCAGATCGCCGAGCGCGTGCTGGGGATGCCGGGCGAAATGCGCGCCGACAAGAATATCCCCTTCGATCAGTTATAAGGCCGCCGCCTGCTCCACCTGCCACCTTGCGTGAGGAGCGTAAGAACGATAACCTAGTTATATAAGAAGCGTAGACATCATTGCGACATGAGTCTGCATGAGTATTTTCGGGGGTTTGCAATGTCCGTTTTTTCCGACCTGCTCAATGGCGTACTGACGATAGACCCGTCTGCGGACGTCATCGATTATCAGGGCAGATGGTATAGCTGGCAGGAGTTGGGCGACACTATCGGTGCGATCCGATCGCTGCTTGCTACCCTGGGTCTGGGTCAGGACGCGCGCGTGGGCGTGATGGTGAAGAACCGTCCGTCGCCCTTCGCCGCGGTGCTCACGGCAGTGGCCGACGGCATGACCATGGTGTCGATCAATCCGCTGTTGCCCGACCACCGGCTGATCAAGGATCTGGACGGGCTGGACCTGCCCGTCGTCATCGCGGAACAGGCAGACCTTGACCGTCCGGGCATATTGGATGTCCTCAAGGCCGCTGGAACGGCCGTCATCGAACTGCCTGGCATATTGGAGGGCGCATATTTTCGTCCCGGCTATGAACATTTTGGCGACACTGTAAAGGTGACTGAGCCGGGCATCATCGTCGAAATGCTGACCAGCGGCACGACCGGCAAGCCCAAGCGGGTTCCGCTCCAGCGCGCCGCCTTCGACCAGAGTTTCGAAGGGGCGCTCAGCTATGAAAAGGATCGCAAGCCCGGCGAAGCGGCGATCCTGCGGCCCGGTATCACCATCCTATCCAACCCGATGACCCATATCGGCGGGCTGTGGGGCGCGCTGACCTGTATCGCGGGCGGACGCAAGGCTTGCCTGCTGGAAAAATTTTCGGTCGCCAGTTGGCATGATGCGATCAAGCGCCACAAGCCCAAGGTCGCAGGCGCGGTGCCCGCCGGCCTCCGCATGATTCTGGACGCCAACATCCCCAAAGAGGATTTGGCCAGCCTGGTCGCGATCCGCACGGGCGCGGCCCCGCTCGATTTCGAAGTCACCAAGGAGTTTATGGAGCGCTACGCCCTGCCGGTGCTCCAAAATTACGGCGCGACCGAATTTTCCGGCGCGGTGGCCGGATGGGCACTCAAAGATTTCCACCAGTTCTGGGACAAGAAGCCGGGCAGCGTCGGGCGTTTCCAGCCCGGCGTTAAGGGTAGGGTGGTCGATCCAGACACAGGCGAGGAAAAGTCCGTTGGCGAAGAAGGCGTGCTGGAGATGAAGGCGGCGCAATTCGGTCTGGGCGACGTCTGGTTGCGCACGACTGATCGCGCGATCATCGATACGGACGGCTTTCTGTTCATCAAGGGACGCGCCGATCTCGCCATAATTCGTGGCGGGTTCAAGGTGCATCCCGACGACATTAACAAGACCTATGAACTGCATCCCGCGATCCGGGAGGCCGTTACCGTGGGCATGGAAGATCGCCGCCTGGGCGCCGTGCCGATGACGGCGATCATCCTCAAGGATGGTGCCGACGCGCCGTCCGAAGCGGAACTGAAGGACTATGGCCGGGACCATCTGATGCCATATCAGGTGCCGGTAAAATTCCTGATCGTCGATGACGTGCCGCGCACCCCATCAATGAAACCCGCGCTGCCGCAGGTGCGCGACCTCTTCAAGTCCGACGCCGCCGACGCGGCCTGAACCATCTGAATATTGGGAAAGAGACTGACATGGCGACCAAATCCCCCGACGACATCAAGCAAAGCGACGAATGGCAGAAGGCGGTCGATTATGCGATCACCGACAATGACATCGAACGGCAGGAAAAGCTGCTGGGCTATATGCAGGCGGCCAAGACGCGCGAATATATCCAGACCGCGACCACCGACAATATCCGCAATTTCGCCCATGGCACCGGTGACGACAATCCGCTGTTCTGCGACCCCGAATATGCCCGCGGCACACGCTGGGGCAGCGTGATCGCTCCTGGCATGATGGTGGGCCAGATCAACGCCCCGATGCTGGGCGATGCGCCCGGCGACGACATTAAGGCGCTGCGCAAAAGCCTGTGGAAGGGCGTCCATGTGTTCGTGTCGGGATCGACTTGGGACTGGTATCGCCCTGTTTTCCCCGGCGACACCATCTACAGCTATAATGGCGACGAGACGTCGGAAGTGAAGACGTCGGAATTTTCGGGCCGCTCCGTCATTACGGTGCGCAAGGATGTGAAGATCAACCAGCGCGGCGAGGTGGTCGCCGTCTACCGCATCCTGCGCGTGCTGACCGAGCGCAAGACCGCTGCGAAAAAGGGCAAATATAGCGCCCTGGAACCGGCGACCTACACCGACGAGGACATCGCCAAAGTCGATGAAGTCTATGCGGCCGAGATGGTGCGCGGCGCGGAAACGCGCAACTTCGACGACGTGCAGGTGGGCGAAAGCTTGGGCAAGATGGCTAAGGGGCCGCTCACGGTGACGGACGTCATCGTCTATCATGCCGGCGGCTATGGCTTCGTACCCTATGCGCCCACGGTCGGTCGCCTGGCGCATAAGAACCGCAAGCGCATCCCCGCCTTTTACGTGAAGAATGAATATGGCGTGCCCGACGTGGCGCAACGTCTGCACTGGGATCCGGTCTGGGCGCAGGCGATCGGCAACCCGATGGCCTACGACTATGGAGTCATGCGCGAAAGCTATCTTTGGCATTATCTCAATGACTGGGCTGGCGACGACGGCGTCATCACCCATGTCCATGACGAAATCCGCAAATTCAACTATATGGGCGATGTCCAGACGATCACCGGCGAAGTCACCGGCAAGCGTGAGGAAGGCGGCCAGAACTTGGTCGATGTGAAAGTCATATTCACCAACCAGCGCGGCGACGAGACCGTGCGCGCCACAGCGACCATCGCGCTGCCCAAGAAGGGCGGTATCGCCATGTACCCGGAAGTCCCACGCGATCTGGCGGAGGAAGCGGCCAAGATGATGCAGCGCCACTGGGAATTGTCGAGAAAGAAGTAAATGAGCTTTCAGACCATCAGGGTGGAAGCACGCGGGCCGGTCGAGATCGTTACTCTCGACCGGCCTACGGCGCTCAATGCCCTTTCCGAACAATTGGTCGCCGAACTGGGCGACTATGTCTATGCGCTCAAGCATCGGCGCGACGTGCGGGTAGTGATCCTGCGTGGCGAAGGCCGGGCCTTCTGCGCTGGTCTCGACATCAAGGAAAACCGCCTCGAAACCAACGAGACCCGCTTCCAGAGGAGCTGGCGGGGGCAGACGCAATTGGGCGATGTACTCAAGGGGATGCGCCTGGCGCCGCAACCCTTCATCGCGCTGGGTCATGGATCGGCTTGCGGAGGCGGCTTTTCGCTCTTGCTCGCGTCCGACGTGCGTTTCGGCACGCCTGATCTGCGTATGAACGCCGCCTATATCAAGATCGGCCTTGGCGGCGCGGACATCGGCTCGAGCTATTTTCTGCCACGTCTCGTAGGGGCCAGCCTGGCGGCGGAACTGTTGCTGACCGGCCGGTTCATCCATGCCGACCGAGCCTTGAGGCTGGGTCTGCTCAGCGACGTTGTGGAGCCGGACAGACTGCTCGAAACCGGCCTGGCATTGGCGGATGAAATGGTCGCCAATTCGCCCTATGGCCTGGCGCTGACCAAGCAGGCGCTCAACATGAACATCGATGCGCCCTCGATCGAATCCGCTTTTGCGATCGAGGATCGGCAACAGGTGATGCTCGCCGGGACAGAGGATCATCGGGAAGCGATGACCGCCTTTGTCGAAAAGCGCACGCCACAATATCTAGGGCGATAATAGCGCCTGACTTTCGATCTGGAGATCATCATGCTCGACACTTCCGCCCGTTTCGCCTTCAACGACGATCATGCGATGTTTCGCGACACCGTGCGTCAGGTCTTTGCCAAGGAACTAGTCCCCAATCTCGACAAGTTCGAGGAGGAAGGGATCGTCAGCCGGGATTTTTGGCGGGCCTGTGGCGACGCGGGTATGTTATGCCCGACGGTCAAAGAAGAACATGGCGGGCTGGGGCTGGACTTCGGCTTCAACGTCGTCGTCGCCGAAGAACTGGCCTATGCGGGATCGTCGGCGGGGATCACCCTGCAAAGCGACATCACGGCTGAATATATAGAGGTCTATGGCTCGCCCGAGCAGCACGCGAAATATCTGCCCAAAATGGTCAGCGGCGAATGTATCACCGCGATCGCCATGACAGAGCCAGGCACCGGATCGGACCTTCAGGGCATCCGCACGACTGCCAAGAAGGATGGCAATCATTATGTCATCAACGGGTCCAAAACCTATATCACCAATGGCCAGAATGCCGATGTCGTCATCGTCGCGGCCAAGACCGCGCCCGAACTGGGGGCAAAGGGCGTCTCGCTGATCCTGGTCGATGCCGATGTCGCCGGTTTCAAGCGCGGACGCAATCTCGACAAGGTTGGCCAACACTCGGCGGACACGTCGGAACTGTTTTTCGAAGATGTGCGCGTCCCCATCACTAATTGCCTGGGTCAGGAAGGGCAGGGCTTCATCTATCTGATGAGCCAGTTGCCGCAGGAACGCCTCTCCATTGCCGTCTCTGCTCAGGCCGCTGCCCAGCGCGCGTTCGACGAAGCGGTCAGTTTCACCAAGGAAAGGCAGGCGTTCGGCCAGGCGGTGTTCCAATTCCAGAATACCAAATTCACGCTGGCCGACATGAAAAGCCAGTTGCAGGTTGGCTGGGCGCATCTCGACTGGGCGATCAAGCGGCATATGGCCGGTGCGCTCACCACCGCCGAAGCCTCCGCCGCCAAGCAATGGCATACGGACATGCAGGGGCGGGTGATCGACATGGCGCTACAGCTTCATGGCGGCGCGGGCTATATGAACGAATATATGGTCGCCCGCCTGTGGCGCGACGCGCGCGTCACGCGCATCTTCGGCGGAACCAACGAAATCATGAAGGAAGTGGTGAGCCGCTCCCTTTAATAGCGGGGGTTTGCCATGTCGGAACAGCGTGTCCTCATGACCGTCACGGACGGGGTGGCGGACGTCCGCCTCAACCGGCCGGACAAATTGAACGCCATTGACGAGGCGCAGTTTCGCGCAATCGCCGACACGATCGCGAATATCGCGGCGCGCCGCGATATTCGATGTGTCGTCCTATCGGGCGAGGGCAGGGCGTTCAGCGTCGGTGTCGACCTAGACAGTCTCGCGAATGCGCCTGCCTTGCGCGATTTGATGCCGCGGACCCATGGCGCGGCCAATCTTTTCCAGCAATGCGCCTGGGGGTGGCGTACATTGCCAGTGCCGGTCATTGCAGCGGTGCATGGCTATGCCTTTGGGGCAGGATGCCAGATGATGCTGGGGGCCGACATCCGCTTCTGTGCGCCGGACACCGACATCTCGGTGATGGAAATGCGCTGGGGCCTGATCCCTGACGTCGCCGGCACGGCATTGCTGCGCGGGTTGGTCCGCGAGGACAGACTCCGGGAAATCATTTTCACCGGACGTCGCTACACGGGCACGGAGGCATTCGAGATCGGGCTGGTCACACATCAGGCGGCGGCCCCCCATGCCGAGGCGATGGCGATGGCGCGCGCAATTGCCGATTCCAGTCCCGATGCCATGCGCGCGGCCAAGCGATTGCTCAACCTCCCATGGGCAATCAGCGATGGCGACCTGCTGCTGGCCGAATCACGGGAGCAGGAAGTGCTGTTAGCGTCGGACAATCATGCCGAGGCTGTGCGTGCCGGTCGTGACAAGCGCGCGCCCATTTTCAAGAACTAGGGCGCACTGGCTTATTGGCCAAGATCCCGCTGAGCGCGGCGATCAACGCCAGCGGTTGCTCGATCATGATGTGATGATTGCAGGCGGGTATGGCAACGGGCGTTCCGGCATGGGGCGCGATCTTGAGCGCCAATGCCACGCGATCGGCCGTCATCACGTTGCTCTCGGTCCCGTAAATGACGTCCACGGGTAATTGCAGGCCGAACAGTTCGTCGCGATAGCGTTCGGCATTGAGCGAGACTGCGGCTTGAGGATCGAACTTCCAACTCCATCCCGCTGCCGTCTCTACCACGCCATGGCGTGCGATATGATCGACGATAGCAGGCACGGGCTCCTTGACCTCCGGGATCAGCCGAAAGCGGGCTAACGCGCTATCCAGATCGGGATATAGCCGCAGCGGCTGCGTGGGGATCTGGTGCGCCTGTTCTTCGACGGTGGGGATGCCCGCATCGATCATGATGAGGCGATGTACGCGCTGCGGCGCGCGCTTGGCGGCCAATATCCCGCCCATCGTCCCGAAGCTGTGCGTGACCAGGGTGAAAGGATCAAAACCGCAGGCTGCCGCCACGGCCAATATCTCCCGCCCATTCTGCACCCGGCTATAGTTTTCGCGCCGATCGCTATCGCCCATGCCGGACAGGTCGAGGGCGACCACCCGATAACGGTCCGTGAACGAAGGCGCGATATGATCCCACCATCGCGCATGTGCGCGAAACCCATGCACCAATATCAGGCCCGGCAGCGATGCCACGTCCATGTTCCAGCCGCGGCAAGCGATGCGCGCGCCTTCCACCGGCACCGAAAATATGCGCGGGATATGCGCCCATTGAGCCGCCAGCCAATCGTCCAGCGCTGTTTCGCGCGACATGCATTATTCCTCTTTCGCCGGGCATCGCATGATCGCAAACACGAATATGCGGTGCTATACAACCTAGTAAACTTGGTTCATAGGGGTGTGGAGTAGCGTGTCAAACCGGCTTTAGACGGGTGGACGAAGTGCCCGCTTCACCGCTTCCCGAAGGCCGAACCGGAGAGCAAAGACAAGCATGGCCTACGAAACGATTCTGTACGACATTGTCGATGATGTCGCCGTCATCAAGATGAACCAGCCCCAGACGCTGAATGCGATGACCATGAAAATGGGTGAGGAACTGCTGGACGCTGTGTGGCGCGCAGAGAAGGATGCGCGTGCGATGCTAATCGGATCTGTTGGCCGCGGCTTCTGTTCGGGGGCCAATCTCGCCGAAGGCGGCATCGACCTTACCGATCCCGCTCGCGACATGGGCGGCAATCTTGACGGCATATTCAATCCGATCATCTATCAGATGCGGGCGGCCGAAATCCCGGTCGTGACGGCGGTCAAGGGACCGGCTGCTGGGGTCGGTTGCGGAATAGCGCTTGCCGGCGACATGATTGTCGCGGGCGAAAATACGATCTTCTTTCAGGCGTTCAGCAAGGTTGGCCTCGCCCCCGATGGCGGCTCCTCCTATTTGCTGGTCAAAGCGATCGGCCGTCCCCGCGCGATGGAAATGATGCTGCTCGGTCCCAAGCTCAAGGCACCGCAGGCGTTGGAATGGGGCATGATCAACCGGGTCGTGGCCGACGATGACGTCGATGACCGGGCACTTGATCTGGCGAAGGAACTGGCGCGCGGCCCCCGCTCGCTCGGCATCATCAAGCGCGTGGCCTGGGCCGCGCTCGACGCATCCTTTGAAACGGCATTGTCCAATGAGCGCGTCGCGCAACGGGAAGCCGGGCGGACCGAGGATTTCAGCGAAGGCGTCGCTGCTTTCCGCGATAAGCGCCCAGCGCAGTTCAAGGGCCGATAAGGTGATGCCATCATCGCCGCTTTTCGACCTATCCGGCAAGGTCGCCATCGTCACTGGCGGCAATGGCGGGCTGGGTTTGGGCATGGCCAGAGGGTTGGCGCAGGCGGGTGCCGCTATCGCGATCGCCGCGCGGCGCGCCGACAAGGCCAAAGCTGCTCTCGTCGCGTTGGAATCGATAGGCGCAAAGGCGATCTTCATCGAAACCGACGTTGCGGATCGCGCATCCTGTTTCGCCATGGCGCAGGCCGTCGCAGATCAGCTTGGACGGATCGACATATTGATCGCGAACGCCGGGATTGGCGAGGGCGCGCGGCCAGAAACCATGAGCGAAGCGATGTGGCGCCGCACACTCGATATCAATCTGTCGGGCAGCTTCTTCAGCGCGCAGGCCGTGCATTCGCACATGAAGGCGTCGGGTGGCGGCAAATTGGTGATGCTTGGCTCCATGACCTCGATCTTCGGGGCGGCGGGGGCCGCCAATTATGCCGCCAGCAAGGGCGCGGTGGTACAACTCGCCAAATCGCTCGCCATCGCCTGGGCGCGTGACAATATCCAGGTCAATGCCATCCTGCCGGGCTGGCTCGTTACGGATATGGTTGCCGACACGAAAGCCAAGGTGCCCGGCTTCGATGAGGCGATCGTGGCGCGCACGCCCGCGCGGCGCTGGGGCGAACCCGACGACTTGGCGGGCACCGCCGTCTATCTCTGTTCGCGCGCATCCGATTTCGTCACCGGCGCGGCGATCGCCGTCGATGGTGGCTATGCGGTGATGTAGGCATGGCGCTGATCACCATCAGCGATACGGGCAATGTGCGGACGCTGACCATTGATCGGCCCGGCGAGCATAATGCCATCGGCCCGGATTTGCTGGCCGAACTCGCATTGGCGCTGAGAGCCACGCGCGCTGACAACAATATCGGCGCATTGATACTGACAGGGGCCGGCGCCATGTTTAGCGCAGGCGGCGATGTGCAGGCGTTGCTGGATGGCCTGTCGACGCGCGACGTTGCGACCGAAGGCGCTGCGCTGGAGGCAGCGGTCATGACCGTGGATCTGTTGCGCACGATGCCGATTCCGACTTTGGCGGCCGTCAACGGCCCCGCGGCAGGCGGCGGCCTGGCACTCGCGCTCGCCTGCGATTTGCGCATCGCTGCCGACAGCGCAAAATTCGCCTATGCCTACGGCGCTATTGGACTGGCAGGCGATCTGGGCGTCAATTGGCTGCTGGTTCGTGCGTTGGGACAGGCGCGGGCGCGAACTATCGCCTTTGGCGGCGCATTCGGTTCGCAGCAGGCGCTCGCTATTGGTCTGGTGGAAAGCGTTGTGCCCGATACTGCTCTGGCGGCAGAGGCGTTGGGCCGGGCGCGCAAACTGGCGCATATTCCCCTATCCGCCGCTACCGCGATCAAGGCCAATCTCGATTTTGCCGCCGACCAAGATTTTGCAGCCGCAGCCGCGCATGAGCGCGATAGCTTTCAGACTTTGCGCGGTAGCGCGGCGCACCGATCGGCCGTGGAGGCATTTATGCAGAGAACGGCGCGAAGATCGCGTGGATGGCAATGATAGGACAGGCGTTGGGAACACGCCTGACGCCTGCCTTGTCCCAGGTCAGATTTCAATGCCGATCTTGCCGAAATGGCGGCCACTTTCCTGGTGGCGAAAAGCATTGGCAAGCTCGACCAGGGGAAAACGCATATCGACCACGGGCCGGATGCCGGTGGCATTGATCGCGGCGATCATGTCGAGCTGATGCCTGCGGCTGCCGACTGTCACGCCGATCACGCGCGCCTGCTTGCCCATCAGCAGCGCGGTCGGCACTGGCCCCTGCACCCCGGCCAGCACGCCGATCAGCGAAATATGGCCGCCCACGCGGATCGCCGACAGCGATTGTGGCAGTGTGCCCGCGCCGCCGATTTCCACGACATGATCGACGCCGCGCCCATCGGTCAGCTTCTTGGCAGTCGATCCCCATTTGGCATCCCCACGATAATTGATGAGGTGATCGGCGCCCATGGCCTTCAAGCGCTCCAACTTCTCGTCGGAGGATGATGTGGCAATGACGGTAGCGCCCATCGCCTTGGCGAATTGCAACGCAAAGATGGAAACGCCGCCTGTACCCTGCACAAGTACGCTGTCGCCCGCCTTGATGCCGCCTTCGACCACCAGCGCGCGCCAGGCGGTAAGCCCGGCGCAGGTCAGGGTGGCCGCTTCCATCGCATCATAGCCGCGCGGGACATGGGTGAACCAGTGCGCAGGCACGGTTATGGCTTGGCGTGCATAGCCATCGACGCCGTCGCCCGGCACATTGGCGAAGCCGCCGTCCTGCGGTCCGCCTTCGATCCAATCGGGGAAAAAGGTGGAGACGACGAGGTCGCCGACTGCAAATTGGGTCACGCCCTCCCCCAGTGCGATGACCTCGCCCGCACCGTCCGACAGGGGAATGCGCCCAGCTGGAATCGGGATGCCGCCGGTCACGACGGCATAATCATGATAGTTGAGTGAACTGGCCTGTAACCGCACCTGAATTTCGCCCGGACCGGGTGCCAATGCTACAGGCAGGTCGACAACGCGCAGCGTGTCGAGCGTTGCGGGGCTGCTGATCTGGATCGCCTGCATATATCTTCT